>CAZTGV010000005.1:0-3523 GCA_964613475.1 uncultured Gemmatimonadota bacterium
CCGGCGTACTTGGGCGCCGTCCCGTGGGTCGCCTCGAAGACGGCGTGCCCGGTCTGGTAGTTGATGTTCGCGCCGGGAGCCATGCCGATCCCGCCGACCTGCGCGGCCAGCGCGTCGGAAATGTAGTCGCCGTTCAGGTTCATGGTGGCGATCACGTCGAACTCGGAGGAGCGGGTCAGCACCTGCTGGAGGAAGGCGTCGGCGATGACGTCCTTGATCACGATCCCCTCCGGCGTCCGGCACCAGGGACCGCCGTCGATCTCCTCGGCCCCGAACTCCTCCTTCGCCACCTGGTAGCCCCAGTCGCGGAACGCCCCCTCGGTGAACTTCATGATGTTCCCCTTGTGGACGAGGGTGACGCTCCCGTACTCCCGCTCCCGGGCGTAGTCGATCGCCGCCCGCACCAGCCGCCGCGTCCCCTCCTCCGAGACCGGCTTGATCCCGATCCCGCTGCTCGCCGGGAAACGGATCCCGGTGACGCCCAGCTCCCGGCGCAGGAAGTCGATGATCCGGTTCGCCTCCTCGCTGCCGGCCGGCCACTCGATCCCGGCGTACACATCCTCCGTGTTCTCGCGGAAGATGACCATGTCCACGTCCTCGGGCGCCTTCACCGGAGAGGGGACGCCCCGGTACCAGCGCACCGGCCGGACGCAGGCGAAGAGGTCCAGCTTCTTGCGCAGCGCCACGTTCAGCGACCGGATGCCGCCGCCGACCGGGGTGGTGAGCGGCCCCTTGATGGCGACCAGGTGCCGGTCGATCGCCGAGAGCGTCTCGTCGGGAAGCCAGCTCCCCAGCTTCGCGTTCGCCTTCTCGCCCGCCAGCACCTCGCGCCAGTCGATCCCGCGCTCGCGACCGTACGCCCGCTCCACGGCCGCGTCGAACACGCGCCGCGCCGCCCGCCAGATGTCCGGACCGGTCCCGTCTCCCTCGATCCACGGGATCACGGGGTGGCTCGGAACCCGGAGCCAGCCATCTTGGAAGGTGATCGTGTCGCCCTCGGCGGGAGGACTCGCGCGCTCGGAAGTGGGGTTCGTCGCTGTGCTCATCGGACGTCCGTGATTCGGGTCGTCAACGGTCCGGGCTCGCCCTTGGGCGGCTCGCGCCGCCCCGCGGGCCGCCGCGCCCGGGAGACGGGCCGGGGCGGGGAAGGCCGGCCCGAACGTGCGATGGGACCGGAGAAACCGGCCCCGTGCATCGGTTCAAGAGTAGCCCGTTCCCGGGCCCCGGACAAACGGGAGAATCCTTGAGCCGCCGGGCGTTCACGGTCGAGGAGGCCGAGGCGCTCCTGCCCGCCGTGCGCGGCGTCCTGGAGGGCATCCGAGGGCGCCAGCGGGCACTCGCCGAGCGGCACGAGAAGCTCCAGCTGCTGGACGCGCTGTGGGGAGAGGCGGTGACCCGGCCCGGCAACCCGGACCACCCGGAGTTCCTCGCTCACCGGCGGGCGCTGCGCGCCGGGGCCCGGGAGATCGAGCGGCGCATCCAGGAGGAGCTGATCGGCCGGGGGATCCGCTTTCCGGTCGGCGGCCTCGAGCACGGGTTGGTGGACTTCCCCACCACGCTGGACGGACGCTGGGTCTATCTCTGCTGGCGCTACGGCGAGGAGCGGGTGGGGCACTGGCACGAGGTGGAGGCCGGCTTCGCGGGCCGCCGCCCGATCACCCCCGAGGAGCGCGCCCGGATGGGCCGGCCGGACGACCCGGCACGCGAGGACGACTCGGCGCTCGACTTCTGACGGCCGCCGGTTCGGAATCTCCGGTCAGGCGGCGCCGATTCGGTCCAGCGCCGCGCCGAGCGCGGCGGCGTGCAGGCCGCGCTCGGCGCCGCCCGCCCGCGCGACCGCCTCGTCCAGCGCCTCGCACACGGTGGTCTCGACCGCGTCGAACACCTCACGCGGCTCCGACGGCTCGTCCCGCGCGATGTGGTGCGAGAAGGCGCGCGCGGCGCCGCAGTTGGCGATGAAGTCCGGCACCACCGCGAAGCGGGCGTCGGCGTCCCGCTCGAGCTCCGTGTCGCCGGGAAAGGCGGAGGCGAAGGGTCGGTTCGCCCCGCATACGATCGCCTCCACGCCCCGGCCATCCAGCCGCTCGAGCGCCGCCCGGCCGAGCGTGCCGGAGGCCGCCGCGCAGACGTAGATCTCGGCCTCGGCCTCCCGAAAGGCGGCGCGGGCGGTGGCCGCCTCTTTGGCCGGCATTGAGAGCGGCAGCGTGTTCCCCTCGCGCGCCCGCAGCAGCTCCTCCACCCGCTCGGCGCCGAGCCCCTCCGGCGCGACGAGGGCGCTCACCGCGTCCACCACCCCGACCACCCGCGCGCCCCAGCGCGACAGGTAGAGGGCGGCCGCGCCCCCCACGTTGCCGAAGCCCTCGATCAGGACGCGCACGTCCTGGAGCGAGCGCCCGCGCCGCTCGTACAGGCGCAGCGCGGCCGTGGCCACGCCGAAGCCGGTCACCAGGTCGGAGGTGCGGAGCGTCAGCCCCGGCACGCCGAGGGAGCCCTCTACGGTGGCCTCCAGACCGCGCCGCATGGCAGCCAGCCGGTCGGCGAGCGCCTCCCCGGCCAGGCCGAAGTGCCCCCGCGCGACCCCCTGCTGGGGATGGAGCAGGCCGATCTCGACCGTGGCGGGGAGCACCTCGCGCAGCTCATCCACGTTCAGGTCGCCCGCCGTCGCGTAGCAGGCCTCGAGGTAGGGCCGGATCGCCCGGAACCAGCGGGCGAGGACCTCGGGCTTCCGCGGGTCGGCGGGGTCGAAATCGAGGCCGGACTTGGCGCCGCCGATCGGCGGCCCGGCGATGGAGAACTTGAGCTCCATCACCTTGGCGAGGAAGGTCACCTCTTCCCGCGTCAGGCCCGCGCGCATGCGAGTCCCTCCGCCGGCGGCGCCGCCCCGGAGGGTGTTGAGCACGAGCCAGGCGCGAGCCGGGCTCTCGGGGTCGTGCCACTCGAGAGCCAGCCGGGGCGGCGCCCGCAGGAAGGCCGTGTAGCGCGCCCAGACGTCCGGTTCCGATGCCCCCTTCGCGACCTGCTCCTCCGCCTCCCACTCCGTCCAATCGAGGAGCGGCAGGAGCTGGAAGCGCCCGTCGTGCCGCCAGTCGGACGGCGGCCAGGCCGCGGTACCGAGCGGCGCCAGGCGGGCGACGCCGAGGCGGACGGCAACCTCGGCGAGGCCGGCGAGGCCGCGCTCGCCCGCGTAACCGATGGACTGGATGCGGCCCTCGAGCGGTCGCAGCACCGTCTCGAGCGCCTCGGCGTCCGTCATCGGGCAGACCCGCACCAGCCGGCGGAGAGGGGCCGCGAGCGGGGCCGGATCCTCCGTGACGAGCACCGTCCAGGCGAGGTCCGGCGCGCCGAAGACGGTGGCCTCCTCACCGGCCCCGTACCCGGCGAACTCGGCCTCCGCCCGCGCCGACCGGATCGCCACCGCTTCCTCAGCGGTGGGCGGAGGGCGCGGGATGCGCGCCGCCTCGGCCTCGAGCGCGGCCGCCAGCCGGCGCCCGAAGCGAGCGGGATCGCCGGCCACGTAGACCAC
>CAZTGV010000005.1:3623-43643 GCA_964613475.1 uncultured Gemmatimonadota bacterium
TCGCCACCGCGTCCGCGCTCCCGGCGGTGAGCCGGGGCGTCCGGAACGCGACCCCCGCGGCCGTCCGGCCCTCGTGCCATCCGTCGGGCGCGGCCGGTCGCGCCGAGCGCCCCTCACCGCGCACGCCCGCGAGGCCGGGGAGCCACCAGGGCTCGAAGGGTCCCGCCGTCCCGTTCTCGTCCGGCCCCCGCAGCGGTTCCTCGTCCGGCCGCTGCATCCGCCCCCGCACCGGTCCCTCGTCCGGGCCGCGCACCGGTCCCCTCAGCCCTCCTGGGCGGCCAGCAGCTCGGCGGTGGCCAGCGAGCAGCCCCGCGGGGGGGCGCCGCTCGCCCGGCCGAGCCACTCGACCACGCCCGCCCGGACGCGCCCCATGTCCTCGGTGAGGATCGCGCAGACGCTTCCCGCGTTCGCCAGATCGAGGTGACACAGGACGCCGGCCTCCCCTTCCGGCAGCTCCTCGAGCGTGACCGGATCGAGCGCCCGGGTCCGCAGCCAGGGCGGACCGTACAGGCGCGGACGCTCGGGGTCGCCACGCTCGCCGCCCGGCCCAGTGGCCGCCGCCGGACGGGAGTAGCGCTGGGAGAGGAGCTCGGTCATGCCGAACTCGTTCACCACGGCGGCGGGCGGGATCCCGAGGCGCGCCTCCACGGCCGCCAGCACCTCGCCCCGCCGGAGTCCCTCGCGCCCCTTGGCGCCGCCCGTGTCCATGAGCGCCGAGCCGGGGGGCAGGACGATGCGCGCGCCCGACTCCGCCAAGCGGCGCGTCCAGGCGTCGGCGGCGAGGGTGGTGGCGAGGATCAGCAGGGGCGCGCCCTCCTCGATCGCCGCCTCGGCCGCCGCGTGCGCCGCCTCCCACCGGACGCCCTCCGCGTCCGCCGCCACGACGGATCCCGGGGCCCCGAAGCGGCGGAGCACCGCGTCCGCCATCCAGGAGAGGGAGGAGTCGGGCGCCGCCCGGAAGGGCGGAATCAGGGAGAGGATCCGCGGCGGGTCGGCCGGGACCTCCCCCGGACCGCCGAGCACGTGGCGGCGGAAGGCGGCCTCGAGCGAGGCGCGGTAGAGCGAGAGGTCGAGTACCGGATGCCGCCCGCGGTGGCGCGTGCCGGCGCGCGTCCCGCTCGTCCGGAAAACGGCGCGCGCCTCGGACGGATCGCCGAGGCAGAGGTCCACCCGGCGGAACGCCGCCGTGGGCACGGGCGGGAGGTCTCGCCAACCGGCCGCGTCGTCCGGCCCCACGCCGAGCCGTCGGCAATAGCTGCGGTACGGACCGTTGGCGGCGTGCTGGAGGCGGAAGGCCCGACGCGCGAGCGCGGAGATCCGCGCCTCCGGCCAGGGCGCGGGATCCCGCTCCCAGGCGCGGAAGGACGCCCGGAGCTCGGCCGAGAGTTCGTCGAAGGCGGGGCGCCAGGCCTCCGCCGGAGCTTCCACGTGGGTCACGCGGGCCAATCTTCCGCATCGCGGACACGCGGAACAGGCGCCCGCCCGGGCCCGAACCGTCCGCTGCACGAAGCGGCGGGACGACGGCGAAAGACGCGCCGGGCGGTGGAGAGGAGGGCCGAACGGAGGCTCAGCGCGGCAGGGTACCCTCGTGCAGACGTCCCTTGCGGTTCCAGCGGAGCGGTACCGGAGCCGACGCTCCGGCCAGCGCCTCGCGGAGGTCCTCCAGCGCCGCCACCGGCGCCCCGGCGGCCTCGACGACCACATCGCCGGGACGCAGCCCCGCCCGGGCCGCGGGCGTTCCCGGCAGCACGCGCAGGACGAGCAGGCCGCGCTCGGCCTCGAAGAACTCGGCCAGCTCCGGGCCCATCGGCTCGAACTCGGCCCCGGCCAGCCGTCGCTCCAGCAACCCGGGCGGACGCGGTCTCACCTCCACCCGCGCTCCGACGTCCCGCATCGCCCGCGCGCGGGCGACGGCGCGCCGCTCGTGGTTCCGGCGGAGCGAGTCCATGCGGGCGCGCGCCTGCCGGAAGACGGAGTCGTGCAACGCCTGCATCTCCGGCCCGAGCTGCAGCTCCACCCAGCGGAACAGCTCCCGGTCCACCCCCTCGGGCAGCCGCGCGCGCAGCGCCTCCGCCGGCACCTGCGGGACCGCGATGCGCTCCGGCAGCGGAACGCGGATCACCCCCGGCGCGGCCGCGACCGCCTCGCCCTCCGGCACGCGGCGGATCATCACGACGCGACCGTCCTCCAGCTCCACCTCGAGCACGTACCTTCCGTCCGCCGCGGCGGCTTCGGGGCCCGGGGACGGCGCCGGCGCGGCCCCGACCCGCGCGCTCCGAGACGCCGCGCCGCCCATGCCGCGCACCGTGCCGATGCGGGCCGGCCGCTCGGACGGCACCAGGCGCACCGCGGTCCGACCGGACCCGCGCCCGAGCGTCACCTCCACGGGCGCGCCGGGACGGAGCAGGGAGAGCGCGCGCTCGCGCTCGGCCGGCGCGCCGAGCGAGCGGCCGGCCACGGCGAGCAGCGTGTCCCCCGGCTGGATCCCCGCCCGGTCCGCCGGCCCGTCCACCACGACCTGGGAGATGAGGAGTCGGCGCTCGCAGGGCCGCGCCGTCTCGCCCGCGTCCACCCGGCAGTGCAGATGCTCCTGGAGGCCGAGCCCCAGCCATCCGCGGGGTCCCGCCTGTTGCGCGTGGGCGGGGAGGGCGGCCGCCGAGAGCCCGCACGCCAGCCCGATGGCGAGAGCGGCCCTCGACCCCCCCCGTCGCGCGCGTTCGTTCCGGCCCGGTAGCCCGCGACTCATCGGTACTCCAGCGAGGTCAGGTGGAGGGTCTCGCGGAGCCGGCTCGCGAGCGCGTTCCGCTCGTCGACGAGCTGGAAGAGCAGCCCGTTGGCGACCGGGTCGGCGGGCGACTCCTCCACCGCCTGATAGGACGCCTGGATCAGCGCGTCGAGGCGGGCCAGCCGCTCGGCGGCCGCGACCGGGTCCACGGCCTCGGCGCCGCCGCTCCCGCTCCCCTCGCTCCAGCCGGCCGTGGCCGCCCACCGGGGAGCGCCCATCTCCCGCAGCTCGGCGATCGCGCGCAGGGTGGCCGCGGCGGACCCCTCCTCGCCCCCCGCGTCCGCCGGCGCCAGGGCCGTGGGCGGTTCGGCGGTCGCCAGCCGGCCGGGGGCCTCGAAGGAGCCGGCGTCCGCAGCGGGATCGGCCGAGGGGGCGAGCCCCCCGGTGAGCCGCAGCCCGGCCACCACGCCGCCGGCGAACAGGAGTAGCGCGGCGGCCGCCCGGAGCGGCCACCCGGCGAACACGCCGGACAGGAGGAGCCCTCGGGGAGAGATGTCCGGCGCGGAGGGCTCCGCCTCCAGGCGCTCCAGGACCCGCGGCCACTCGTCCGGGGGCGGGTCTGCCTCGGCCATCGCGGACAGCGCCATCCGCATGCGGCTCATGCGCTCGTACTCGGCGCGACACGTGGCGCACGCCTCCAGGTGCGCCTCCGCGGCCCCCTCGGCATCCGGGGCCGGTGGCCGACCCGCCTCGAAGTCCGAGGCCGGCGGCCGGCCCGCCTCGACCGCCGTCTCCGGCGCGTCGAGCAGCTCCGAGATCCGCTCCAGGCTCAGGTGTTCAGACATCGGCACCCGCTTCGCTCCTGCGCGACCCGGCGGCGATCAGCTCGCGCATCCGGGCCCGCGCCTTGTGCAGCTGCGACTTGGACGTGCCCACGGCCACATCCAGCGTTTCCGCGATCTCATCGTGCGTCCAACCCTCCACATCGTGGAGGATGAGCACCTGCCGGTACCCCGGCGGAAGGCGGTCCAACGCCTCCGCCAGGACCCGCCGATTCACCACCGCCTCGTCCGGCGGCGGCGTGCTGCGCGGCGTCTCCGCGGAGGACTCCACCTCCTCGCGCCGCGAGGCGCTGCGCAGCCGGTTCAGGGCAACGTTCGTCGCCAGCCGGTACAGCCACGTCCCGAACGCCGCCTCGCCCCGAAACAGGTGGAGCTTCTGGAACGCGCGGATCCACGCCTCCTGCGAGAGGTCCTGCGCCAGGTGCTCGTCCCCGGCGAGCCGGCGGACCACCCCGAACACGCGCCGCGCGTGCGCGTCGTAGAGCCGCTCCATGGCGACCCGGTCGCCCCGCCTCGCCCGCGCCACGAGCTCCCGTTCGTCCACGCTCCCCCTCGGAGTCTCCGACCGCCGGCGGTCGCGGCTCCCGGCGGGGAGCGTCCGCGGCGAATCGTGCGCTCGGACCGGCCCGGGCCGGCCGACGTCACCGAGTTGGATACCCGGGGCTCCCCGCGGGTTGCCCGGGGCTCCGCGCGGATTGCCCGCAGGCTCCGCGCGCGGCGCTCCCGGGTCCTCCGATGAACTTCCGTGGCCGGCCGGGGTTCTCCACCGGCGAGGTCCCGGCGCGGGAACCGCGGTCGACTCGACCGCGGCGGGCCGGACGGGGAAGCCGCCCCGAGGGCGGGTGGATGGGACGAGGAGGAAGAAGACGATGACGCCCTGGACGCGTCGCGCCGCGAGCACCGGCGCGACCCGGCTCGTGGTCGCGCGCGCGCCGCTGGCGACCGCGTGCGCCCTGCTGTCGACGGCGTGCGCCGGTGCGCCGCCGCCGGCGCCCCCGCCGATCGTCGCCGACCGGCCGTCGCTCGGCCACGGCCCGTCCGCCGATGGGGACGGATGGGAGGACGGGCGCGCGGAGCGGCCGCCGGTCTCCGAGCTGCCGGCCATCGCGGCCCCGCGGCCCCCGCACGCGCTCCCCTGGATCGCGCCCAGCCTCACGCTGGACCCGCCGGCGCCCGTCGAGGGCAGCGTAGTGGCCGTCCGACTCCGTCGCGCGCTCGGCGCCCGCCGGCCGCTCGAGCTCCGGGGGGCGTTGGATGGGCGGCCGCTCCACTTCCGCGCCACGCCCGAAGGATGGCTGGCCCTCGGGGCGCTACCGGTGGACCGGCCCGGCTCCCTCCCCCTCACGCTGAGCGTGCGGGCCGGCCCCGACTCGGTCGTCGAGTGGACGATGCCGATCGAGGTGCGAGCGCGACGCTGGCCGGCCACCCGCCTGCGGATCGGCTCGCGCACCCGTTCGCCGGACCCGGAGGTGGCGGCCCGGCTCGCGCGGGAGCGCGAGAGCATCGGGACGACCCTGGAGACCGTCACTCCCGCGTGGCTGGCGGTGGACGGCTTCGACTGGCCGCGGCTGGACCGGATCACCAGCCCTTTCGGACAGCGCCGGCTGTACGACGGACAGGTCCGGAGCCGCCACTTCGGCCTCGACATCGCCGGACGGACGGGGGCGCCCGTGCAGGCCGCCGCCGCGGGACGGGTGGCGCTCACCGGGGACTTCGTGCTGCAGGGACGGGCCGTCTACGTGGATCACGGCCTCGGCGTGTACAGCGCGTACTTCCATCTCTCCCGGCTCGCGGTCCGCCAGGGAGACCGGGTCGAGCGTGGAGAGCTCCTCGGGCGGGTGGGGGCGACCGGCCGGGTGACCGGGCCCCACCTGCACTGGTCGCTCTACGTGGGCGGCGAGCCGGTGGACCCCTCCTCCATCCTCGCGCTGGAGTTGCCGGAGCCGCTCGAGTCCGCGGCCGAGGAGGCCGGCGCGTCCGCCGAAGCGCCGGAGCGCGAAGCGGACCCGGGCGACGACGAGGAGGCGCGGGCCACCTCGGCCTCCTGAACCGATCCCGCGAGCCGGGCCACCGCCACCGCGGCGAGCGCCATCACGACTCCGGCCAGCGCGTCCACGGCGTAGTGGAAGCGGCCGTACACCGTGCCCGCGGTGAGGGCCAGCCACGGCAGCGCCAGGAGCCACCCCCAGCGGCGGTCCTCCAGCCCGGCCGTCCACACGGCCGCCCCGGCCGCCGCCACGTGCGAGCTCGGGAACGCGGTCCCCTTCGAGGAAGCCCCTTCCAGGATCGCGTGCACGAGACCGAACAGGGCGCCCTCGGCGGGCGGTCCCTCGATCTTCGGAAACAGGTAGCGCGGGCCGGCGACCGGGAAGACGATGAAGACGGCGTAGCTGGCGAAGAACGCCAGCGCCGTCGCTACGGTGGCCCGGTGCAGGGCATCGTCCCCGCGCGTGGCCCACACGCCCAGCAGCGCCACCGGGACGAGCGCGTAGTAGGAGACGTAGCCGAGGTGGAGGAGCTCCGACCACCAGAAGCCCGGCCAGGCGCGGCTCCACTCCACGCTCGCCTGGACCCCGAACAGGGCCGCCTCCCACGCCTGGACGGTGGCGTCCAGGTAGCCGGTCCCGAAGAGCTGGTTGAGGACGGCGAGCTCGGCGTACAGGAGGGGCGTGAGGGCGACCGGGTAGGCGAGCCGTAGGAAGCGCGCCGCGCGGCCGACCGGCAGCGGAGCGCGGCTCCAGACGACCGCCGCGGCGGCCCCGCCGGCGTGCAGGGCCGCCAGGGCCCACGCCGCGGCGCCTCCGGCCAGCAGGAGCAGCAGCCCGGTAGCGCCGATGTAGGCGAGGAAGAGTCGGTCGATGGGCAGGAGGCCGGAGGCGCGCGAGGCGCTCCGGCTCACGCCGGCAGCCACCCCGCCTCGCGGTACCAGCGCGCCGTGCGGGCGAGCCCCTCGGCCAACCCCACCTCGGGGCGCCATCCGAGGGCGGCTTCGGTCGGGGTCGGGTCCGCCGTCCAGGCGTGGCGGGACAGGTCGCGGGCGCGGCGACGGTCGAGGAGGGGCGGCCTGCCGAGCGCCCGGGCGATCCGCTCCGAGGCGCCGGCGGCCGCCTCGAACAGGCCGGGCGGGAGGCGCACGCGCCGCACCCGCCGACCGAGCGCCCCCTCCAGCGCGGCGGCCACCTGCGCCCATCCGTGGCGCCCCGCCCCGACGACCGGCCAGGGGCCGAAACCGGGCGCGGCGGTCTCGACCGCCCGCAGGCAGGCCCTCGCCACGTCCGTCGCGTAGACGGGCTGGAGGGGGGCGCCTCCGGCCGGGGCCGGGAGCCAGCCGCGCGCCGCCACGCGGAACAGCGGCAGGAGCTCCTTGTCGCGCGGCCCGTACACACCGCCCGGGCGCAGGGCCACCGCCTCCATGCCCGCGCCGCCGGGGGACGCCTCCCGCAGCCGCGCCTCCGCCTCCCGCTTGCTCCGCCCGTAGGCGCTCACCGGCCCGTCGGCCCCGTCGGGACCCCGTGCCGCGAGGCTGCTCACCAGCACGAAGCGGCGCACCCCCGCGGCCGCCGCGGCGCGCGCCAGCCGCTCCGTCGCCTCGGCGTTGATCCGGACGTAGGCGGCCTCCTCGCGCGCCCGGGTGATCCCGGCCACGTGCACCACGGCCTCCGCCCCGGAGAGCGCCGCTTCGAGGGCCGCCTCCGACGGGCCGCTCAGGTCGAGCTCGAGCCGCTCCGCCTCGAGCCCCTCGATCCACCGGGTGGGGCTCGTCGCCCGCAGGGAGCAGCGGAGTCGCCAGCCCGCCGCCGCGAGGGCCTCCGCCACGTGGCTCCCGACGAAGCCGGTCGCCCCCGTGACGAGCGCCCGCCGCGCCGCGCCGCTCACAGGGGGGCCTCGTACAGCCGGTACCGCCGGTAGACCCGCCCCCCGAGCCGCTCCAGCGCCCCCCGCATGGCCTGGTTGTCCTCCAGCACCCAGGAGAGCTCGGCGCGGCCGATCCCCCGCGCCGACCCGTGTCGGATGAGCTCGCGGATGAGGAGCGCGTCGAGGCCCCGGCGCCGGTGCTCCGGGGTCACTCCGAGCGTGAGGACGCGCATGCTGTCCAGCCGGCGCGACAGCCACAGGGCTTTCAGCCAGCCGAGGGGGAAGAGCCGGCCGTTCAGGCGCCGGAGCACCCGGTTGAAGTCGGGCAGGGCGAGCGCGAAGCCGATCGTCTCGCCCGACGGGAGCTCCGCGAACAGGCAGAGGTTCGGGTCCACGATCGGCTTGAGCTCGGCGGCCATGTGCGCCAGCTCCTCGTCCGTCATCGGCACGAAGCCCCAGTTCCGCTCCCAGGCCGCGTTGTAGATCCGGCGGACCGTCTCCAGCTCCTCGTGGAACCGCTCCATCCGGAGCGGCCGGACCCGCGCCCCGGTCCGCTTGCGGACGATCTCGGCCCCCCGGACCAGGTAGTCGGGCGGCCGGTCGTCGGTGAGCAGGTAGGCGAGCAGGTCCTTCACGGGACGGAAGCCGGCCCCCTCGAGGAGCGGCTCGTACCAGGGCGGGTTGTAGGGCATCATCAGCGCGGGCGGGCCGTCGAACCCCTCGACCAGCAGCCCGGCCGTCTCGTTGGTCGAGAAGCTCGTGGGGCCGCGGACGGCCTGAAGCCCCCGTTCGCGGAGCCACGCGGCGGCCCGCTCCAGCAGCGCGCCCGCCAGCCCGGGGTCGCGCTCGGCCTCGAAGAAGCCGAAGAAGCCCACCGGCTCGTGGTGGAACTCCCGGTGGCGGCGGTTGTCGATCGCCGCGATCCGACCGACGGGCACCCCGTCCCGCAGCGCGAGGAAGAGGGCGGCCTCCGAGTGGCGGTGGAAGGGGTGCTTCCGCGGGTCCAGCAGGGTGCGCATGTCGCGAAGCAAGGGCGGCACCCAGCGCGGATCGCCGCGGTAGAGCGCCCAGGGGAGCCGGATGAACGCCTCGCGGTCGTCGCGGCTCCGGACCTCCAGGACCTCGAGCGCCCCGCCGGACGCGGGGCTCACACCACCTGCAGCTTCTTCCCGATCCGCTCCACCCGGTCGAGCACGAAGTCGAGCTGCTCGTCGGTGTGGGTGGCCATGTAGCTGGTGCGCAGGCGGCAGCTCCCCTCCGGCACCGCGGGGGGGACCACCGGATTCGTGAACACACCGGCGTCCAGCAGCTCCCGCCAGAAGCGGAAGGTCTTCACCATCGGGCCGATCAGGATCGGCACGATCGGCGTCTCCGTGGGGCCGATCTCGAAGCCGATCGCTCGGAAGCCGTCCATCATCTTCCGCGTGTTCGCCCACAGCCGCTCGCGGCGCTCCGGCTCTTCCCGGATGATCTCGAGCGCCTTGAGGACGGTCGCCACCGCCGCGGGCGGCATGCTGGCGCTGAAGATCAGGGCGCGGGCGTGGTTGCGAAGGTACTCGATCACCGACGCGTCGCCGGCCGCGAATCCGCCGATCGAGGCCAGCGACTTGCTGAAGGTCCCCACGATCAGGTCCACCCGGTCGGCGAGCCCGAAGTGGTCCGGGGTGCCGGCTCCGGTGGGCCCGAGGACGCCGAGCGCGTGCGCGTCGTCCACCAGCAGCCCCGCGTCGAACTCCTCCGCCAGCTCGACCAGGGCGGGGAGGTCGGCGATGTCGCCCTCCATGCTGTACACGCCGTCCACCACGATCAGCTTGCCGCGCTCGGCGCGCTCGGCGCTCTCGGCCTCCAGCATGCGGCGGAGCATGGCCAGGTCGCCGTGCCCGAAGCGCTGCACCCGTCCGAAGCCGAGGCGGACACCGTCCTGGATGCTCGCGTGGTCCAGCTTGTCCACGTAGACGGTGTCGTTCCGGCCGATGAGCGCGCCGAGCGTGCCGAGGTTGGTCTGGTAGCCGGTGCTGAAGACGAGCGCCGCTTCCTTCCCCACGAAGTCGGCGAGCTCGCGCTCCAGCCGATCGTGGAGGTCCAGGTTCCCATTCAGGAAGCGGCTGCCCGTGTTGCCGCTGCCGTAGCGGTCGATCGCCTTCCGGGACGCCTCGAGGATACGGGGGTCGTGCGTCAGCCCCATGTAGTTGTTGGAGCCGACCATGATCTTCTCTTCGCCCCCCACCACCACGTAGGTGTCGTGGGATTCCTCGATCGGGACGAAGTACGGGTAGAGGCCCGCCTCGCGCAGCTCGCGCGAGGCGGTGAAGTGCTCGCATTTGGCGAAGATGTGCATCCGCCTGGTGCCCTTCCCGTTCAGCCCGGAGGCGGGGGCCTCCTCGCCGGCCTCGAGGGGACCGGCGGAGGCGTCGGCTGCGGGCCCGGCTGCGGTGTTGCGCATTCGCGCCAAGCTACCGGGGCCCTCCGGACGCGGCAAGGAAATCGGGCCCCGGGGGACGCCGCCGTCCGGACCTCCCGACGCGCCGGACGAGCTCACGGCGCCGCCCCCCGCGGGGACTCCGCCACGCCGTCCGTCTCCGTGCCGCCCCCCTCCGCCCGGGCCTCCTCGACCATCCGCGCCACGTCCTCGAGGAGCCGCGGCGCGTCGTAGACGATTCCGTCTTTGATGGTCCAGCGCACCCCTCCCACCCGTCGCACCTCGCCGGAGGCCTCGTCCAGGCGCACGGCGCCGGTCCCGTACAGCACCTTGAAGTCCTGGATCGGGTTGGCCGGCACCACGACCAGGTCGGCCAGCCGCCCGGGCTCCACGGTCCCGAACTCGGGAGGCCGCCCGGTGGGCCGGGCCAGGGCCTCGGCCCCGCACAGAGTCGCCGCCCGGACGACCTCCAGCGGGTGCAGCCCCGCCTCCTGCAGGAGCTCGAGCTCCCGGATGTAGCCGAAGCCGTACACCTTGTAGATGTAGCCGGAGTCCGAGCCGGTGCAGACGCGCCCGCCCCGCGCGTGGTAGTCGGACAGGTAGTCCATCCAGAGGCGGAAGTTCTCCTTCCAGGCGATCTCGTCCGCCGTCGTCCAGCGGAACCAGTAGGAGCCGTGCGCCTCGCGGCTCGGCTGGAAGAAGGCCCACAGCGAGGGGAGCGTGTAGCGCTCGTGCCACTCCGCCTCCCGCTCGCGCATCACGTCCCGGTTCGCCTCGTAGATCGTGAGGGTGGGATCGAGCACCAGCCCGCGCTCGAGCAGCTCGCCGGTCACCGACTCGTAGCGCTCGCTGCCGGGTCGGGCCGTCTGCCGCCACAGCCGGCCGGCCTCGGCGAAGCGGTGGTACTCGTCGCTGTAGTTGTAGTCGAGCGGGAAGCGCTGCACGGTGCGGTCATCGAACAGCGCCTCCGGGAGGCCGTACCAGTGCTCCAGGGTGAGCAGCCCGGCGCGGGCCGCGTCCAGCGCGTTCATCCGCGCCACCCCGAGCTGCGTCAGGTGCGCGGCCGAGCCGAGCCCCCGCCCCCGCGCCTCCTCGAACACGGCGGCGGCCACCGCCGGATCGTAGACGTCGCGCAGCTTCACGCCGTCGGCGCCCCGCTCGGCCACGTGGCGCACCCAGGCGCGGGCGGCCTCGGGCGTGTCCACCGGCCGCTCCCAGTCGAGCCCCACCCCCACGTAGGCGAAGATGCGGGGGGCCACGATCTCGTTCCGGGCGCTGCGCTCGCGCTCGCGCAGCACGTAGTCCAGCCCGTCTCCCGAGCCGGGGTCGCGGACCGTCGTGACCCCGTGCGCCATCCAGAGCTTGAACACGTACTCGGCCGGGGTCGCCTCGCGCGCCGCGTGGATGTGGCCGTGCAGGTCCACGAACCCCGGAAGGACCCACATGCCGCGCCCGTCGATCACCCGGCCGTCCGGCCCCGCCTCGGCCGCCTCGGCGCGGACGCTGGGATCCCCGACGCTCCGGATCGAGGCGATCCGGTTCCCCTCGATCACGATGTCCACCGGCCCGCGAGGCGGCGCGCCGCTCCCGTCCACCAGGGTGACCCCGCTCAGCACGAGCCGGGCGTACGGGCCCTCTCCCTCGTCGGTCCGGCGCTCCGGGGCGGGCGCCAGGTGCGGCCGCGACGGCGGCTCCTGGGCGTGCAGGGCGGCGGGCGAGCCGAACGCCCCCGGCTCGGCGGGCGGGTCCGGGAGGAGCGCGGGGAACGCCGGACCGAGCGCCGTCGTTCCGAGCGCGAGACATAGCGCCACGGCGCACGAACCGTGAGGTTGCCTGGGTCCGATGAACGCCATGGAGATCTCCATCGCTCGCGTGCGCCCACTCCTCGACATCTTCGCATCCGCGCCCGAAGGAGTTTCGGTCGGGCGCCCCACCGCTCGCGGCGGGAAGCTAGCCGAGGCGGCGCGGACGCGCATCCGCCGCGTCGGGTGAGCTCCGACGACCTGTTCGACCTGGTCGCGATCGGCGGCGGCACGGCCGGGCTGGTGACCGCGGCCGTGTCCGCCGCGCTCGGCGCGCGCACCGCCCTGGTGGAGCGCGATCGGCTGGGGGGCGAGTGCCTGTGGACCGGGTGCGTTCCCTCGAAGGCGCTGATCGGCTCCGCCCGCATCGCGCGCGCCTTCCGCCGTGGCCCCGAGTTCGGCCTCCGCTCCGCCGAGCCGGGGATGGACGGCGGCGCGGTGCTGGAGAGCGTCCGGGCCGTCCGCGCCCGGATCCAGCCGCACGACGACCCGGAGCGCTTCCGGGCGATGGGCGTCGAGGTGGTCGAGGGCGCGGCGCGCTTCCGCTCCGCGGGCGAGCTCCGGGTCGAGGGGCCCGCCGGAGCGCGGCGACTCCGCGCCCGGCGCTTCGTGATCGCCACCGGCTCGCGGCCGACGGTGCCCCCGATTCCGGGCCTCGAGGAGTGCGGCTACGAGACCCACGAGACGGCCTTCGACCGGGCCACCCTGCCGCGATCGGTCGCCATCATCGGAGCCGGCGCGATCGGGGTGGAGTTCGCGCAGGCGTACCGCCGCCTCGGTATCGAGGTCACGCTGCTCGAGAGGGAGGACCGGATCCTCGTGGCGGAGGATCCCGGCCCGGCCGATCTGCTGCGGGCGCTGCTCGAGCGCGAGGGGGTGGCGATCCGCACGGGCGTGCGGGTCGCGAAGGTCGAGCGCCCCGGCGGCCCCGGGGCCCCCGTGCGCCTGTCGCTGGAGGAGCGGGAGGCGGACTCGCGAGGAGCGGAGGGTCGCGCGGGGGAGCCGGGGTTCCTGGAGGCCGAGGAGGTGCTGGTGGCCGCCGGCCGCCGACCGAACGTGGAGGCCCTGGGGCTGGAGGCGATCGGGGTGGAGACGGCCACGACGGGCATCACGGTGGACGAGCGGCTCCGCACGTCGCGCCCCCACATCTTCGCGGCCGGCGACGTGACCGGCGGCCTCCTGTTCACCCACGTGGCGGACCACGAAGCCCGGGCCGTGGCGCGGAACGCGCTCTTCCCCTTCCCGGGGCGGGTGTCCTACCGGGCCGTTCCGTGGGTCACCTACACGGAGCCGGAGCTCGCCCATCTCGGGCCGACCGAGCCGGAGGCGCGCGAACGGCACGGAGACGGGGTGCGCGCCTTCACCTACGACCTCGCGGAGCTGGACCGGGCGATCGTCGACCGTGCCGCCGAGGGGATGGTGAAGGTGCTCGTGGACCGCAGGGGGCGCATCCTGGGGGCCCACATCCTCGCGCCCTCGGCGGGGACGATGATCGTCGAGCTCGCCCTGGCCATGAAGCACGGGATCCGACTGGGGAAGCTCTCCGAGCTGGTGCACCCGTATCCGACGATGTCGGAGGCGGTCCGCCGGGCGGCGGACGCCTACCGCCGGAGCGCCCTGACCGACTCGAAGCGGCGGTGGTTGGAGCGCTGGTTCGCGCTCGCCCGGAGGCTCGCGCGCCCCTGACGGCGCCTCGTTCCGGGGCCACCGCTCGGCCTCTCCGCCCCCGCCCCCCTCGCCCGCGTCCGGTTCGCGCCGGCTTGTTCCCGGCGGGATCGGCCCGCACTCTTTTCCTCGATGAGAATACCCACAATGAAGGGGGCGAGGGGGACCGGTCGTCCGGCGGGCGCGGGAGCGCCGCTCGCCGCCGTGGCGGGCGCGGGGGCGCTGCTGGCCGCCGTCACGGGCGCGGCGATCGCCCCCATCGCGACCGCCGAGTGGTTTCCCACCGAGCCGCTGGAGGGGAGCGCGCTGCTGGTGGTGGTCCGCCTCCCGCCGGACGCGCCCGAGGGCACGGTGGCGGAAGCGGAGCTGGACGGGCGTCCGGTGCCGTTGGCGCCGGCGCCGGACGGCGCCTGGTTCGGGCTCGGACCGCTCCCCGTCGGCGCCTCCGGCGATCGCGCCCTGCGGGTCCGCGGGCGGGCTCCCGAGGGCGACACGGAGGAGACGGCCTTCACGCTCCGGGTGATGGAGCGCGAGTACGCGTCCCGACCGCTGCGCGTGGAGCCGCGCTACGCGGAGCCGCCGCGGGCCGTGCTGCGCCGCATCGAGGAGGAGCGGGAGCGGATCCGCTCCACGATCGGCCTGGCGACGGCCGAGTGGCGCGGCGGCCCCCGCTTCGGCTGGCCGCGGCCGCCGCGGGTGAGCGCGCCCTTCGGCGAGCGACGGCTGTACAACGAGCGGCTCCAGAGCCGACACTACGGGCTGGACCTGCGCGGGGCGGAGGGCGCGCCCGTGCTGGCGGCGGCCGGCGGCCGTGTAGCGCTCACCGGGGACTTCTACTACCAGGGCAAGGCGGTCTACGTGGATCACGGGCTGGGCGTCTACACGGGCTACTTCCACCTCTCCCGGATCGACGTGGAGGAGGACCAGGAGGTCGAGGCGGGCCAGCTCCTGGGCGGCGTCGGGGCGACCGGCCGCGTCACCGGCCCCCACCTCCACTGGTCGGCGTACGTGGCCGGGCAGAGCGTGGACCCGGTCAGCCTCCTCGACCTGCGGCTCCCCGTCCCGGAGGCGCCGTGAGCGCCGGCGACAGCGGCCGCGACATCCGCCTGGCGCTGATCCTGAGCGGCGGCGCCTCGCTCGGCACCTACACCGCGGGGGCAGTGAGCGAGCTGCTCCTGGCACTCTCCCGTGACCGACGCCGCCGCGCCTCCGTCCACGTGATCGCCGGCGCGTCGGCGGGCGCGGTGACCGCGGCGCTGGCGGCCCGCGCGCTGGTCGTGAATCCCTCTCTCCTCCCCTGGATAGAGCGCGCCTGGGTGGACGCCCTGGACGCCGACGTGCTCCTGAATCCGGCCCGGCGCGACCGGGCCGGCCTGCTGGACGGCGACGCGCTGGACGAGCTGAGCCGGCACCTGATCGCCGGCGGTCCCGCCTCGGACGACCGCCCCTCGGCGGCCGCGGGGGATCCGCTGCGCGTGGCGGTCGCCCTGTCCAACCTGAGCGGAGTGCCGTACGACCTCCGCTACGGGTTCCTGAACGCCCCGGACCGCCGGTACGGCGTCCGCGTCCACCGCGACTGGATGGAGTTCTCCCTGCGCCCCGGTACCCCGGCCGAGGCGCCCGTCTGGGAGCGCCTGCGGCGGGCCGCCGTCGCCTCCGCCGCGTTTCCCCTCGCGCTGCCGCCGCGGGCCCTGCGTCGACGCAGGGCCGAGTACGCCGGAGCCCGTCTCGCCGGGTCGGACGCGCCGGGTCGGCCCGCAGCGGGGGTTGGCCGGGAGGCTCGCCCGGAGGCCGGACCCGCCGCGGTCGGCAACTCGGACCTCGGGGCCGATCCGGAGACCCTCCGGATGTGGTACGCGGACGGGGGCCTGTTCGACAACGAGCCGGTAGGCCTGGCGAAGCGCATGGTGGAACGCTTTCCCGACCACCGGACCGCCGAGTGGCGGTACATCCTGGTCGATCCCTACATGGAGGGGGGCTCGGACCGGGACGGCGGCGGCCTCGATCCCTCCGGCTCCGCCGCCCGGGCCGGCGCGATGGTCGCGCGGGCGCTCCTCGGCCACGCGGCCGCGCGCGATTGGATCCAGGCCAACAAGGTGAACGCGCGGCTGGAGATCCTGCAGGCGCTGGTCGCGCGCATCCCCGAGCTCGGCGACCGGATCCGCGACCCCGACGCGCTCGGGATCGGACGGGCGGTGGGCGAGCTGGCCGAGCGGGTGGCCGAGATGAAGGTCGCCGTGCGGCGCGGGCCGGCCCCGCCCGCCGGGGATCCGGTGGTCGCCTACCTGGACGAGAACCTGGCGCGCATCCAGGAGGACCCGCGCTTCCGTCCCGCCTTCGAGGGGATCGGCGCGCGCGCGGTCCGCACCCGCGTCGCCAAGCTGATCTTCGTGCTCGAGTCGGCGGCGGGCCTCCGCGACAAGGATATCATGCCGCTCTATCTGGTCGCCCCGCCGGAGGGGGAGCGCCTGGCCGGCCAGCGGCTGGGCAACTTCGGCGGCTTCCTGCACCGCCCCTGGCGGGCGCACGACTTCCGGGCCGGGCGGCGGGACGCCCGGCGGCTCCTGGAGCGGGGCCTGGACGACGCGATCGCCTACGATCCGGACGAGCCGGAGGCGTACGACCCGGGCGGCGCGGAGGCTGCGGAGGCCCCGTCCGGTCCGGCGGGCGAGCTCCCGCCGGCGGCGCGGGAGCGGCTGGAGCGCTTCGTGCGCCGGGAGGCGGACGCGGCGCTCGATTCGTTACGGCCGGGCGTGCTGGGCGGACTCACCGCCTGGGCGTGGAAGCCCGTCCTCCGGCGCTGGGCCGCCCGACGGGTCCGCGAGGCGGTCCGCCGCATGGTCTGAGCCGCCGTATCCCCTGGCCGGCGGAGTCCGGAACCCCGGCCGAACCCACGAGGAGGCAGCATGGCGAATGACGAGGCAGGCACTGGCGGGCGGAGGGGCCGGGCGGTGGACGGCGAGACCGGAGGCGCGGGAGGAGCCGGCGGCGGCGGGCGCGGACGCGGCTCGGACCGCGGGATGTGGCTCGGGATCATCGGCGTGCTCCTGCTGGCGGTGGTGGCCGTGTACGCCTGGTCCCAGATCCGGGTGGGCCAGGCGCGCGGCGATGCCGAGGCGGAGCGCCGGGCGCTCGTAGAGCGCGCCGAGCGGGCGACGGAGGCCCGCACGCGGGAGCTGCTGCGCCTGAGCGCCCTCCCGCTCGGCTGGGTAGTCCGGACGGAGATGGTGCGCCGAAACCTCGACGCGGTGGACGGCTACCTGGCCGACTTCGTCGGCGAGCCGGGCGTGGAGGCGGCCGTGGTCGCGGGCGTCGGCGACAGCATCCTGGTGGCCGGGGACCGGCAGTGGATCGGCCGGCCGTTCTCCGAGCGCTTTCCCGCCGAGCTCCTCCTGAGCGACACCGTCGCCGTGGAGTCCGGCCGCGAGGGCCTTCTCCGCGTCGTGGTCCCGATCCTCGGGACCAACCGGCGCCTCGGCACCCTGGTCGTGGCCTACCGGCCCGAGGAGCTAGGCCTGGGGTCGGAGCCTGGCGAAGCCGGGGCCGACGCGAGCCCGGCGGGCGAGCGAACGGACGAGGAACCCGCCGGCGCGGGGGCGGACGCCGAGCCCGCCGGCGCGGAGGCGGGAGACCCCGCGGGCGGCTGAGCCGACTGTCTCAGAGCTGCTCCCTCAGCAGCCGCGCGGCGCGGTCCCGCAGCCGCGCCGGGAGCGGCCACGCCTCCACCGCCTCCGGGGTGATCTCCCGGGAGCGGGCCAGGTCCTCCTCGAACGCCCGGCGCAGCGCGGCGGCGAGAGGCGCGTCCGCCACGCCGAGCTGCAGCTCGTAGTTCAGCGCGAGCGAACGGTAGTCGAAGTTCGCCGAGCCGACCACCGACCACCCCCCGTCCACCGTCACCGTCTTGGCGTGCATCATCGTCGGCCCGTACTCGAACAGCCGGATGCCCGCCTCCAGGAGCCGGCGGTAGAAGGTGCGGCTGGCCCAGCGCACCGGGGGGACGTCGTTGTGCTTCCCCGGCACCAGGATGCGGATCCCCACCCCGCGGGTGGTGGCGCGCTCCAGCTCCAGCAGGATCGTCTCGCTCGGCACCAGATAGGGGGTCGCGATGTCGACCCGGCGGCGCGCCGCCCGGAGCGCGTGGACGTACGCGACCTCCACCGACGAGGGGCGCTCGCCCGGGCGGGCGGGGATCGCCACCACCGTCGCGCCGCCGCCCGCCTTCGGCTCGGGGAGGAGCGCCTCCTCGGCGAGCAGCTCGCCCGTCGCCTCCTCCCAGTTCTCGGCGAAGGCGGCGTGAATGCCCGCCACGGCCGGCCCCTCGACCCGGAAGTGCGCCTCGCGCCAGGGCTCCAGCCCCTCCTCGCCCTCGGACCACTCCAGGCCGACCCCCACGCCGCCGGCGAAGCCGACCCGTCCGTCCACGACCAGCGCCCGCCGATGCGTGCGACGGTTCAGGCGTCGGATCGCCCCGAGCCGGCCGCGGCGGAAGGCCTCCCACCGGAGCGGCCGGAAGCGCGCCACCCGACACCCCGCCCGTTTCAGCCGCGCCGGCAGGGCGTCCTTCATCTTCAGGGCGCCGTACGCGTCGAACAGCACCCGGACGTCCACCCCGCGGGCCGCCGCGTCCGCGAAGGCCGCGGCGAAGCGGTCGCAGACGTCCCCCGTCCAGTAGGCGTAGGCGAGGAAATCCACCGAGGCGCGGGCCGCCTCGATCGCCGCCAGCATGGCGGGGAAGATCTCCGTGCCGTCGGCGAGCAGGTCGACCCGGTTGCCCTCGGTGAGCGGCGCTCCCAACCGCTCGGCCAGCGAGGCCGCCACCGCGGGCGGGTCCGGGGGCTCCCGCGGCTCCGAGGGCTCCCGCGGGTGCCGGGCGGTCAGGCGGGCACGCCGGCCCTCGGCCGGTACGGCACGATCCGGCCCTCCACGGCGGAGGCGACGCAGGTGAGCGGGCTGGCCAGATAGACCTTCCCGGGCCCGCTGCGGCCGGGGAAGTTCCGGTTGATCGAGCTGATGGTGACCTGGTCGGGCGAGGTGCTCACCCCGGGCCCGGCGTTGATGCAGGCGCCGCAGCCCGGCGCCAGGACCTCGAAACCCACCGCCCGGAGCGCCTCGTCGTGGCCCGCCTCCCGGCAGTACGCCTCCACGTCCACCGACCCGTACTGGGCGTACGCCTTCACGCCTTCCGGCACCCGGCGCCCCTCGGCCAGCGCCTCGCGCGCCACCCGCCCGTACATGTCGAAGTCCTCCCGCTTGGAGCCGGTGCAGGAGCCGATGAACACCAGGTCCAGCCCCACGTCGCCGTGCAGCTCGGAGATCGGGATCCCGTTCCCGGGATCCCCCGGCAGCGCGAGCATCGGCCCCAGCTCGGAGGCGTCCATCTCGAGCGTCCACTCGTACTCCGCGTCCGGGTCGCTGCGCAGCCCCTCGCACAGCGCCTCGATCTCCGCGCGCGGCAGGTCGCGCTGGGCGGCCAGCCAGTCGACGGTGGTCTCGTCCGGGGCCACGATCCCGGTGAAGGCGCCGATCTCGGCCGCCATGTTGGTGAGGGTGGCCCGCTCGTCGACCCCGAGCGCCTCGATCGCCTCGCCCTCGTACTCGATGACCTTCCCGATCGCCCGGCCGTCCTTCACGTAGGGGTGGCGGAGGATCTCCAGCACCAGGTCCTTGGCCGTGACGCCCTCGCCGAGCCGGCCGTCCACCCGGATCCGCACCGAGCGGGGGACCTCCAGGCGCACGTCGCGGGTGGCCCAGGAGTTCACGATCGCGGTCGTGCCGACCCCGAACGCGACGCAGCCGAGACAGCCGGCGTGCGGCGTGTGCGAGTCGCTCCCCACCACCACCTGGCCCGGGAGCGCGTAGCGGTCCTGGACCATCACGTGGCAGATCGCCTCGCTCCCGGTCCGGTCCGGAAGCTCCCCGTGCAGCCGGATCCCCTGCCGGCGCGCGAACGCCCGCTGGCGGTCGTGCAGCGCGTGGGCGGCGTCCAGGAGCCCCTTCGCCTTCCGCTCCTCGGTGATCACCTCGTCGAGGAAAGCGAGGTGGTCCCGGAAGAAGAAGACGCTCCCTTTCTCCTGGATGTCCGCATCGCCGGCGAACTCCTCCCAGAAGGTGGAGGCCATCGGGGTCACGTACTCGTGGCTGAACCGGATATCCGCCCGCACGAAGCCGGTGTCCCCCGGCCGGACGGCCGGCACGCCCACCGCGTCGGCCGACAGGTCGGTGACCCAGTGCCGCGCCAGGATCTTCTCCGCCACCGTCTGCGGCCGCTCCGGCGCGGTGCGGATCTCGGGAACCTGCACGAGCCCCTTCAGCCGGGCCACCGCGTAGTCCAGCAGCCCGCCGTACTCGATGATGTCCCGCTCGATCCGGCCGGCGTCGCCGATGAACGCCTCCAGCGGGATCTCCTCCCCGCGCCGGATCTTCTCGATCAGCGAGAAGTCCGTGGAGGCGAGGAGGCCGAGGTTCTCGCAGTTCTCACGGTAGATCCGCTCGATGTTCTCGGCGAGGACCACCCGCAGCCCGGCGGCCCGCTCCGCGTAGGGCGACGCCTCGCGGCTCGAGCCCTTGCCGCGCCGCCTGCCGGAGACGGAGGCGACGAACCCGCCCCGCTTCACGTCCCCCTTGCCGATCGGCCGCTCGCCGCGACACTCGAGCCCGACGTAGGGATACTCGCCGAGCGTCTCGTCGAAGTGGTAGCACACCCAGCCGGGCGTGATCTCGTCGGTCGAGATGTCGTCCCGCAGCGGGATGGAGGGATCCCAGTCCAGGTCCTCTCCCTCGAGCTGCCGCCGGATGAGCGCCGGATCCTCGGTGAGGAAGAGGATGCGGCCGTGCAGGCGCACCGTGTCGGGGCGCTTCCCCACGTCGCGTTCGAGCAGCGTCTCCAGCATCGGTCCAGTCTGTCGGTGTGATCGGGTCGGGCCCGACCCGTGGCGAACGGGCCGGGGCTCCGGCGGCCCGCGGGCGCGTCCACCGCCGCGGTGCCCGGATCTCGTCGCTCTCGCCGCCCCTCCTACCCCGCCGCGCCGGTCCGGGGTCGGGCCGGGCGGGAGATGGGGGGCGCTGAACATACCTCTTGCCACGCCGGGCGGCGACGGCGACACTCGGGATCGGACATGGACTACCGCAACCCGCCGAACGCGCTCGTCCACTTCTACCGCGCCGCGGTCATGCACGCGGACGTGTGGCGCCAGCGGCTGGACGCCACCACCAACTGGGCGGTGGTCACCACGGCCGCGGTCATCACCTTCGCCTTCGGCGGCCGCGACTCGGCGGCCGTCCTCGTGCTGCTGGCGCTGGTGTTCGACTTCTTCTTCCTCTTCATGGAGGCGCGGCGCTACCAGTCCTACAACATCTGGCAGCGGCGCATCCGCATGCTGCACCGCAACCTGATCGGCCCCGCCCTGCGGCCGCCGGATGAGGTGGATTCGGAGCAGCTCGAGCGGAACCTGAAGGAGCTGGCCGAGGACCTGGGCCGGAACGTGCCGGCCATCCCGCTCTGGGGCGCCTTCGGCTACCGGATCCGCCGCAACTACGGGCCGCTGGTGACCCTGGTCATCCTGGTGTGGCTGCTCAAGCTCTACATCCACCCGGACGTGGCGGACGGCCTCGCGCAGTTCATCGAGCGGGCGCACGTCGGCCCGGTGCCCGGCCTGTGGGTGGTCATTGCGGTCGGACTCTTCTTCCTCGTCTTCATCGGGCTGGCGGTGAAGGCACCCTCCGAGCAGATGCTGGACTGGAGCGCCGTCCCGGCGCCGATCGAGCGGATCATGCCCGGCAAGATCCTCCCCGGGACGCGTCCGCGGCCTCGCGGGGGGCGGGGCCGGCGCGCCGCCGACGAGCTGGACGCCGGCACGGAGCCGGATTCGGGCGAGAGGGACGCGCGGAGCGGCGGCCCTTCCGGAGCGTAGCGGCGCCGCACCCCAGGCGCGGCGGGCGCGCTCAGCTCGGCCAGAAGATCGGGATGAGCAGGGAGGCGGTCCCCAGCAGCAGCAGGTTCAGCGGCACCCCCACCTTCGGATAGTCGAGGAAGCGGTACCCGCCCGGCGCGTAGATCATCGCGTTCGTCTGGTAGCCGAACGGGGTGGTGAAGTCCGCGGAGGCGCCGAACATCACGGCCACCAGGAGCGCGTACGGGTTCATCCCGAGCTCCAGCGCGGTCCCGATCGCCACCGGCGTGAGCACGACCGCGGTCGCGCTGTTGGACATGATGGCCGTGAGCAGGGAGGTGCTCAGGTAGAAGGCGGCCACCACTGCGCGGGGCCCCACCTCCGCCAGCAGGCCGGCGATCCCCGACGCCATCCAGGCCGCCGCGCCCGTGTTGTCCATGGCGATGCCGAGGGGGATGAGGCCGGCCAGCAGGAAGACCACCATCCAGTCGAGCTCCCGATACACCTCCTGCAGGCGCACGCAGCGGGTGAAGATCATGGCCACCACCCCCACCAGCGCCGCCTGCAGGATGGACATCACACCCACACCGGCCACCGCTACCACGGCCACCAGGATCCCGACCGCCACCAGGGCCCGCGGCCGCGTGCCGGCCGTGGACTCGACCTCGCTCAGGGGGACCACGCCGCGCTCGTCGGCCAGGGCGGAGAGCGACTGCGCCGGCCCGTGCACCAGCAGCAGGTCGCCGACCTGCAGGCGGACGTCCGCCAGCGGCCCGGCGACCGGGACGCCGTGGTGCTGGACGGCGAGCACGATCGCGTCGTAGCGCTGCTGGAACCGAAGCTCCCGGAGGGTCCGGTCCACCAGGGGGGAGCCGGGCGCGACCAGCACCTCCACCAGCTTCGTCTCCTCCCCGTGCAGCGTCTCGCGGGCGGTCCGGGCGGCCGGCGTGGCCAGACGCTGCCGCCGGGCCAGCCGGAGGAGCCGCTCCGTGTCCCCGCGCACGTACAGGATGTCGCCCGCCCGCATCCGACGGTCCGCCACCGGCGCCCAGATCTCCCGCTCGGCGCGCAGGATCCCGATCACCGACACCTCGTACTCCTCCCCCCAGCGCAGGTCGCGCAGGTCCCGGCCGATGGCCGGCGAGTCCGGAAGGACCTCGAGCTCGGTGACGAAGTCCCGCACGCTGTACTTCCGCGACAGCTCCGGGGCGCCTGGCCGGTCCGGCAGCAGCCGCCGACCGACCGTGAACAGGTAGGTGAGGCCGACCCCCAGATAGACCAGCCCGAGCGGGGCGATGGAGAACATCCCCAGCGCGTCGAAGCCGCGCGCCCGCGCCATCCCGTAGACGATCAGGTTCGTCGAGGTGCCGATCAGGGTGACCGTGCCGCCGAGGATCGCCGCGAAGGAGAGCGGCATCAGGTAGAGCGAGGCGGACCGCCCCGCCTGCTGCGCCAGGGCGAGGAACACGGGGATGAAGACGACCACCACGGCCGTGTTGTTCAGGAAGGGGGAGATGGCCGCCACGACCAGGCAGAAGACCAGCAGGCGGGCCGTCGGACCGCCGAGCGGGGCCGAGCGCGCCCAGCGGCCGATCGCCCCCACGGCCCCGGTCTTCACCAGCCCGAGGCTGAGGATCAGCATGGCCGCGACGGTCACCGTCGCTTCGCTGCTCAACCCGGCGACCGCCTCCTCGGCCGTGATGATTCCCGCCACGAGGAGGACCACCGGCACCGCGATCGCCACCTGGTCCAGCGGGAAGCGCTCGCTCACGAACAGCGCGAGCGCGGCCAGGATCACCGCGAAGACGACCGCCATCTCGAGCGTCACGCGGTCCGCGCTCCCTCCGTCCGCTCCGGCCCGGCGCTCAGCCGGTGGCCGCCGCCCCGAACGCGTCGAGGGCGGCGAACACGTCCAGCGCGTACTCCACCTTGCCGAACGGGGCGCTGACCTGGACCCCCTCGACCAGCGCCTTCACCTCGGCCAGCATCTCGCGGGCGATCGCGCACCCCTCGCGCCGCGCGGCGTCCTTGCCCTTCTCCTGGGCGCGGCGCATGCGCGCCATCACCGCGTCGGGCACGTGGATCCCGGGCACCTCGTTCTCCAGGAACTCGGCGTTCCGGAGGCTGACGAGCGGCCAGATGCCCGCGACGATGGGAATGCGCGTCCCCTCCCGCTCCACGCGCTCGACGAAAGAGACGAGCTGCCCGAGGTCGAACACCGGCTGCGTGACCGCGAACTCGGCCCCGGCGTCCACCTTCCAGTACCAGCGCTTCAGCTCCCGCTCCAGCTCCACCGCCCCGGGGTTCACCCCCACGCCGACCACGAAGGAGGTGCGGCTCCCGACCGGGTTGCCGCCCAGGTCCAGCCCCCGGTTCAGGGAGGCGACCAGGTTGGTGAGGCCGATGGAATCGATGTCGAAGACGGCGGTCGCGTCCGGGTAGGGACCCATCTTCGGCGGGTCGCCGGTGATGAGGAGGAGGTTCCGGAGGCCGAGCGCCTGGGCGCCGATCAGGTCGCTCATCATGCCCAGGAGATTCCGGTCGCGGCAGCAGTAGTGGACGACCGTCTCGATCCCGGCCTCCCGCTCGATCAGGGTGGAGGCCGCGATCACCCCCATCCGCATCATCGCGCGCGCGCCGTCGGGCACGTTCACAGCATCGACCCCGGCCTCTCGGAGCGCCCGGCAGGCGGCGAGCATCGTCTCCGCGTCGGAGCCCTTGGGCGGGAGGATCTCGACGCTCGTCACCATCTCGCCGGCCGCCAGCTTCCGGCCCCAGGCGGAGCGCTCGGCCAGGGGGACGGGGGCCTCGCCGGGCGCCTCCTCGTCCAAGTCTGCCCCATTCCTCTCGTCCTCCGGCTCTGGCCGATCGCCGTCCGCGCCGGGCTCCGCGGCCGCCTCCGCCGCCCGCTCCCGGGTCTCCACCCGCGTCGCGCCCTCGGCGGCGGGACGCCCCACCTGCGGGTGGCGGGGCGCCACCGCGCGGATCTGGTGCGCCATCTCACGGATGTGCTCCGGCGTGGTCCCGCAGCAGCCGCCCACGATGCGCGCCCCGGCCTGCACGAGCTTCCGCGCGTAGCTGGCCATGTACTCGGGCGCCGCCAGGTACATCTTCCGGCCCTGGACCTCCCGGGGGAGCCCGGCGTTGGGGATCGCCGCCAGCGGCCGCTCCGTGTGCCGGGCCATCGCCTGCACGGCCTCCAGCATGAGCGCCGGCCCGACGCTGCAGTTCATCCCCACCACCTCCGCGCCGGCGGCCTCCAGCTCCTCGGCCGCCTGTCCGGGCGCGCCTCCGTAGGTCGTGCGCCCGTCCGGCTGGATGGTGATGAGCGCGGCGACCGGCAGCGTCGTCGCCTCGCGGCAGCCCGCCAGCGCCTGGCGCAGCTCCGCCAGGTCGCTGAACGTCTCGCACACGAGGAGGTCCGCCCCGCCGGCCGCCAGGGCGGCGGCCTGCTCGGCGAAGATCGTCCGCGCCTCCGCCTCCGACGTGGGGCCGTACGGCTCCAGCCGCACCCCGAGCGGCCCCAGGCTGCCGGCCACGAAACCGTCCTCGCCGGCCGCCTCGCGGGCCAGCGCGGCGGCCGCCCGGTTGATCGCCTCCACCGCTCCCTCGAGCCCGTATCCTCGCAGGCGGGCCCGGTTGGCGCCGAAGGTGTTCGTCTCCAGGACCTCCGCGCCGGCCGCCCGGTATTCGGCATGGATCTGCCGGACCAGGTCCGGAGCGGTGCGGGAGAGATCGTCGTAGCAGCGGTTGAGGAAGATCCCCCGCCGATATAGCTCGGTCCCCATGGCGCCGTCGAACAGCACCACGCGACCGGTCGCGAGCGCGGAGCGGAAGTCGGGCATGTCGCACGTCCTGGTGGCGGGCGGCACCGGGTTCCTCGGCGCGGCCTTCGTTCGCGAGCTCGACGACCGCGGGCACCGGGTCTCCGTGCTCTCCCGGAGTCCGGAGAAGGTAGCGCATCGCTTTCCCGATCGCGCCGTCGAGGCGCGCGGCGGGGATGTGCGACGGCCGGAAACGCTCGCCGAGGCGTACCGCGACGTGGACGTGGTGATCCACTGCGTCCAGTTCCCCGGCTTCCCGGTCGAGGACCCCGCGCGCGGACGCACCTTCCTGGAGGTGGACGGCCGCGGCACCGTGCGCTCGGTCCGGGCCGCCGCGGAGGCGGGGGTCCGCCGATTCGTCTACCTGTCGGGCGTGGGCGCGGACCCGGCCTCGACCCGCCCCTGGTACCGGGCCAAGGGCATGGCCGAGAAGGCGGTCCTGGCCGCGGGCGGACCGGCCGGCGTCGCCGTGCGACCATCCTGGGTCTACGGCCCCGAGGACGACAGCCTCAATCGCTTCGTGACCGTGCTCCGGCGGCTGCCGCTCGTCTTTCCCCAGATCGGGAGCGGGACGCAGCGGATCAACCCGCTCTTCGTCGCGGACCTCGCCCCCGTGGTGGCGGACGCGGCGCTGCGGGGGACGGCGGACGGGGAGGCGTTCGAGGTCGGCGGGCCGATCACCTACGCGATGGACGGCATCATCCGGCTCCTCATGGAGGCGCTCGACCGCCGGAAGCCGATCGTGCACGTCCCGCGGCCGCTCGTCTCGGCGGGGGCGGCCGTGCTGGCGCGCCTGCCTGGACGCCTCCTCTCGCCCGATGCGGTGCGCTTCGTCACCCAGGAGGCGGTGGCGAGCCACCGCCGCTTCCGGGCGCTCTTCCCTGATGCCCGCCTGACCCCGATGCCGGAGGCGCTGGCGCGCTACCTTTCCTGATGTCAAGGGCGCCTTTGACACTTCTATCCTCGGCGTTCCGCGGCGGGCGGCGATAGAGGCATCGTTCTTGCTTTGCGGCGGGCGGGGCTTGCGAGAATCCCGCCGGGTGAGGATAGTATTGACAGACAGGGCGCGAGGATGTCTTGCCTCGCGGGCTGCTTCGTGTTTTCTTGTGGCGGTTTGTGTGCGGGTCGCGCAGCCGAGCTGGGTGGGGCGGCGCGGTTTCGGGGTGTACGCGAGATTCCGTGCCAGGATGGGGTGTCACCGGGCGGTCACTGAGAACCCAGGAGGTATGCGATGATGGTGGGATACAAGAAGTTCGGGGCGGTCCTCGGGGCGATCGCGGTCGGCCTGCTGGCGTTGGCGCCGGCGGCCGTCGACGCGCAGGCGCCCGGCCCCGATCGGGAGGGGTTCATCCGCTACTCTCCGATCTTCTGGTCGTTCGATGCGCGCGGCGGGGTGGCGATCCCGGCCGGCGACCTGGCGGACGTGGCCGACGCCGGCCCGACGATCGGCGCGGGCTTCGCGTACTTCCTCAACCCGCGCTTCGCCCTGCGGCTCGACGGAAACGTCGACCTGATGAAGGGCAAGGACGAGGGCGGCGCGGACGCGCCCGACCTCCGGGCCTGGAACTATACCGGTGGGGTGGAGATCCACGTGACCGAGCCCTCCGAGCGCGGCTTGAGCTTCCTGTTCGACCTCGGCGCGGGCGGCGTCACGTTCGACTCCGACCGCTTCGCGGGCGAGCTCGGCACCGGTCAGCAGTTCACGAACGCCCGGTTCCGCGACACGTTCTTCGCGCTCAAGGGCGGGGCCCGGGTGGGCGTGAACCTCAGCGAGGTCGCGAACCTGTTCGTGGCTGGGGGCGTGCGCCTGCTGTTCGCCGACGAGGATGGCAGCCAGCTGCTCGCGGCTTTCTACGGTGTCGAGCCCTTCTCGACGGTGTTCACGATCCCCGTCGAGGGCGGCCTGCGCATCAACATTCCGTAATTCGAGACCGAGCGAGAGGTCGGACCGGCGGTCCGGCCGCCCGGTGGGAGGCGCGGCGAGCGTCGCGCCTCCCTTTTGTCTCCGGAGCCGCGTGAGCGGGCCGGAGCGCGAAGCGACCCGCCGAGCGCCGGCGGGCGAGCGGGAGAGGACGGCGTTTCGGGGCGCGGGAGACCCCGGTCTGGTCCCGTCCTTGCGTTCGAGCCCGGCGACGTCGAGCCGGGCGGCCCGTCGCGGCGCCTTGCGACGCGGCGGTGAAGACGGTCAGAGTGGTCGGCCTTGATGTCTGGTGGCCTTTTCTCGGCTTGTAGAGCCCTGGGGGTTGTCCCGCCCTGCGAACTGACGAAGGAGGCCTGATGGGTACCACAAGGTGTTGGTCGGTGGCAGCGGTGGTCCTCGCGGTGGGAATGGCGGGGTGCACGCACCTGGTGCACTGGGAGGAGCTCGAGGGCGCGTTCGACGAGATCAACGCTTCCATCGAGGACCACGAAACCCGCCTCTCCGGTCTCGAAGGCGACATGGAGACCATGCGGGAGGACGTGGACGCCCTCCGGCGCGAGCTCGACCAGCTTCGCGACGATTTCGACGCGCACGCGCAGGACAGCACGATCCACGGCGGCATGCGCCTCTCCCTCCCGGTCCACTTCGACTTCGACCGGGCGGAGATCCGCGACGTGGACCGCCCGATCCTGGACCGCTTCGCCCAGGCGGTGCTGCGGACCTTCCCGCAGGCGCTGATCACGCTCGAGGGCTTCGCCGATCCGGCCGGGGCCGAGTCGTACAACGTCCGGCTGGCCCGCAACCGCGCCGAGAGCGTGAGGGACTACCTCGTGGAGCAGCACGGGATGAACGAGAGCCTCATCCGCACCGTCTCGTTCGGTGAGGTGCGGGCCCGACAGGTGAACCCGGGCGCCCAGGGGCCGGGCCAGAGCGGGATCGAGAACCGGCGGGTGAGCTTCGTGGTGGAGTGGGCCGGCCGCACGGGCGAGCTGGGTCGGCTGGAGGGGGAGCGCCACGGCAACTGAGGCGCGGCGCTAGTACGTTGCGCTAGTCGGGTCCGCGCCCCGCGACCCCCAGGGGGCGCGCGCAGCCACCGCGAGTGAGGCGCCCGGTCCGATCGGGCGCCGGCACCGGACGCCTCCGGGTCCTACTGGATCCGGAGGCGTTCTCATCGGTATCCATCCTCGATGCGCATCGAGACCTCCCCATCCATGGAATCCGAGCACGCCGCCCTCCTCGAGGCCGTGGGCCTCCTGGACGAAGGGGACCGGCGAATCGTCCGCGTGGCGGGCGAGCGGGCCCGGCGCATGGTCGACGGCCTGGTCACCAACCGCCTGGCGGTCCTCGAGGAGGGACGCGCCGTGTACGCGTTCGTGCTGACCCCCAAAGGGCGGCCCGTCGCCGAGCTCCGGGTCCTGCCCGCTCCGCCGGCGGGCGAGCCCGACTCCGGCTCCGCGTCCGCGTCCGCCGAGCTGTGGCTCGACGTCCCCGACGCCTGCCTCCGGCCGCTCCTCGAGCACCTGGGCAAATACCTCCCGCCGATCTACGCGCGCTTCTCGCTCGATGAGGAGCGGCGGCGCCTGGCGCTGGTCGGCCCCCGGGCGGCCGGGGCTCTGGCCCGGGCGGCCGAGGCGCTCGGCTGGGCGTGGGACGGCGAGCCCGCCGCGCTCGCCCCCCTCCAGGTGGCGGAGCCGCGGGACGCCGGCGCCGAACGCGCTCCGCGGCTCGTGCGCCGCGAGCCGCCCGAGGGACCGGGTTTCGACCTCTACTTGGACGCGGAGACCCGGGCCGCCGCGCTGCCGGCGCTGCGGGCGGCGGTCGAGGCGGAGGGAGGCGGCCCGGTGGGCGCCGAGGCGCGCGAGGTGCTGCGGGTGGAGCGCGGGGTGCCGCGCTACGGGGCCGAGATCGACCTGGAGGTCCTCCCGCAGGAGACCGGGCAGGAAGAGCGGGCGATCCATTTCGAGAAGGGCTGCTACACGGGGCAGGAGGTGGTGGCCCGGATCCACTACCGCGGCAAAGTGAACCGGCTGCTCCGAGGCCTCGCCTTCGATCTCCCAGGGGCCTTCGACCTCCCGACGGGCGCGGAGGGTGGCCTCACGGGTGCCCTGATCGGGGCGGAGCTCCGGCACGAATCGCGCGCCGTGGGACGGGTCACCTCGGCGGTCCGCTCGCCCCGCTTCGGCCCGATCGGACTGGGCTACGTGCGCCGCGAGGTGGAGCCGGGGACGCGCCTGGCGCTGGAACTCGCCGGCGAAGGCGCGGCCGCGGAGGGCCGCCCGGAGGCCGCCCCGGACGCCACCCCCGAGGCCGCCCCGGACGCCACCCCGGAGGCCGCAGGGGAAGCCGCTGGAGACGCCATGACGGCCCGGGTAGTCACCCTCCCCTTTACCTAGACGTAAAGCGCACGCTGCGGGACGGCGCCGCGAAGGAGCGCCCGGTTGATGGGCCCACCTGGCGCGCCTATGTTTCCCCTTCGTTCCGCGCGGCCGGGAGCGCCCGAGAGGCCCTCGCGCCGCGCTCCGCACCTCCGGTCCGGCAGGAATGCGCCACGTGTCCTCGCTGAGCGGCGAGCAGCTACGGGAGATTCATCGGTTCCTGCGACTCACGCGGGGGCTGGAGGAGCGCTTCGAGCGGCTCTTCAAGCAGGGCAAGATCGTGGGCGGCCTCTACCGGAGCCTCGGACAGGAGGCGACCGCGGTCGGCAGCGCCTACGCGCTCGGGGAGGGCGACTGGCTCGCGCCCTCGATCCGAGACCTCGGCGCCCTGCTGGTCCGGGGCCTGCGGCCGGTGGAGATGCTGCTCCAGTACACCGCCCGGGCGGGGTCGCTGACCGACGGCAAGGACAACACGAACCACTTCACGGTGCCGGAGCTCGGGCTCCTCGGCCCGGTGAGCCCGCTCGGGACGCAGCTCTGCGTGCTGAACGGAATGGCGCTCGCCTTCCAGCGGCGCGGCGAGGGGCGGGTCTGCATGACCTATCAGGGAGAGGGGGCCACCCGGACGGGGAGCTCCCACGAGGGGCTGAACTTCGCCGCCGTGCAGCGGTTGCCGATGGTGGTCGTCCTGGAGCACAACCGCTGGGCCTTCTCCACCCGCTCCGCGCGCGAGGCGGCGGTCCGGGACTGGCGCGACGTGGCCCGGGCGTACGGCGTGCCGGCCCTGTCGGTGGACGGGAACGACGTGCTCGCCGTGTACGACGCCGCGCGGCGGGCGGTGGACCGCGCCCGGGCGGGAGAGGGAACGACGCTGATCGTCGCCGAGACGTACCGCATGCTCGGCCACGCCCAGCACGACGCGCAGCGGTACGTCCCGGCCGAGGAGCTGGAGGCGTGGCGGGCGCGCGATCCGATCGCCCGCTTCGAGGCGTGGCTGGTGGCGAACGGCTTCGAGAGCGAGGCGTCGCTCGCGGAGGCGGCGGCGGACGTGGACCGGGAGCTGGACGCGGCCGTGGACGCGGCCCTGGAGCGTCCCCTGCCGGATCCCGAGGAGGCCGTCACGCGCGTGTACGCGGAGGGCCGGGCCGACGAGCCGTGGACGCGGCGCCACCCGGTCGGCTATCCGGAGCTGCCGGTGCCGGGCCTGCGGCCGGCGCCGACGCCGGGCCGCTAGCGGACGCCCGGCCGCCGAGGACGAGGAGCGCCATGGAACGGAACACGGCGGAGCGCGAGAGCCCCGCGGCGCCGCCCCCGCCGGAGCGCGAGGGCGTCCGCCGCAAGGAGACGACCTACCTGGAGGCGATCCGGGAGGCGATGTGGGAGGAGATGAAGACCGACGAAACGGTCTTCATCCTGGGAGAGGACGTCGGCGTCTACGGCGGCGCCTTCAAAATCACCGAGGGCTTCCTGGACGAGTTCGGCCCCGAGCGGGTCATCGACACCCCGATCAGCGAGGCGGCGATCGTGGGGGCGGCGATCGGGGCGGCGCACATGGGGCTCAAGCCGATCGCCGAGATGCAGTTCATCGACTTCATCGCCCCGGCGTTCGACATGATCGTGAACTTCGCCGCCAAGGTGCGCTACCGCACCGGGATCGGGGCGGGGCTGGTGATCCGGGGGCCGTGCGGCGCCGGCGCGCGGGCCGGCCCCTTCCACTCGCAGAACGTGGAATCCTACTTCGCGAACGTGGCCGGGCTGAAGATGGTCGCGCCGGCCACCGCGTACGACGCGAAGGGGCTCCTGAAGGCGGCGATCCGGGACCCGGACCCGGTCCTCTACTTCGAGCACAAGTTCCTCTACCGCCGCATCAAGGAGGAGCTGCCGGTCGACGAGGAGGTGCTGGTGCCGATCGGCCGCGCGCGCACCCACCGGCCCGGACGGGACCTCACGATCGTGACGTACGGCGCCACCGTCCACAAGGCGGATGAGGCGGCGGCCCGCCTCGCCGACGAGGACGGGGCGGAGGTGGAGGTGCTGGACCTGCGCACGTTGCGGCCGCTGGACGGCGAGGCGGTCCTCGAGAGCGTGCGCCGCACCGGGCGCGCCCTGGTGGCCCACGAGGCCCCCCGCTTCGGCGGGTTCGCGGGCGAGATCGTGACGCAGATCGTGGAGGAGGCCTTCGAGTGGCTGGACGCGCCGGTGCGGCGGGTGACCGCGCTCGACACGCCGGTCCCCTACTCGCCGCCGCTCGAGGACGCGCACCTGCCCCAGGTCGAGGACCTGGTGACCGCAGCGCGCTGGCTGCTGGCCTACTGAGAGGACGGAGAGCATGGCGAAGGTCGACGTGATCATGCCGCAGATGGGGGAGTCCATCGCCGAGGGGACCCTCACCAAGTGGCTGAAGAAGGCGGGCGAGGCGGTCGAGCGCGACGAGGACCTGTTCGAGATCTCGACCGACAAGGTGGATGCGGACATCCCCTCGCCGGCGAGCGGCGTCCTGGCCGAGGTCCTGGTCGAGGAGGGGGACACGGTGGAGGTGAACACCGTGGTCGCCCGGATCGAAACCGAGGCGGGCGCCGCGGCGGAAGCCGAAGAGGCGGGCCCCGCCCCGGAGGTCGAGGCCGCCGAGGCGGAGGCGGAGCCCCCCGCCGAGGCCGAGGCCGAGCCGGAGCCGGCCGGGCGCGCGGAGGCCGCGGCGCCGGCCGCCGCGGCGGGCGCGGATGCCCGTCCGGAGGCGGGGGAAGGGGCCGGCGCCGACGAGGACCGCGCGGCGGCCCCGGCCGGCGAGGGGGCGGGCGACGGCGCCGGACCGGCCACCCGCGACGAGCGACTTCGCACGCGCTCCACGCCGCTGGTGCGGAAGATCGCGGCTGAGCACGGGGTGGACATCACCCAGCTCGAGGGGAGCGGGATCGCCGGCCGCGTCACCCGCGACGACATCCTGGCCTTCCTGGAGGAGCGGGAGGCGGCGCCCGAGGCCGAGCCGGAGCCGGCCCCGGCCCGCGAGGCGCGCCCCGCGGCCGCCCGGCCCGCCGCGGAGGCGGAGCCCGCCGCCCCCGGCGTGATGCGGATCCCGATCCACGGCGCGACGCTGGACGTCCGGATCCCGAAGGTCCCCGTCCGGGAGAACGACCGGGTGGAGGAGATGAGCCGGGTCCGGCTCCGCACCATGGAACACATGCTCATGTCGAAGCGGATCTCCGCCCACGTCACCTCGGTGACGGAGATCGACTTCGAGCGGGTGGTCCGCCTGCGACGGAAGCTGAAGCCGAAGTTCGCCGAGCAGGGGGTGCACCTGACCTACGGGCCCTTCATCTACAAGGCGGTCGTGGAGGGACTGCGCGACTATCCGGTGCTCAACGCCTCGGTGGACGGCACCCGGGTCGTGTACCACGGAGACATCAACCTGGGGATCGCGGTGGCGATCAACGACGGGCGCGAGCTGATCGTGCCGGTCCTCAAGAACGCCGATCGCCTGAGCCTGGCCGGCCTCGCCTCCGGGGCGAACGAGCTGGCCGAGAAGGCGCGCGCCCGGGAGCTCGATTTCGACGACATTCAGGGCGGCACCTTCACGCTCACCAACGTCGGGGTGTTCGGGAACCTGTTCGGGACGCCGATCATCAACCAGCCCCAGGTGGCGATCCTCGGCACCGGGGTAATCGAGAAGCGCCCGGTCGTGGTGCAGGACGAGCTCGGGAGCGACGTGATCGCCATCCGGCATCGCGCCTACTTCGGCCTCAGCTACGACCATCGGGTGGTGGACGGCGCCATGGCCGCCTTCTTCCTGAATCGGGTGCAGGAGGTGCTGGAGGACTTCCCCGAGGACGGCATCTGAGCGCCGCCGGCGCGGCCGAGCCGTGACCGTCGGCGCGTCGGCCTCGTCTTCTGGACGGCGGCCGGCGGTTCTGGAAACGGCCGGTTCCTGACGGCACCGACCGCGACGTCCAAGGAGAGGGAGCGATGAGCGACTCGACGCACGGACGACGGACGGCCCTCGTGATCGCGTGCGCGGTCGGCCTGGCCCTGGCCGTCCCCGAGAGCGCCGCGGGGCAGGGAGCGGCGGCCGAGGGCTGGTGGGAGTGGGCGCTGCGAGACCTGGCGGCCGAGGGCGCGCTGGGGGCGCTCGACGGCGCGGAGCTCGACGCGGCGCTCGGGCTGCACCTGCGGGACCGGCGGTTCGACCGCCGCGACCGACGGCTCGACCGCCGTGATCGGCGTCTGGATCGGCGGGACCGGCGGCTGGATCGCCGCGAGCGGCGCGTCCACCGCGACCGACGCGTCCACCGCGACCGACGGAACCCGTGGCGCGGCCGCGCCGGCCACCGCTTCGACAGCCGGAGGGGGGCGCCCGCCTTCTGCCGGGACGGGTCCGGCCACCCCGTGTTCGGGCGGAGCTGGTGCCACCGCATGGGCTTCGACACCGGCTTCGGATGGCGGCGGGGGAGCTGGCTCGAGGAGATCATCTTCCGGACGCTGCCCGGCCAGCGGAGGCCGCACCGCCACGGGACCCGGGGCGGCTTCCTGCGCCTCGACGAGGCCGGCGTGGTGGAGCTGCTGGGCGAGGCCGCGCTCCGGCGGCTGCTGCGCGAGGCCGGGCTGGCCCCGCGGCGCGGCGGCATCACCGGGCGGTGGATGCGACTGGACGGCGGAGGCGGCGTGCTCCAGCTGCGGACGGACGGGGATCCGCTCGCGGAGCTCACCGACCTGCAGGGGGACGGCCGAGTGGACGCGGGCCTCCTCGCCGAGCGGCTCCGCCGCTGAGCCGGACGGGCCCGGGCGCGGCCGGCGGCGGGTGGGAATCCTGACGGCGGCCCCGAGGCCGGAGAGTCCGGGACCGGAGACCACTGGGCCGCAGACTTCCGGGCCGGAGCTCCGCCCGTTCCGGGCTCTGCGCTACGATCCCGCCGCGGGCGATCCCGCCGACCTCCTCTGTCCCCCCTACGACGTGATCGACCCCGCGGCTGCCGAGGCGCTTCGGGCGCGCGGCCCGTACAACGCCGTCCGACTCGAGCGCCCGGAGGGCGGGGACCCGGCCCGGGCCGAGGCGGCGGCCGCCCGCCTCGCCGCCTGGCGCCGCGCGGGCATCCTCGTCCGGGATGCGGAACCGGCCGCCTTCCTGTACCGCCAGACCTTCCAAGATCCCGAGGGCGCGACCCGCGACCGGCGGTCGCTGCTCGCCGCGCTTCGGCTGGTGGCGCTGGACGCGGGCCGGGTGCTGCCCCACGAGGAGACGCACGGCGAGCCGAAGCGGGACCGGCTGGCCCTCACGCTCGCCTGCCGGGCGCAGCTCTCGCCCATCTTCCTCCTCGCGCCCGACCGGGGCGGCGCGCTTCGCGACGGGCTCGCCGCCGCGGAGGAGGCGGGACCGCCGGCTCTGGACGCGCGCACCCCGGACGGCATCCGCCACCGGCTGTGGCGCGTGTCGGGCGCCCCGGCCGGCGCGCTCTGCGCGACCGCCGGGGCCGCCCCGCTCCTCATCGCCGACGGCCATCACCGCTATGAGACGGCGCTGGCGGTGGCCGACGCGCTTCCGGACTCCGAAGCGGCGCGCTGGACGCTCGCCTGCGTGGCCTCGGAGCGCGACCCGGGGCTTCTTCTCCTCCCCACGCACCGGGCCCTCCGGGGCCCGCCGGCGGCGGAGGGGTGGCGCGAGCTCCTGCGCGAGGCGTTCGAGGTGGGTGACGCGGGCGGCGCGGGCGATCGGTCGGCCGCCGGTCCGCCGGGCTCCGAAGGAGCGAGAGGCCCGGCCAGCCGGACCGGCGGCGCGCTGGTCCTGCGGCGCGAAGGCGCCCGGCCGCTCCGCCTGGTGCCGCGGCCGGAGGCGATCGCCGCCGCCGGGCTGTCCGCCGCGGAGGCGCGCCTGGGCGCCGTCGTGTTCGACCGGCTCGTCCTCCGGCACCGCTGGGGCCGCACGGCCCAGGAGGCGTCGACGGCGGGTCTCGTCTCCTACCACCGCGACCCGGCCGAGGCGCTGGCGGCCGCCGGGCCGGACGGGGCGGCGTTCCTGGTCGGCCCGATGCGCGTGTCGGACGTGCGGGGGGCCGTCGCCGCGGGCGGGCGCCTCCCTCCGAAGACGACCTACTTCGCGCCCAAGATCCCGTCAGGGCTCGTCTTCCGTCTTCTCTGAGCCGTCCGACCCGTCTTTCCCGGACCACCGTTTCGGGGCGCTCGGGGCCTGGGCACGATTGCTTGAAGCCGGCGGCCGGCCGGGGTACAATGGGCGGCCGGCGCCGACCCGGCGGACGGGACGGGCCGACCGGCGCCGATCCGCCGACCACGCACGACGAAAGGAACGCGCCCACCGCATGCGCCGCGTGCTCTCCCTCTGGAAGACGACGGTGGGGAAGAAGGCCGCGATGGCGGTCTCCGGCCTCATCCTCCTCCTGTACGTGTTCCTCCACATGGTGGGCAACCTGCACGTCTACCAGGGACCGGATAAGTACAACGAGTACGCCGAGTTCCTGCGGGTCGTGGGGGCCCCCGCGGTCGGCGAGTCCACCCTGCTGTGGATCGTCCGGATCGTGCTGCTGGTGGCGGTCGTGGTGCACGTGGTCGCCGCGGTCCAGCTCGCCCGCCGGAGCCGCGCCGCCCGTCCGGTGCGCTACCGGAACACCCCGCACGAGGAGTTCAGCTACGCTTCGCGCACCATGCGGTGGGGGGGCGTGATCCTGGCGCTGTTCGTCGCCTATCACCTGATGCACCTGACGTGGGGGAACGCCCACCCCGACTTCCGGCCGGGCGACGTGTACCACAACTTCGTGGCCGGATTCCGGAGCTGGCCCGCCTCGCTCGCCTACATTGCCGCCATGATCGCCCTCGGCTTCCACATCTATCACGGCCTGTGGAGCGGCATGCAGAGCCTCGGTCTCAACCACGCGCGCTACCGCCGGCTCCGCCGCCCCTTCGCGGCCGGGCTGGCGCTCGTCATCGTGCTCGGGAACATCTCGTTCCCGATCGCGGTGCTCGCCGGCCTGCTCGGTTAGGGGGCGGCCGTGGAGCTGAACGCCCGGATCCCGGAAGGTCCCGTCCAGGAGAAGTGGCGCCGCCACCGGGACGAGATCGGCCTGGTGGCGCCGGCCAACCGGCGTCGCTACGAGGTAATCGTGGTCGGCTCGGGGCTGGCCGGCGGGGCGGCGGCCGCCACCCTCGGCGAGCTCGGCTACCGGGTGCGCTGCTTCTGCTACCACGACAGCCCCCGGAGGGCGCACAGCATCGCGGCGCAGGGCGGGATCAACGCAGCCAAGAACTACCAGAACGACGGCGACAGCGTTTGGCGGCTGTTCCGCGACACGGTGAAGGGCGGGGACTTCCGGTCGCGCGAGGCGAACGTCTATCGGCTCGCGGAGCTCAGCCTGAACATCATCGACCAGGCGGTCGCCCAGGGCGTGCCGTTCGCGCGGGAGTACAGCGGGTATCTCGCCAACCGCTCCTTCGGCGGGGTGCAGGTCTCGCGCACGTTCTACGCGCGAGGCCAGACGGGGCAGCAGCTCCTGCTCGGCGTCTATCAGGCGCTGGAGCGGCAGGTGGCGGCGGGCACCGTCTCCATGCACAACCGGCACGAGATGCTGGACGTGATCGTGGCGGACGGGCGGGCGCGCGGGATCGTCACCCGCAACCTGCTCGACGGACGGGTGGAGGCATGGCTGGCCGACGCGGTCGTGCTGGGAACCGGCGGCTACAGCAACGTCTACTTCCTGTCCACCAACGCCATGAAGTCCAACGTGACGGCGATCTGGCGGGCGTACCGCCGGGGCGCCGGCTTCGCGAACCCCTGCTTCACGCAGATCCACCCCACCTGCATCCCGGTGACCGGCGAGCACCAGTCGAAGCTCACCCTGATGAGCGAGTCGCTCCGCAACGACGGGCGAATCTGGGTGCCGGAGGAGCCGGGCGACGCGCGGCCTCCGGAAACGATCCCCGAGGAGGAGCGGGACTACTACCTGGAGCGCATGTACCCGGCGTTCGGGAACCTCGTCCCCCGGGACCTCGCCTCGCGGGCCGCCAAGCTCATGTGCGACCGGGGGCGGGGCGTGGGGCCGGGCGGCCGGGGGGTCTACCTGGACCTCTCGGACGCGATCGAGCGGCTGGGCGCGGCCGAGATCGAGGCGCGCTACGGCAACCTGTTCGAGATGTACGAGCGGATCACCGCCGAGACGCCCTGGGAGGTCCCGATGCGGATCTACCCGGCGCCGCACTACACGATGGGCGGGCTCTGGGTGGACTACAACCTGATGACCACCGTGGCCGGGCTGTTCGCCATCGGCGAGGCGAACTTCTCCGACCACGGGGCGAACCGGCTAGGGGCCAGCGCCCTCATGCAGGGCCTGGCGGACGGCTACTTCGTCGTCCCGCTCACGGTGGGCGACTATCTCTCCCGCCGGCCGGCGGGGGGTTTCGCCGACGACCACCCGGCGGTCCGCGACACGGTAGGCCAGGTGGAAGCGCGCCTCGAGCGGCTGATCGCGCTGGACGGCCGGCGTACGGTGGACGCGATCCATCGCGAGCTGGGTCGTCTGCTGTGGGACGCGTGCGGGATGTCGCGCAACGCCGCCGGGCTGCGGGACGCGCTCGAGCGGATCCCGGAGCTCGAGCGGACCTTCTGGGAGGAGGGCCGGGTGACCGGCACCGGCCGGTCCCTGAACCTCGCGCTGGAGCGGGCGGGCCGGGTGCTCGACTTCCTGGAGCTCGGCGAGCTCATGTGCCGGGACGCGCTCGCCCGCGAGGAGTCGGCGGGCGCCCACTTCCGGGAGGAGTTCCAGACTCCGGACGGCGAGGCGGCCCGGGACGACGAGAACTTCCAGCACGTGAGCGTGTGGGCGTTCCAGGGGGAGGAGCGCGACGCGGTGGAGCACCGCGAGCCGCTGGCGTTCGAGCACGTCGCGCCGGCGCGGCGCAGCTACAAGTAGGAGCCGAGGAAGGAACGGGAGCGGAACGGCATGGAGCTCACGCTGCACGTGTGGAGGCAGTCCGGACCCGAGGCGGAGGGTCGCTTCGTCACCTACCGGGTGCCCGACGCGCTGCCCGAGATGTCCTTCCTCGAGGTGCTGGACGTCCTCAACGAGACGCTCATCGAGCGGGGCGAGGAACCGATCGCCTTCGACCACGACTGCCGCGAGGGGATCTGCGGGTCCTGCGGCGTGGTGGTGAACGGCCGGGCCCACGGGCCGCACCGGGGCATCGCCGTCTGCCAACTCCACATGCGGAGCTACCGCGACGGCGACGAGCTGTGGATCGAGCCGTGGCGCGCCGGCGCCTTCCCGGTGATCAAGGACCTGGTGGTGGACCGGAGCTCGCTGGACCGGCTGATCCAGGCCGGCGGATACATCTCCGCCCGCACCGGCACGGCGCCCGAGGCGAACTCGATTCCGGTCCCGAAGGACGACTCGGAGTTCGCCTTCGACGCCGCGATCTGCATCGGCTGCGGCGCGTGCGTGGCGGTCTGCCCCAACGCCTCGGCGATGCTGTTCACGGCGGCGAAGATCGCCCACCTGAACGCGCTCCCCCAGGGGGAGCCCGAGCGCGAGGACCGCGTGCTGAACATGATCCTTCAGCACGATCTCGAGGGCTTCGGCAACTGCACGATGCACGGCGCCTGTCAGGTCGCCTGTCCGAAGGAGATCAGCGTCGAGTACATCGCGTGGGCCAACCGCGAGTACCTGAAGGCCAAGCTCCGCCGGGCCGGCGCCCGCGACGTCGAGACCGGACAGCGGGACGAGACGGGCTGAGCGCCCTCCCCGAAACCCCTCCGCGAAAGCGGGGGACCGACGCTACGGCGACCGACCCTTCGGCGACCTAGGCGTAGTCCTCCAGGTTCAGCACCGCCATGCCGGCGATCCGCCGGAGACCCGTTCCCTCCGTGAGGTAGAGGTCCGCGTCCTGCCCGAGGGCAGTGGCGATCTGCAGGGCGCGCTCCGGGCCGCCCCCGAGGCGCGCCCGCACCTCGGCCGCCTGCACGGCGATCTCCGGGCTGACGGGGAGCACGTCGAGCCCGGGGTAGACGGAGAGCAGCTTCGAGACCTCCCGCGCCCGCGCCGGCCGGCCGCGCCGGAAGGGCTCGACCAGGAGCTGGTAGAGGGCGATCGCCGAGCACTGCCCCGACACCGCCCCGGTGCGGAGACCGGAGAAGAGGAGGCGGGTGAGGTCCAGGTAGCGGGCGTCGGCGAGGAGGTGGAAGGCGAGGACCCGCGCGTCGATGTGGACGCGGCCGGCCTCCTCGAGGCGGTCCCGGAAGCGCGCCCGGGCGCTCACCGCCCGGCCGGCGGAGGAGGGGCTGCCGCCGGCCGCGGCCCGGCCGGCGCGCGGCCCGGCCGCCGCCCGCCCGCCGGCGCCATCAGCCGTCCAGCAGCTCGGGCCACAGGGCGCCCGCGCCGGCCGCCTCCGCGGAGCCGCTTACGGCGCGGGCGCCCTCGGCCGATTCGGCCAGCCCGCGGAGCGCCCCCTCCAGGCGGTCCGCAAGGTCGCGCGGCTGCTTTTCCAGCTCCACCACCCGGTCCGGGCGCACGCTGACCAGCAGTCGGTCGCCCGGGACGAGGCCGAGGGCCTCCCGTGCCTCGCGGGGCACGACGATCTGGTTCTTGCTGCTCATCTTGACCGAAACGGCCATCTCCGCCTCCGGCTGCGCCTCGCTGCCCCTCGCTGCCCCTCGCTGCCCTCGGGGGCGAAGCTACGCTTTACGAGGCCGCTTTCCAAGCGGCTCACAGCAT
>CAZTGV010000005.1:43743-57357 GCA_964613475.1 uncultured Gemmatimonadota bacterium
CCCTCGGGGGCGAAGCTACGCTTTACGAGGCCGCTTTCCAAGCGGCTCACAGCATCCAGGCGATGAAGCCCCCGTACATGGCGAGCAGGATGGCGCCCTCCCAGCGGTCGACGTGCCGCCGGGTGAAGGCGAGCGGAATCAGCAGGACGCAGAACAGGAGCGCCGGGAGGACCTGCCGGACCACCGTCTCGGGCGGAAGCTGGAGCGGGCTCAGCAACGCCGCCGTCCCGAGCACCAGCCCCAGGTTGAAGACGTTGGAGCCGATCACGTTCCCGATCGCGATGTCGCCCATCCGCCGTGCCGCGGCCGCGATCGTGGAGGCGAGCTCCGGCACCGAGGTCCCCACCGCGACCAGCGTGGCGCCGATCACCGCCTCCGAGATGTCGAAGGCGCGGGCGATCGCCACCGCGGAGTCGACCAGCCAGTCCGCGCCCAGCAGCAGGCCAACCAGGCCCAGCAGGACCCGCAGGATGTCGAAGCCGAGCTTCCGCGACGCCTCGCCGCCGACGCCGCGGGGGAGGCCGAGCGCCGCCCCGTCGTTCCGCTCGTCCCGAGCCCAGCGGAAAAGGAACCCCATGTAGATCAGGAACCCGGTGACCAGCGCCAGGCCGTCCAGCCGTCCGAGGGCGTGGTTCAGCGACAGCGCCATCACGATCAGGAGGACGAAGACGAGGAGCGGGCTCTCCCGCGCGAGCAGCCGGCGGTGCACCTCGATCGGGCGGATGAGGGCGCCCGCCCCGACGATGAGCCCCACGTTGGCGACCGTGGAGCCCATCACGTTCCCGACCGCCAGACCGGGCTGCTGGCGCAGCGCGGCCGCTCCGCTCACCACCAGCTCGGGCGCGGAGGTCCCGAAGGCGACGATCGTGAGCCCCACGACGAGCGGGCTGACCCCGACGCGCTCGGCCGCTCCCGAGGCGCCGCGGACGAGCCAGTCCGCCCCCACCGTGAGAAGGAGGAGCCCGAGCAGGAAGAGCCCCGCATCGGCGAGCAAGGCGGGGCTCCGTCAGCGATGCCGGTCGAGCACCGGTCCCCCGGCCTGGTCCGCGCCCCCGCGCCCTTCACCCCCCGATGCCTCGGCTTCGGCCGACGTCTCGCCCGCCTCGTCCTCGCTTTCCCGCGCCTCCCGGTACGCCTCGGCGAGCCGGGCCAGGGCGTCGGAGCGGTGATCGTACAGACGCCGCAGCGGCCGGGCCTCGTGCCGCTCGAGCGCGTAGGCGGCGAGCAGGGGAAGCGCGATGGTGGCGTCCGTGTAGCAGACGACCGCGTCGGGCAGCCGGTCCGGATCCACCTTCCCCCAGCTCACCGCCTCGGCGGGCGTGGCGCCCGAGAGCCCTCCCGTATCCGGCCGCGCGTCGGTGACCTGGAGGAAGTAGTCGTGGCCCCGCTCTTCGATCCCGAGAACCTCCTGGATCTGCGGCTCGGTCTGGAGGACGAAGTTCTTGGGGCTTCCGCCCCCGAGGATCAGCACGGCGCTCTTCCCGCCGCCCCGCTTCGCGTCGAGCACCAGGGCCGCCGTCTCGTTCACGTCCAGGGATGGGTCGATCCGGCACTCGTATCCTTCGAGCCGCAGGGCGGCCACGTTCATGCCGATCGAGCTGTCGCCGGGCGAGGAGGTGTAGACCGGCACGCCGGCGCGGTGGCAAGCCGCCAGGAAGGAGCGGCCCTCGGCCCCGAGGGCCTCCTCGCGCTCGGCCAGGTAGCGGCCGAGCAGGTCGTGGAACTCGGCGCTGCTCATCGTCCGCTGGAACTCGGGCTCCCGGATCACGCGACGCATGAAGCGGTCGGTCGAGAGGAGCACGTCGTAGGCGAAGAAGATGTCGTAGATGCGGACGACGCCTTCCTCCCGCAGCACCACATCGCTGATGTCGGGTCGTCCTCGCCGCATCTCGAGGCCCAGGCCGAAATGGGCGTCATGGTACAGGTTGGCCCCGGTCGAGACCACCCAGTCGACGAAGCCGGCCCGGACGAGCGGGATCAGGGCGGACATCCCGAGCCCCGCCGGGGTGAGCGCACCGGTGAGGCTCAGCCCCACCGTGACGTCCGGGTCGAGCATCTTCTCGGTGAAGAGCCGACAGCCCTCGCGGAGCCGCGCCGCGTTGTAGGCCAGGAAGGTGGCGTCCACCAGCTCGGCCACCCCCTCGTCGCCCCGGATGGGCCCCGGCCCGATCGGTTGGCCCGTGAGGAAGTCCGATCCGCTCACGGACGCACCGCGGCTCTGTCGCGGGCCCGCGGCGCCCGGGCGTGCGCTCGCCAACGTGTCATGAACACCGTTCAGTAAAATGAACGCAGGGGGGCGACTCTCCGGATGGCGCGCGTCGGGAACCGCGTGTGGAAAACCCGGCGCGCCGGAGGGCGGCTCACCCCCGGCCTGTGGATACTTGTGGATAAGGCCCGGTCCCCGCTCCCGTCCTCCCGAGCGCGGCCGGGGGGCGTATCGGGCGCCCCTCCGCCCGGCCCGGGGCTGGTGGACGCGCCCCCGGAGGGCGCGCTCAGGAGGAGGAGGGCTTCGACCCGAGGACCTTTTCCGGGGCTCCGGAGCGGGCGTCGCCCGAGCGGGCCTGGTCCACCCCGCCCGGCCGAGGCGAGCGGCCCGCCTCATCCCGCGGTCCGGCCACCGGCTTCGAGGCGGAGCGGGCGAACGCCTCGCTGCCCATGTGCAGCCGGCCGTCCACGCGCCCGCCTTCGTCCAGCTTGATGCGCCGGGCGCGGATGTCCCCCTCGATATGGCAGCTCTCCTGGAGCTCCACCCGGCTCTCGCCCGTGATCGTGCCGGTCACCCGGCCGGCCACGACGACGTCTTGCGTCTCGATGTCGCCGTCCACCACCCCGTCCTTCCCGACCACGACGGACTTCCCGGCCCGGATCGCCCCCTCGACCCGGCCTTCGACCCGCACGGTGCCGTCGCTCTTCACGTCGCCGACGATCTCCATGCCGGGTCCAATCACCGACACGACCTCGCTCAGGTCGCGACCACCACCGCCTTCGTTTCTTCCGGTTTCCTTAGCCATTTCGTCTCGACCTCGATTCCACACTGCGCTCCCCCTCAACGTCCGGGCGACACCCAGGTGAGGGGATCGACGAGCTCCCCCCGCCGCCGGATCTCGAAATGTAAATGCGGGGCGGTCGACCGCCCCGTACTCCCCGAAAGCGCGATCACCTGGCGCTTCTCGACGCTGTCGCCCGTCGCCACGAACAGCCAGGAGTTGTGCGCATACAATGACGTCACGTCGTCGGCGTGCGCAATCCGCGCGTACCGGCCGTACACGGAATCGATGCCCGCCTCGAGCACCCGGCCCGCGCCGGCGGCGCGGACGTAGGAGCCGAGCGGCACGGCGATGTCCAGCCCCGGATGGCCCGCCGGGTCGCCGCCGGCCCCATACTGGCGCGTGATGAAGCCATGCTCCGCCAGGGGCCAGGCGGTGGGACGCGCGGGATCGGGATCCTCCGCCGGGTGGGCCGTCTCCGCTCGATCGGGGCCGGGCAGCGGAAGGGCCAGGTCGCGCGCCGAGCGCGCCACCGAGCCTCCCAGCGCCTCTACGATCTGCCGGTAGCTGGATTCGACCTCCTCCAGCCGCGCGGCCAGCTCGACCACGCGGCCCCGCTCGGCGTTCAGGCGTCGCAGCTCGCCCTCGAGCTCCGCGACCCGCTCGGCGGCGCGCGCCTCGCCCCACCAGCGCCCGAGCGCGAGACCGGCGGCCAGCAGAAGCACCACCAGAGCGGCGAGCGAGATCAGGGCACCGCGCCGCCCGACCTCGAGCCGACGCGACTCCGTTCCGCCCCGCCGGAGGAGCAGGATGGTCCATCCGCGCCCCTCCCGCGTCATGGCCCGCCGAACAGCTCCTCGGCCGCATCCCCCGCGATCAGGCGGACCAGCCGCTCGAAGTCCTCCGCGCCGTGGTAGGCGATGACCATCTCGCCCCCGTCGCCCGCCCCGCCGCGGACCCGCACCTGGGTGCCGAGCGCGCGCTCGAGCAGCCGGGTCGCCCGCCGGGCGACCGGATCGCCGCGGTCCCGCGCGGACGGCGTGCTCTCCTCGCGGCCGCGCGGCGCGGCGTCGCCCTCGCCATCGCGCAGGACCCGAACCCGTCGCTCGGTCTCGCGGACGCTCCAACCCTCCTCCGCCACCCGCCGCGCCAACTCGATGCGGCTCGCCGCCTCCTCCACACCCAGGATGGCGCGGCCGTGACCCGCCGAGATGCGCCCGGCAGCCAGCAGGCCGCGCACCTCGTCCGGTAGGGCGAGCAACCGCAACGCGTTGGCCACGGTCGATCGATCCTTCCCGACCCGCTCCGCGACCTCCTGGTGGGAGAGGTCGAAGTCCGCGACCAGACGCTGATATCCCAGCGCCTCCTCGAGCGGGGACAGGTCCTCCCGCTGGAGGTTCTCGACCAGGGCGAGCACCAGCATCTGCTCGTCGGTGAGCTGGCGGACGACCACCGGAGCCGTGGCCCGGCCCAACCGGCGGAGCGCGCGCCACCGCCGCTCGCCGGCCACCAGCTGCCAGCCCTCCTCGGTGGGGCGCACGATGAGGGGTTGCAGAAGCCCGTTCTGCCGGATCGACTCGGCGAGCGCGTCGATCGCCGGATCGGCGAAGTCGGCGCGCGGCTGGAACGGGTTCGGCCGGATCGCGCCGACCGGGACCTCCCGGTCCGCCCGCGCCGGGCCTTCGCCCTCCTCCAGGTACTCGCCGAGAAGGGCGCCCAGCCCCTTCCCGAGACGCGTTTCGCCCTTAGCCAACCTTCCGCTTCCTTTCGTCCCGGTCGATGAGCTCGCGCGCCAGGCTCAGGTACCCTCGCGCGCCCGAGGAGAGGACGTCGTACAGCGCGATCGGCTGGCCGAAGCTCGGCGCCTCGGCCAGGCGGATGTTCCGCGGGATCATCGTGTCGAACACCTTCCCGCCGAAGTACTCGCGCGCCTCCTGCACGACCTGCTTGGAGAGGTTGAGCCGCGAGTCGTACATCGTCAGCAGGACCCCCTCGATCTCCAGACGTGGATTCAGGTTGCGCTGCACGAGGCGGACGGTGTTCAGGAGCTGGCTCAGCCCCTCCAGGGCGTAGAACTCGCACTGGATCGGGATGAGGACGGTGTCCGCCGCGGCCAGGGCGTTCAGGGTGAGGAGCCCGAGCGAGGGCGGCGAATCCACCAGGACGTAGGCGTAGCGATCACGCAGCGGCTTCAGGCGCTCGCGCAGGATCCGCTCGCGACCCTGTCGGCCGATCAGCTCGACCTCCGCCCCCGACAGGTCGCGGCTGGCCGGCACCACGTCGAGGCAGGGGAAGTGGACCTCGCGCCGGACCGCGTCCTCCATCGGCGTGCCGTCCACCAGGCAGTCGTAGGCGGAAGGCTGGCCCTGGTCCTTGCGGATCCCGAACCCGCTGGTCGCGTTTCCCTGCGGATCGCAGTCGACGACGAGCGTCGGCCGCTCGGCGATCGCCAGGGACGCGCCCAGGTTGATCGCCGTGGTGGTCTTCCCCACCCCGCCCTTCTGATTGGCGATGGCGATGACCCTGGACATCAGCGGGTCGCCGCCGGCCGGCCGCTACGCTGGATGATCGCCTCCCGAAAAGCCGCGTCCACCGCGCCCACGTGGCGGCAGAATATAACCCCGCGTTCCGGATGCCGCATCCGCCCGGACACCGCATCCGCGCGAGCGCGGACGAGCGCGGGAGGCGGACCCGACGGGGAGCGGCGAAAAACGGGTCCCGGCGGGGCTGTTTCACGTGAAACGGCCGGCCCTCGTTTGTCCCGCTCCGTACGGTGAGGGCGCGCCGTCGCGGCGTCCTCCGCGGCGGGGACCGCGCGGGAGGGGCCGAAGGAACGAAGCGGCTGCCCCCGACCTCCCTTCGCTTTACCTCGCCACCAAGCGCGGACCCGCGGTTCCATCCGTTGCGTCGGTCCGGGTGGCGGCGGGAGGGCCGGTTGCCTACCCTCCTCTTCGCCACCGCGTCGGCCCCGGGGGTGGCCGTCAGGAACGGGGGCGCCCCCACGGAGCGGGCCCTGTTCACGGAGGAGGGCCCCATCCCCCGGAGCGGCGCAGGGCGCAGCCACCCGCAACGAAGCGAGACGAGAATCAGGCGCATGGAGCGGCGCGTACCCGATCGCGAGCGACTCATCGTGGCCCTGGACGTGGACGATGCCCGGGCCGCGCGCGCCCTCGTGGAGGGACTCGGCGAGTCGGTCGCCTTCTACAAAGTGGGGCTGCAACTCTTTCTGGGGGCCGGCGGCTTCGAGATCACCGACTGGCTGCGCGCCCGGGGCAAGAAGGTGTTTCTGGACCTCAAATTCTACGACGTGCCCCGGACGGTCGGGGCGGCCGTCCGGCGCGTGCGCGGCCGGGGGATCGACCTGCTCACCGTGCACGGGGACCGCGCGATCGTGCAGGCCGCGGCGGCCGCCGCCAGGGAGGGGGACGCGGCGGCCTCCGGGGCCCCGGCGATCCTCGCCGTCACGGTGCTGACGAGCCTGGCCCCGGAGGATCTTGGCGAGTTGGGGCTGGGCGGCGACCTCGATGCGCTGGTGCTGGAACGCGCCCGGCACGCGGTGCGAGTCGGATGCGCCGGCGTGGTGGCCTCCGGCAGGGAAGCCGGCCGCCTCCGGAGCGCCCTCGGCCCGGCCCCGCTCGTCGTCGTCCCCGGCATCCGCGACCCCGATGCGGACCCGGACGACCAGAAGCGCACCGTGACGGTCGAGGACGCCTTCGGCGCGGGCGCCAGTTACGTCGTGGTGGGCCGCCCGATCCGGGCGGCGCCGCGCCCGCGGGACGCCGCCGAGCGGCTCCAGGGCCGGATCGCTGCCGTCCTCGGCACGCTCGAGGGGGGAGAGGGGGCCGCAGGGGCCGTCCGTTTCACGTGAAACATCCGGTTGAAGGAGGAACCCGGAGACCGAGCGTTTCACGTGAAACGTGCGCCTAATAGCGCTCGCCGCGACGCCCCGCCAGGCGCCGTAGTCCATGGATGAGCCCCCACACGCCGAAGGCACCGGTGAGCACCGCCCCGATCCCGAAGAACCAGCGGCCCAAGGTCTCGGACCCGCCCGAACCGCCGACACTCACGCCGCCCACTCCGATCGACCCCGAGAAGGCCCGCTCGCCCGGCCCGAAGGCGATCCAGCCCGCGACGACCGCCATTCCGCCCACGATCACCAGCCCCAGCAGCCAGCCGATCACGGAGAACGCCTCGGGGTCGCGCTCGCCCGCGCTCCCCGGTCCCCGCCCCAGGCCGTTGGCGATGCCGAAGTAGAGGATCGCCAGGCCCGACAGCGCGAACATCCCCCCGATCAGCCCGAGCACCCAGCGCGGCGCGTGGATGCGCGCCGGGTCCACCGCGATCCAGTCCAGTGCGATCAGCAGGATCATCGTGCCCGAGAGAAGGAACGCCCCTCCCATGAAGAGGCCGGGAAGAAGCCGTACGTCCCGCAGATCCTGTCTCACGGCGCGCTCCGCGCCGAATGCGCACGCGCGCGCCGCCGTGTCCGCCGCCGATCACGATGAGGTCGTAGGGCGTCTCCATCCGTCCTTCCATCGTCCGTCCACCCACCGGCTCACCACTGATGCTGTCCGCCCGTCCGGTGACGCGGCAAGCCCCCGGCCCGGAGCGTCCCGCCGTTCCGGGGGTACGGTCTCAACCGCTGCCCAGGCGCGTTCCGCTCGAGGTATCGCCCGAGGCGGACGCGACCCTGGACGGGCCCGAGCGGCGACCTGAAGGCGCCGGCACGGGACCGGCGAGGAGGACCGACTCGTGATGACGCACGGACAGGCCGGCGAGCAAGAGACGGGTCCCGGAGGGACCGTCGCGCGGGCGTTTCTGGTCTCGGGCCGCGTCCAGGGGGTCGGCTTCCGCTGGTGGACGAAACGCACGGCCGACGAGCTCGGACTCGCCGGCGCGGTCCGGAATCGTCGCGACGGCCGGGTGGAGCTGCGGGTGCGAGGCGCCCCGGATGCGGTGGGCTCGCTCGCCGTCCGGCTCCGCCAGGGCCCGCCCGCCGCCCGGGTCGAGGCGGTCGAGGAGCTGGACGGCGCCGAGGCGCTGGATCGTCTGGAAGGGCTTCGCGAGGCGGACGGCGCCCGCGGCCGGGGGCCCGGAAGCCCGTACCGCGTCGAGGCGCGCTCGGGATTCCGGATCGTCCGCTGAGCGCTCGAACTCCGTAACGTCTTTCTTTACAAGGCGTTCTGCTCCCCGCCCCTCCCAACGGAGCGCCCGCCGGCACTTTCCCGTTTTTCCGGGGTAAAGGGCACGCTACTTCCTATATCCACGGAGGATTCCCGCTCCATGATAGAACTGCCAGACGTCGAGCGGATGATCGAGGGCTTCGCCGGCTACACGACCGGGAAGACGATCTCCACCGTCCTCATCGACGATCCAGAGCACGTGGACGTGGACGCCGTTGCCGCGAGCGAGCACCTCGAGGGGCACGCGATCGACGCGGTGGAGCGCCACGGCAAGTACGTGGTCCTGCGCTTCCGCTCCGGATACAGCCTCGTCTTCCACATGGGCGAGGACGGAGAGATCACGCTGGAATCGCAGACCTCGCCCCCGACCGAGCACACGAAGATCCGTCTCCAGTTCGCCGCCGGCCGCGAGCTGCGCTACTCGGCGACCGGCACCGGCGGCGTCGTCCACCTCGCCGAGGGGGACGACTTCTCCGGCCTCGGGACGCTCGAGAACCTCGGGGTCGACCCCCTGAGCGAGGAGCTCACGGCGGAGCGGTTCGTCGAGCTGGCGAACGCGCATCCGCGTTCCTCCCTGAAGGGGCTCCTGATGAACCAGGAGGTGATCGCCGGCATCGGCAACGAGTACGCCGACGAGATCTGCTTCCAGGCGGGGTACCGGCCCGACGAGCGCGTCGGCAACATGAAGCCCGAGCAGCTCAAGCGGGTCCACCGCTACCTGAGGCGGGTCCTCCGACGGGCGACCCTCCACTGGGAGGCGGCGCACGCGGATCCCGGCTGGCTCATCAACTACCGGTCCAAGGGGGAGCCCTGCCCCCGCTGCCGGAACGAGCTGCACTCGATGACGCTGATCGGGCGGAAGACGTACATCTGCCCGCGCTGCCAGCGCGCGGCCTGAGGCGTTCCTCTAGGCGGCGCGTGGCGGCCCGGCCCGGCCGGGCCGCCGTGGCCCCGTGCCCGCCCGCGACGCTCGTCCCGCGCGCTTCCCCGCGCCGGGCCGCCATACGCGCCGTCCTGGCCCTCGCCATCCTCGGGATCGCCCCCGCGCCGCTGGCCGCGCAGCTCCGGCCCGCCGATCCGGGTGGCCATCCCTTCCGCGCCCCCGCCTTCTCCCCGCTCGAGCCCGCCACGCGCGGGCTGGTCGCCTCGGCGGCCCGCGACACCACGGACGCCCGGTGGCTCGGCATGCCCGATTTCGGGGAACGGCTGCCGTTCTGGTTGCGGCGGGATGAGGAGGGACCCTGGGAGCTCGCCGGGTCGCTGGCGGCCGGCGCGTTCGCCCGCTTCGACCTCGAGAGCTCGAACAACGAGTTCATCGAGGCGCACTATCGGGTGGGGCTGCAGCTCCGGGGACGGCTCCGCGGCGTGGCCGGACGGGTCGAGTTCTACCACGTGAGCTCCCACCTCGGCGACGAGTACCTGCAGCGCACCGGCCGATCGCCGATCTCCACCAGCCGCGAGGCGTTGGAGCTGCTTCTCCAGGCGGCGGCGGGAGACGTGCTCGTCTACGGCGGGCCGGGCTGGATCCTGCGCGCCAGCCCCCGCTTCGAGCGAGGCTCGCTCCGGCTCGGCGCCATCTGGGAGCCGCCCGTCGCCGCCCGGGCGGCCCCCTACGCGGGCCTTGAGGCGTACCTGTGGGAGGAGTTCGGCCGGGAGCCGATGGTGTCGGTCGAGGCGGGCGCCCGGCTCGGATCGCGGCTGCGGCTCGGGATCCACGCGGGCTTCGGCCCCTCGCGGGCCGAGCAGTTCTTCCGGGAGTCGGAGCGGCTGGCGGGGCTGGTGCTCACCCTGGGACCGTAGTGCCGCGGCCGCGGCCGCGTCATCGCCGGGCAGACGGCTCGGCCGCCTGTCCCGCCGCCGTAGGAGACCAGCGGCCGCCCGACGGGCTCAGCCACCCCCCTCCTCCTCGTCCGAGTCCCCTGGCGTCTTCCGCTTCGCGTACGCCTTCCGTCGCTCCTTCGACAGGTAGAGCTGCTGCGGGAGCGAGGCGAAGTTGCTGGTGGCGTAGTACAGGTTCAGCCCGGAGGGGAAGTTCACGAAGATCACGGTGAACACCACCGGCATCGCCCACATCATCATTTTCATCTGCTGGTTCGACTCCATCCCCCGCTGCCCGATCCACTGGAGCAGGAACATGGAGAGGCCCATGAGCAGCGGGATGACGTAGATCGGGTCCTTCAACGACAGGTCCGGCAGCCACAGGAAGGGCACGCCCCGGAACTCGATCGTGTTCTGGAACACGAAGAACAGCGTGATGAGAACCGGGAAGGGGAGGAGCATCGGGAGGCACCCGGCGAGCGGGTTGATGTTGTGCTCCTTGTACAGCCGGATCATCTCCTGCTGCATCTTCTGCGGCTCGTCCTTGTACTTCTTCTGCATCTCCTTGATGAGGGGCTGCACCTGCATCTGCGCCATCTGGGCGCGCATCGACTTCTGGTACAGCGGGAACAGGACCACCCGCATCAGCACGCCGAACAGGATGAGAACCCATCCGTACGCCAGGTCGAACGTCTCGTGCATCCAGACGAGGACGACCATGATCAGCCCGACCAGCGGCCGGATGATCGGCCGGAGCCAGCGCCATCCGTACGGGTTCACGTTCTCCAGATCCTGGCCGATCGCGGTGAGCCGCCCGTAGTCCTGCGGTCCCAGGAAGGCGTCGAACCGGAACAGCGCCTGTCCCGCCGGCACCGGGAGCGCGGCCTCCAGCTCGGCCGCGTGCTCTTCGGGGTGCCCCTCGACCAGGAGGCCGCCGAAGCCCGGAGAGCCCGGGGGGCTGATCAGGGCGGCCAGGAAGTACTTGTTCTTGATCGCCACCCAACCGAAGGGGGCCCCCTCGGCCGCGCGCCGGTCGCCGGCGGCCACCTCGTCCAGCCGCTCGCTCCGGATGCTCCCGTCCCGGCCACGGGTCACGTAGGCGAGCTGGCCGAAGTCCTCGTCCGGGTTCGCCTCGTTGCTGGCCAGCCCGCGGCCGAGGGAGGTGAGGATCGCGTAGCCGCGGGGGCCCAGCCCCTCCAGCCGTCCCTCGACCTCGATCACGTAGCGGTCGGCCCGGAAGCGGTACACGAGCACCAGGCGGAGCTCGATGTCCGGGTTCGCGGTCGGAATCCGGTAGGCGAACGAGACGGAGTCGGCCCCCTCTTCGGGGACCTCCAGGGCGGGCGCGCTCGGCTCGAACCGCCGGCCCCGCAGGTCGACCGTGTCCGCGCCCACGGCCAGCCGGTAGCCCAGGAGGAGGTCGCCGGGGCGGACGAGCTCCACCGGGTCTTCCTCCTCCGCCCCCGGCCCGTAGGAGCGGTAGCGGAGCAGGCTCGCCCCGATCAGCGTCGCCCCGCGGTCGGCGAAGCGGTACTCCCAGATCGGCGACCGGACCACGATCGTGTCCGTCGGCGCGGCGGTCTCGCCCAACCGGAGGGCCGTATCTCGCGCCGCCTCCTGCGCCGGGACGTCCGCGGCGGGCGCGTCCGCGGGGGCCTCCCCGGGCCCGGCGCCCGCGGTGTCCTCCGCCCCGGGGAGCGCCAGGGGCGCCGCATCCCCGGGGGCCGCCGCATCCTCGGCCGCCGGCGACTCCGGAGGCTCCGTCCGGCCGGGCGCCTCGGCCGGCGGCCGCTCGCCCGCCGGCTCCTCCACCGCCACGGTGTCCCGCTCCGCCTCGGACGGGGGCTGCAGCGCCGGGGGGAAGAGGAGGTTCACCGCCACCACGACGGCGATCATGAGCGCGATCGCCAGGAGCAGCCGTCGCTCCATGCCGCGCTACCGTTTCCGGGGCGGCACGGGGTCCGGGCCGCGGCCCCCGAAGGGATGGCAGCGGGCGATCCGCTTCAGCGCCAGCCACCCCCCGCGGGCGACGCCGAACCGCTCGACCGCCTCGATCGCGTAGTGCGAGCAGCTCGGGGTGAATCGACAGGCGGGCGGGAGGAGCGGGGAGAGGCCGGCCTGGTAGAGCCGGATCGCCCCGACGATCAGTCGTCGGAGCACGGCGCGCCTCCCGAAGCGCTCGCCGGCGGAACCTCCGACCCTTCTCCCGGCCGGTACGACTCCAACAACGGCTCGCGGAGGCTCCGGTACGAGCGGCCGTACGCATCGGGGCGGGCGCGCAGGACCAGGTCCTCGGCGACGCCGGCCGCAAACGCCCGCGGCAGCAGGTCCCGGCGGGCGATCTCGCGCAGACGCCGCCTAAGCCGGTTCCGCGCCGCCGCGCTCCGGCCGTGCAGCGGGACGACCACGCCGGCGCGCGGCCGTCCCGTCGGGGAGTCGGCGCGGAAGAGGTCGACGCCGCCTGCCCGCACCCGCCGGCCGTGCCGCATGGCGCGACGGATGTCCGCGCCGCGCCGCACGCGGGCGTCGCGCGGAAGGCGCTCCCCGGCGGGCGCGCCCGTACGCCGGGGGACGTCGGGCGCCGTCGCCGCCCTCAGCGGCCGCGGCGCTTGTGGCGCTTGCGGCGCAGCTCGTCGCTGACCGTGAGGCGGTGGCGCCCCTTCTTGCGACGTCTCGCCAGCAGCTTGCGCCCGGCCTTCGTCTTCATGCGCGCCCGAAAGCCGTGGTCGCGGATGCGCTTCCGGTTGCTCGGATTGCTGTAGGTCGGCTTTCCCATCGGTCCCTTCCGGCGCCCTCCCGAGAGCCGGCCGCGCGCCCCGCGCGACCGGCCTTGCAGGTCGAAATCAGCCTCCCAACGTACCCGGGAGCACGGGGGGTGTCAAACCGAATTCCGGCCTGTCGTGCGGGCTCCGCGGCTCGTTGACAGCCCCGAATCGGGCCCGTAAGATCATCGCCCCCGTACGGCCTCCACGCCCCGCTTTCTCGACGAATGGAGTTGACGGCGAGCGAAGTCTGGACCCGGATCACCACCGACGCCCGGAAAGTCCTCCCGGAGCAGACGTACCGCACCTGGCTCTCCTCCACGGCGGCCGTCTCTCTCTCGGACGACACCCTGGTGGTGGGGGCACCGACGAAGTTCGCCGTCGAATGGATCGAGGACAAATACGGCGAGCTCCTCCGCGAGCTCGGGGAGCGGCAGCTCGGCCGCGCCATCCACCTCCGCTTCGAGCATCAGGGCGGGGACGACCGGCTGGACTTCCCCGAGATCGAGACGCGCGAGGCGGAGCGGCCGCCCGAGAACGGCCCCGCCGCGGAGGCGGACGCCGCAGTGGCCGGCGGGCGGCCGCGCGTCGGCGTGGCGCTGAACGACCGCTACACGTTCGCGCGCTTCGTGATCGGCTCCAACAACCAGCTCGCGGCGGCCGCCTGCCAGCGGGTGGCCGCGGCCCCGGCCGGCGCCTACAACCCGCTCTTCATCTGCGGGGACACCGGGCTCGGCAAGACGCACCTCATGCACGCGATCGGCCACGCCATCCGGGACCGCTTCCCGGAGCGTGAGATCGCCTACCTCCCCTCCGAGCAGTTCACCAACGAGATGATCGCGGCCATCCAGAGCGGCCGCACGG
>CAZTGV010000006.1:0-50778 GCA_964613475.1 uncultured Gemmatimonadota bacterium
AAGGGGAGGAGGTGCGCTGGGCGGTGAAGGTGGCCGGCTGGGACGCGTTCGACGTGCTACGGCTCGAGGATCTACGGCTGCCCGCTCCGAACGGGGCGGGCGAGATCCGGCTGGCCGGCGTGGCCGAGGTGGGCCGCCGGGACGTCCTCTCCCTGATCCGGCGCGAGGACCAGCAGTACGAGCGCTCCGTCGCCTGGGAGTTCCGCGGCCCCCGCCGGCTCGGCGACCTGGTGCGCGACGCGGTCGTGGAGGCGATGGCGCTTCCGCCCGGCTACCGGATCGAGCGCGACGACCGCTGGCGCTGGCCCGAGGAGGAGAAGCGCCAGGTCTGGTGGGTGATCGCCTTCGCCGTGCTCCTGGTCTACATGGTGACGGCGGCGCTCTTCGAGTCCTACCGCGCGCCTCTGGTGGTGCTCCTCACGCTACCGCTCGCCCTGATCGGCGTATTCCTGATCTTCTTCTACGCGGACGCCACCTTCACGCGCACGGCGTACATCGGCGTCGTCATGATGGGAGGGATCGTGGTGAACAACGCGATCCTCATCGTCTACCACATCGGCGAGCTGCGCGCGCGGCTCCCGGCGCACGAGGCGATCCTGCGGGGCACGCTGGAGCGGGTGCGCCCCATCCTGATGACCACCCTCACCACCGTGGGCGGGCTGCTGCCGCTCGTCCTCTTCGCCGGCCACCAGGACGAGAACATCTGGAACGCGCTGGCGCTGGCCACCATCGGGGGACTGCTGTCGAGCACCCTGTTCGTGCTGGTGGCGATCCCGGTCGCGTACCGGTGGGTGGTGGTGGGCACTCGTGAAAGGAACGGTTCGCTCGTACCATAGGCCTCGTAGGAAGACGATCACTGACGGTACGGACCGTTCGGGCGCCCACGCCCTCATCGTCTCGAACGGCCGCTCGGGTAAGATCGTGACACCTGCCCGCCACATCGGCTCACCGGCATCGCCCGTCCTCCGGGCGCAGCGGCTCGGGTCGGCGGCGCTGCTCCTCCTCGCAGTGGCGCCGCTCCTCGCGCCGGCGGCGCTCTCTGCCCTCCACGCGCAGACCGTCCGCGGCACGGTGAGCGATCCGGACTCGGCGGAGCCGCTGTGGGGCGCCGTGGTCCTTTTGCTCGAGGGCCCGGCGGGCGAGACCCGGGCGGCGGGGACGATCACGGACGAGGGAGGCCGGTACCTGATCCGGGTGCCGGAGCCGGGCGTGTACCGGTTGCGGGCGCAGCGGATCGGCTTTCGCAGCATCACCACGGAGCCGTTCGCGATCGCCCCGGACGAAGCGGTGCACCGCGCTCTGAGGGCGCCCGTGCAGGCGGTGCCGGTCGAGGAGATCCAGGTCGTCGGTGAAACCCGGTGCCGCCGGATCGTCGAGGGGGCGGCAGCGGCCTATCGCCTGTGGGAGGAAGCCCGGAAGGCGCTCGTCGCCACCGTGATCACGGCGGAGATGGACCCCTACTGGTTCGACGCGGCCCTCTGGGAGCGACGCCTACACCCCCGCAGCCTGCGCGTGCGGGAGGAAGAGCTCCGGACGATCGGGGGGCGGGGTCGTCGTCCATTCCGCAGCATCCCGGCCCGGCGGCTGGCCGCCGGCGGCTGGGTGCAGGAGACGGACGAGGGGACGATGTACTACGGCCCGGACGCGCGGCTGCTGCTCTCCCAGTCCTTCATGGACGATCACTGCTTCTACGCCCGTGAGGGCGAGGAACCGGGTTCCGTCGGGCTGGGGTTCGAGCCGATGCCGGGGCGCGACCTGCCGGAGATCGCCGGGACGCTGTGGCTCGACGCGACGTCGGCCGAGCTTCGGTACCTCGAGTACCGGTACGTGAATCTCGATCTGCCCGTTCGCTCCGACGCGATCGGGGGCGAGGTCGCCTTCGACCGGCTCCCGGACGGGGGTTGGATCGTCCGCCGCTGGTGGATCCGGATGCCGCAGATCACGCTGGAGCGCGTGCGATCCAGCGTCCCCGGCCGGATCAGGCCCCGCGACCGTCCCGTCCTCTCGGCGCTCAAGGAGGACGGGGGCGAGATTCGCGCCGTCCGCCGGGAGGACGGGACGCTGGTCCGCGACTACGGCGGTCCAGCCCGCCCGGTGGACGCGGCGGACGCCGCTCCGGACGCTCCGGAGCAGCCGACCCCCGGCGCGGACGCCGACGAAGCGGAGGGGAAGGACCAAGAGGCTTCGAGGATGGCGTCTCCGAGCGCGCGGATCGTCGGCCGGGTCGTGGACGACGGGTCCGGCCGACCGGTCGCGTCGGCCCGGGTGTCGCTCGTCGGGACAGCGCTGGAGACGTTCACGGACGAGGGAGGCCGCTTCGCCTTCGCGGTCCCCGCGGCCGGCCCGGCGACACTGCGCGTGGATCACATCGGTTACGGAACTCGGTCGGCGGCCCTGGAGGTTCCGGCGGGCGGGGCGATCGCCGTCACCTTCCGCGTGGCGGTCGATGCGGTGCCGGTCGAGCCGATCTCGGTCACCATCCTGGCGGAGCGCCGCCGCCGCGACCTGGCACGGGTGGGCTTCTACAATCGACGGGCTCGCGGCCGCGGCGTCTTCATCACGCGGGAGGAGATCGAGGCGCTGCGACCGATCCGGGTGACCGACGTGCTCCGGCGGGTTCCGGGGCTCGAGCTGATCCCGAACCCGGAAGCCGGCAACTATCGGATCCGCGTCCGGGCGGCGCCGGCCTCTCTGCTGGACTTCGACTGTCCGATCCGGATCTACCTCGACGGGGCGCTGCTGAGCACGGGCGCGCCCCCGGACGACCCGAGCCCGGGCTGGCCGCTGGACGCGATGGTCCGCATCGAGAACGTGGCCGGCGTGGAGGTCTACACGCGCCCGTCCCAGATTCCCGCGCGCTTCCGGGCCTCCAAGAACGCGCGCTGCGGGGTGATCGCCGTGTGGACGCGGGAGCGTTGAGGCGCTGGGCGACGCTGCCGCTCCTCCTCGCGGTCGCCTGCTCGCCACCCCCGTCCGGACCCTGCGATCCGGCACCGGCCTCCACTCCGGTGCTGCGCGTGTCGGGTCCCGGCGCCTGGGAGGCGGGCGGAGTTGTCCCGGGCTGGCGCGAGCTGTGGCGCGTGGGCGGGACGCGCGACGGAGAGGAGCTGGTCTTTCCGGTCTTCCCCGCCGTTTCCGCGGATGGGTGGCTCGCCATCCCGGACTTCGCGTTGGGCGAGGTGGCCGTGGTGTCGCCCGAGGGGCGCTGGCAGGGCAACTGGACCCCGCGGGGGGACGGGCCGGGCGAGGTGCGCCGCCCGATCGCCGCGGCGTGGGACGCGGAGGGCCGGCTCCGCGCCTTCGACCTGGAGGGCTCCCGGATCGTGTCCGTCCGCACGGACGGGCCGGACGGGCCGGAGCTGCCGTTGGCGACCTCGTTCACCGGTCCGGCGCTCGCCTCCGGCACCCTGTCTTGGGCCGGCCTGGCGGCGGACGGCACGGCGTTCCTGCTGGCCGAGCTGCCGCCGGCCGAGGGAGAGCGGGCAGGCCATGCGGCCGGGGCGGACCGAGCCGGTGGCGACGGGGCGAGATCGGCTGCGCGAATGGGCCTTCTCCGCCTGCCGCCGGCGGCCGCGGAGCCGGAGACGCTGGCGGTCGTCGAAATCGCTCCCGTCCTCGCTCCGGAGTGGCCGCTGCCGGCGCCGCCGCTCGCTCCGGCCGTCGGCGGGTCCGGATGGGCCGCCGTGGGCCGCCGAGGCGCCGACGCGTGGCTGGAGATCCACGGGTCCCGCGGCACGCCCGAGCTCCGGATCTGCCTCGATCGGGCGTCGCGGTCGCGAGCGAGGTGGTGGAGGTCCGGGGCGCGGCTGCCGGCGCGTTCGATCGTCCGGGTGCTGATCGGGGCCGGCGGCCGCATCTGGGTGGAGCGGAGCGTGGGAGGCGACGTCACCGCCGCGGACGCGCTGCTCGGGATTCCCGGGGGCGAATACGACGTGCTCGGGCCCGAGGGCGCCTACCTGGGACGCGTACGCGCCCCGCCCGGGGCGCGCCTGCAGGCGATGGCGGACGACACCGTGTGGGCCTTCGAGACCGGCCCGCTGGACGAGACGTGGGTGGTCGCCTACCGGCTGGAGCGGAGCGGCGCGGCGTCGAGGAGGTGAACGCGAGCGGCGCGATCGTTGACGGCGCAAGATCCTCGGTCCCAGTTCCGTCGATCACCACGATACGCGCGACGGCAAGCTGTGCCGGGTCTCGGGGAGCCTCCATCTCGCCAGGGCGCGCCGTACCAGCCTCACGGGACCAGCGACACGTGATACCCGACCACGACGACCCGGCCGTCGGCGTTCCGCGCCAGGACGACCCGTTCCCGGGCGACCGTCACGCGATCGCGACCGGCCGCCGGACGGGAGAAGACCGTCCAGTACGTTCTGGTGGCGTATCCGTCCGGCGCGACCCGCCGCGACTCGCGATCCAGGTAACCGGGCATGTGGCGCCGCGACATCGGTCCGCCGAGCAGGTCTCGCAGCGCTCGAATCGTGTCCCGCCAGGTCTCCGGGGTGAACCGGGCGCGAAGCTCGGCGCCGGCCGCCGCGAAGGCTTCGTCGTGGCGGTCGTCATCCAGGAGCCGCAGCCACTCACCGGCCGTGAGGTCGGCAGACCGAAACGGCCGCAGTTTCGTCGGCGGGCGCCCGTCCGCTCCGCGCCGCGGAGGGTCGATCCCGAGGCCGGCCTCCCGGGGCGGCCCTTCGCCCTCGCAGCCTTCGGGCGCGAGGGGTGGGCGACCCTCCCGCACGCCGTCCGCGATGAACCGGCGCAGCTCGCAGAAGAAGACGTGCGGCCGGTTGTACCACGGACTGTGTCCGGCGCCCTCGATCACGCGCCGCTCGGCCCGGGACAACGTGCTCCAGAGCGGACCCGCGTCCGTTCGCGGCCAGACCTCGAAGGAGCCCTGGAGCAGCAGCGTCGGCGTCCCCAGGGAGCGGAGCTCGTCAAGCTCGGGAAGGCTGCCCAAGCTCGCGATCGTGGAGAAGAGCGCCCGTCGACAGAGTCGCACGCGGTTGGAGTACGTGGGGTCGACCCCGTGCTCGTGCGGATCCACGCCAGCGCCCCAGCGGGTCGTGTCCGCGTCATGCGCCGCGACCGCGTTCGCCCACTTGCGCAGGTTCTCGAAGGAGGGCACCCCGCTGAGCACGAGGCCGGCCACGCGCTCCGGATGCGCGCGGGCGTAGAGCAACGCCAGCACGGAACCCCACGAGACGCCCGCCAGGTACACCGGGCGGTCGGGGCTGACCTCCGCGAGGAGTCCGTGCAGGTCGGCCACGTGGTCCTCGGCGCGGTAGGAGTCCGCCGGGTCGCTCCGGCCGCAGCCGCGCTGGTCGTAGTACACGAGCCTGTGGTCGGCGGCCAGCGCGTCCCACTCCGGCCGCAAGTAGTCGTGACTCACCCCGGGACCTCCGTGGAGCACCACGACGGTGGGGCCCTCCCCGAGCTCTCGAAAAGCGAGCCTCGGAGCGTTCCCGACGTGCCGCACGGGACTGGCCGATTCTCCGCACGCACCGGCTCCGCACGCGACGAGAACCAGCAGCGAGGCCACGGGGCGGGCGGCTCGCATCGGCCCACCTCGAGCCGCTCGACGATGGATGGCCGGGCAGGACAAGCGGAAGCTCCCCCCTCTGCGCCGGCCGTTGCAGCCTCTGTCTGCGCCGGCGGTCTGAAGGTAATATTTCACGTCTTAGCGACATCTACTACCCGGAAAGACGAGCGTCCGCATGCGGAGTTCGGAGAAGAGCGGCGCCGGAGCGGAACGGCGGGGACTCGGGGACGCGCGGACCGCCGAACCGGACGCCGCCACGCTGGCGCGCGCCGCTCGCGGGGACTCCGGCGCGATCCGGGCGCTGCACGACCGCTATGTCGAATCGCTCTACGAGGTGGCGTTCCGGCTCACGCAGAGCTCGGCCGATGCCCGCGACGTCGTGCAGGAGGTCTTCGTCGGGCTGCCGGAGGCGCTTCCGAGCTTCGAGGGGCGCGGCAGCTTCGGCGGGTGGCTTCGGAAGATCGCGGTGCGCGCCAGCCTGATGAAGCTCCGGCGTCGTCGCCGCAGGCGCGAAGTCTCGCTGGCGTATCTGAGGGGGCGGCTGCCGTTCGATGATGCGTCCGACGCGGTGCTGGACCGGCTCGCGGTGGAACGGGCGGTGGCGGCGCTCCCGCCGGAGATGCGGGCCGTCGTCCTGCTCAAGGAGGTGGAGGGCTATTCGCACCGGGAGATCGGCCGCTTGCTGGGGATTTCCGAGGGGGCCTCGGCCGTCCGGCTTCACCGTGCCCGCAAGGTCCTGCGGCGGGTCCTGGCGGAGGCCCGTTAGCGCCGAGCCGCGGGTCCTCCGAGTCGCCGGACAGCGGCCCGCGGCCGCGTCCGCGGAGATCCGTCGATGAGTCGGCTCCGGCATCCGGGACGCCGCGGGTTGGAGCGGCTGGCGGACGGGGAGTGCGCGCCCGCCGAGGCCCGCCGGATCCGCGCCCACCTGGCCGAGTGCCCAGCGTGCCGCGCCGAGCTGGGGTGGCTCCGGGAGCTCGGTCGCGCGCTGCGGGACATCCCCGCCCCCCGCCCGCCTGAGGGCACGCTCGAGGCCGCCCTGGCGCGCCGCGAGCGGGGCGAGCGGCGCATCCTGCCGGTCTCCGATCCCGCGCCGCGCCGGCGTCCTTCGCGCGTGGCGCTCGCCGTGGCCGGCTCCCTGGTGGCGCTCGCGGGCGCGGCCGCCCTGGTCGTCCTGACCGGTCGGGAGGCGGCGGCCGGAGCGAGCGAGCTCCGCCTGCCGGCGGAGGCGCTCTCGGCCGCGCGTCCGGTCACGGCCGAGTTCCGGGCCGCCTCCGCGCTCGCCGGCGAGACACGCCTCCGGCTCCGCGGCCGCTACCGCGCCGCCGGCGACGCCCCCCCGCGCGTCCACCTGGGCCGCCCTATCGACGCGGAGCTCGCCCGGGAAGGGCCGGGCCGCTTCCGCGGCTCGTTGAGGCTGCCGCCGGGCGCCGTCTACGCCGCGTTCTCGCTCGAGGACCTCGACGGCGACGACGTGGATGCGAACGGAGGGCGATTCTGGGAGCTCCTGGAGCGGGACGAGGCGGGGCAGCCCACCTTCCGGGCGCTGCAGGAGCGGATGTGGGCGATGAGCCTGATCCGGTGGGAGCTGGCCCTGGAGACGGCGGTGGAGGCGACGACCCTCTATCCGGACCGCATCGACGGATGGTTCCAGCGCCTGTTCTACGAGGGCTTGCTCAAGGATCGCGCGGGCAGGGCGCGCCTGCTCGCCGAGCACGCCGAGCGCTTCGCGGCCTTCGAGCGCCAGGTGGCGGGCGCCTCCGCGCCGACTGTCGACGAGCTGGCGGCGCTGGTGCGCTACGCGCGCAGCCTGGGGGATGCGGAGGCGATCGGCCGCTGGACCGAGCGTCTGGAAGCGGTCGCGCCGGCACATCGGCTGGTCGTCCAGGAGCGGGTTGGCGAGATCGGACGCGCGCACCGGGACGATCCGGCCGCCGGGCTCGAGCGATTGGAGGCGGTGTGGGAGCGCGCGGGGCCGGCGGACGAGACGCTGTTTCCGCAAGCGTTCGAGGCGGCCCTGGCGCTCGGCGACGCGCGGGTGACGCTCGCCTGGGCCGACCGGATCGATCGGTACGTGCCCCGGTGGTCGCCGGGCGTGGCGCTGCGCCTCGCGGAGCGCCCCACGCTGCGCGCGGAGGGGATGGCTCGACTCCGACGCGAGCTCCGGCGACTGGAATGGGACGGCCCGGATGACCGGCCGCTCGATCTCGGTCGGGCGGAGCACCGGGCGGAAGCGCGGGAGGAGAGCGCCCCGCTCCTGGCGGCCCTGGGACGCGCCCTCCTGGCCGAAGGGGACAGCGCCGCGGCCGCCGACACGCTCGCGCTGGCGGCCGAGCGCACCTGGGACCCCGCCCTGTTCCGGGAGCTCGCGGCCGTGCGCGCGGCGGCCGGCGATGCCGAGGCCGCGGTCCGACTGCGGGCGCTCGCCGCCGCCGATCCGCTGAGCGAAGCCGGAGAGCGGGCCGCGCTCCGACTGGGGCCGGGACCCTCGATCGGGACGGAGGCGTGGCGGAATCGGCTGGCCGAGGCCCGTCTGGAGCTTCAGCGCCGGGCGCGGAGCCGATCGGTCTCGCGGCCCGTCCCCGAAGGCGTCCGAGTGATGGACGGGGCGGGGGAGGAGCGCCCGCTCCTGGACCTCCTGGGCGGCCGGCCGACGCTCCTCGCCTACTGGATGCACGTGCCGACCGTCGCCCATCGAGACGGGGCCCGGCTGTCCGCGCTCTCGGGGCGGCTTCGCGACGCGGGCACCCGGGCGGTGGCGGTCGTCGGCCGGGAACGCTCGCCGGAGCTGGACGCGTTCGCCCGCGACGACGTGACCGGCGTGGTCGTGGCTTTCGACGACCACGCGCAAGCGGGCGCCTCTCTCGAGCTCTGGGGACGGACCCGCTACCTGGTCATCGACGGGAACGGGCGGATCCGCTTCCGCTTCCGCGAGCACGAGCTGGATCGAGCCCTTCGCCACCTTCTCCTGCTGGCGGAGGGTGCTCCGACCCTGTCCTCCGACGCGACGGGTCCCGTGCGCGGGCCCGCCGATGTGGAGGGAGCGACCGGCATCGCGACCGACCATTTCGACATGGGAGGGACCGATGCGATGCAAGCGACGCTGGACGCGGGTCACGTGCCTCGTGGCGACCTTGGCGCTGCTTCCGTTGGGGGTGGCATCCAGTGGGGACGTGGGGTGGAAGGACGCGTGCGGGGCCTCCGGGAGCTGCATCCCGGAAGCGGGATCGGCGTGTACGGTGGATGGACACGTCACGTACAACGCACGCCCGTATCCGCTGTAGACACGGGTGAAGAACCGGCGGGGCGGTCGCCCGGTGGGCGCGCCGCCTCCGCAAGGCTGATCGACAGCTAGTCGGCCGGGGTCTCAAGCCTCGGCCCACGGCGCCTCCGGATACGCCGGCGGCCGCCGTCTTCCAGGATCGCGATGCCGGCCCGCCCTCTCCCGCTCGTCGCGATGTGGATCGGGAGCGATCATTGCCTCGGCAGGATCTGCAGGGGACCGATCAGCGGAGCGCCGCGCGAGCAAGCGCCAACGGGGCGCGGGGCCTCGATCGGCGGACGGCCGTCCTGGTGCTCGGGGGCCTGCTGCTGCTGGGATTCGCGGCGGTGGAGATGTGGCGGTGGCGCGCCGCCGGACCGGGCTCCCTCTCGCACGAGGGCCTGCCCGTGCGGCCGCTGGAGGGCAGGGCGCTCGACCTCGGAGATCGCCTCGCCTATCCGGTGGCCATCGTCGTGGTCGGCGAGCGCGTCGTCATCCTGGACGCGCACCTGGAGCCGGCTGTCCACCTGATCGAGCCCGACGGAAGGGTCCTCGGCCTCGGCGTGGCCGGCGACGGGCCCGGGGAGTACCGGGCGCCCCGCTCGGTGGTCGCGGCGCCCGAGGGGGCGGACGCGTTCTGGGTGTACGACATCGTGCTCCGCCGCCTCACGCGGATCGATCCGGCGGCGGCCGCGGCCGCCGGGGACGAGGTGCCCACGGTGACCCTGCGTTCCGACGCCGTGGTCACCGATCCGGTGTGGCAGGGCCCCGATCGGCTCCTGGCCCTCGGCTACTTCACCGAGGGGCGGTTCGCCGCGTTCGATGGGGGTGGGGCGATGCGGGAGGCAGTCGGCGCGCTGCCGGAGTCCGATCGTGAGGTCCCGCCGACCGTGCTCCAGCACGCGTGGCAGGGCCGCATGGAGCCGCGGCCGGGCGGCGGGCGGCTGGCGGTCGGATCGCGGCACGCGGGCCGGCTGGAGATCTTCGCCGCCGACGGGCGGCTCGTGCGCCGCGCGGAGGCGCCGTTCGAGTTCCTTCCCCGCTATCGGGTCGTGGGCACCGACGGCGAGCCCCGCCTCGGCACCGGCGAGGACCTGCGCTTCGGCTACCTGGACGTGAGCGTGACGGGGCAGCGGATCTTCGCGCTCTTCTCGGGCCGCCTGCGGGGCGCCTTCGCGGAGCGGGCGCCGTTCGGGAATCACGTGCACGTGTTCGACTGGGAGGGCCGTTTCCTGGAGGCGCTACGGCTGGATGCCGACGCGCTGGCGATCGCGGTCGAGCCGGAGGGGCGCACACTGTACGCCATCGGGCATCATCCGGTGCCGGCGGCCCGGCGCTACGCGCTGGAGCAGGAGTAGCCCCGGCGCTACGCGCTGGTCGAGCGCCGGGGCCGAAGGCGGGGGTCGAGCGCCGAGGGGCCGCGTTGGGCCGCGCGCTGGACGGCGCCGCCTCGGGTCCGGTAGCTTTTTCGGCATGCCGCCAGACACGCCGTCCCGACCCGCAGACGGGCGCCCGACGCGGACGCCGCCGGCGGGCGCGCCGGAACCGGACGCACTGATTCCCCTCCGCACCCTCGACGCGCTCCCGACGAGCTATCGGATCACGCCGATCGCCGACCTCATCGCCTATCATCAGCTCGGGGCGCCGCTCGGCGACTACGAGCGGGCGCGTCTCCTGGTCGGGATGTGCATGGATCACCGCACGCAGCTCCGAATGCCGGAGAACTTCGCCTACGTGCTGCGCTCCGGCGGCGCCAACTTCCACCGGCACGAGTTCAAGATCTCGTTCGCGATCGCGGTGGGCGGGGTCGAGGCGATCGCGCTGATCGGCCACACGGACTGCGGCATGGTGGGCCTGGGCGATCGGCGCGAGGCGTTCGTCGAGGGGCTCGTGGCGCGGGCCGGCTGGAGCCGCGAGGAGGCGGAGCGGCACTTCGAACAGCACGCGCCGGCCTTCGAGATCCCGGACGCCGCCGGCTTCGTGCGGGCGGAGGCCGGGCGCCTGCGGGACCGTTATCGCGGCGTCGCCGTCTGTCCGTTGCTCTATCGGCTGGGGGACCACCGGCTGTACCTGATCCGGGAGGGGCCGGACCCGGACGTCCCCGGCCGGGAGTGATCGACGTGGAAACGCGGAGCCTTCCGGTCTCGTAGTCCGGGGCCCGGGAGTCGCCCGAGGTGGAACGTCCGACGCGAGAGGTGGTCGATGCCCGATCCGTTCATCGCCATGAGCATGGCCTTCACCCTGATCCTCATCCTGCTGATCGGCGGGTTCATCCTCGCCTTCCCCCTCGTCCGGCGGCTCGGCGGCCTGATGGAGGAGTGGATCCGCGAGCGGCGAACGGTGCGGGCCGAACAGGCCCAGCTGACGCAGCTCGGTGCGGCGATCTCGTCCCTGCGCGAGGAGGTCTCCTCCCTGGAGCGCCGTCTGGAGCTGGTGTCCGAGCGGCAGGCGTTCACCGAGCGACTGCTGGAAGCCGGGTCGGAAGGCGGCGCCACGCCCGCTGGTACCGAGCCCGCGAAGCACTGAGCCGCCGTAACCCGGCCGCGGCCGTTTTCCGATCCCGCCTCCCGCGGTACGTTTTCAGCCCCTGAAAACGACGACTCGCCGCCGCCCGAAGGGGGGGCGACGGGCGAGCAGCGTGCTTGGAGGAGGTGAGGTGCGCACAGGATCGGAGTACGAGGTTGGGCGACGGGCGGGCCCGCGCGGCCGGGCAGCGCCGCGAGGCGCGGCGGCGCGGCGAGGCCGGGCGGCGCGGAGAGGCGGGGCGACGCGGGTCGCCGCATGCGCGGCCGCGGCACTCGTCGCGCTGGGCGGTGCGGGGTGCGCCGATGGCGGAGGCGAAGCAGGGCGGTCTGATAACGCAGAGGCGGGCGCCGAGGCGCTGCCACCGCTCGCCGCGACCGACTCGGCGCTCCTCGATCCGACCGCGCCGGCCCTGAACCGGACGGCGCCCGATTCCTTCACCGTCCGGTTCGCCACCAGCCAGGGTCATTTCCTGGTCCGGGTGCACCGAAACTGGGCGCCGCGGGGCGCCGATCGGTTCTACAACCTGGTCCGCGCCGGCTTCTACGACGGCGTCCGGTTCTTCCGCGTGCTCGACGGCTTCGTGGCGCAGTTCGGCATCCACGGGGACCCGCGGGTCTCGGCCGCCTGGAGCGACGCCCGGATCGAGGATGACCCGGTCTTCCGGAGCAACGACCGCGGCACCCTCTCGTACGCGATGGCGGGGCCCGGGACCCGCACCACGCAGCTCTTCATCAACCTGGCGCACAACGGGCGGCTGGACGACATGGGCTTCGCGCCGTTCGGCGAGGTCGTGGAGGGCATGGAGGTCGTGGACCGACTCCATTCCGGCTACGGGGAGGGGGCGCCGCGGGGCGCGGGTCCGGACCAAGGACGCATCCAGACGCTCGGCAACCGGTATCTGGATCGCGAGTTCCCGGAGCTCGACCGCGTGGACCGCGCGGAGGTCGTCCGGGAAGAGGGGGACCCGGTGGAAGCGGACGGGGAGCTGGAGGAAGCGGGCGCCGCCGGCGCACCGGAAGGCCAGGACCGATAGCCGGCGAGCTCGACGCCATGGCCGGGCGGGACGGCGGCGAAGAACGCGACGCGACCGCTGTGGCGTGAGCGCGACAGTCATCGCCGCCTCGGGAGGCGTGCCGCCGCCGCCGCGTCCGGCGGCGAGGGGCCCCGTGATTCAGTCCGTAAGCCTATACCGCTGACGTACGTACAGCTCACGCGATTCTCTGCCGCCTCGGATGGGCGCCGGCCCCCGCCCGTGCGCGGGAGCACCTCCGGCGACGCGCCTGTATCTTGCAGCGGGGATGGGTTCTCGGGGATGCATGGACGACCCGAAGTTCGGCTGGCGTGCCGACCGGCTCCGGGAGGCCGGCCGAGCGCGCAAGGTCACGGGAGCGAGGGAGGGGAACCGATGCGGGAGCGGCCGTTCAAGCAGGCCCGCATACTGGTTGTAGACGACGAGCCACAGAACGTCCGATACCTTCAGGACGTCCTCGGCTGGGCGGGCTACGAGCATGTGGAAGGGGTCACGGAATCCCGTCACGCCCTGGCGCGATTCCTCCAGTTCGAGCCGGATCTGGTCATTCTGGATCTCCTCATGCCGGAAAAAGATGGTTTCGACGTCATGAAGGAGATTCAGGAGGCGGCCCCGGAGGACGACTATCTCCCGGTCCTCGTCCTCACCTCCGACACGAGCCGCGAGGCCCGGCGGCGCGCGCTAGGGGAGGGCGCCCGGGACTTCCTGACGAAGCCGATGAGCCCCACAGAGGTTCGGATCCGCGTGGGCAACCTGCTGGAGACGCGGTTCCTCGCGCTCCGTTGCCGCCGACTGGAGCGGGCCCTGGCGGAGCGGGGCGAGCCCGAGGCCGACTCGAGGGTCGGAACGGTTTCGTGACCCGCGGGGTCGCCGCGGCGCTCCTGCTGGCGGCCCTGGGGCTGCCGGCCGGCTGTGCGACGTCCGGCGGCGGCGCCCCCGAGGCGGGGGCGGAAGCGACCGCGCCCCTGGCGTTCGAGGAGGCCGAGACCGAGGTCGAGCGGGCGTTCCTCCGCGGCCTGGTCGCCCTCAAGCTGGGCGGTTATCCGGTCGCCCGTCGCGAGCTCACCGAAGTGGCGGACGCGTGCCCGACGTCGCCGATAGGGGGTCACGCGCTCCTCGCCCTGGCGGCTCTGGAGCTGGACCCGCGGAACGCCGAGCGAGATCCCCGGATCGCCCGGGAGGCGGCGAAACGGATCTTCCTGCTGCCCGAGAAGCCGGCCTGGATGGAGCCCGCCGCGGAGACGCTGTACCTTCTGGCGCTCGAGCTCGGGGGCGGCATGGACGCCCCGGTGAATCCGTCCCAGGATGTCGGGGACGAGCCGGCCGATGAGACCGAGAGTCGGGAAGATGGGGACACGGAGGGTGCGGAGGCCTTGGAGGCCGAGAGCCTCCAGGAAGGCGACCTGGATGGCGCCACGGTGAGCGATGCCGCGGCCGACCCCGAAGCGGTCGAGTCGCTGGAGCCCGCGGCCCGCCCGGCCCGTGACGGGTTGGCGGAGCGCAGGACGGCGCACGCGGCGCTCTGGCAGGCCGCCGGCGAGCGGGCGCAGGCTGGCGGCGGGAATGTAGGCAGCGCGGGCGGCCCGTCGTCCCCGGACGGGTGCGAAGCGGCCCGCGAGCGAACGGTCGGCACGCTCCGCGCGCCCATCCTGCCGGGGATGCCCCTGGTGCAGCGGCTCCAGGCGCTCGAGGCGGAGCGTGACAGCCTCCGGGCCGGCCTCGATCGCTCCGAGGGGCAGGTGGCGGAGCTTCGCCAGGAGCTCGAACGAATCCGCGAGGCGCTCAGACCATGAGCCTGAGAAGCAGGCTGTACCTGGCGAGCGCGGTGATGATCGCCGCGTTGTTCGGGCCCGCGTACTACGCGCTCGGTCAGCTGGGGGAGCTTCGCGACATCGCCTTCGACCTCCGTAGCCGGCACGCCGCCGCGTTCGTGAGCGTGGGCCAGCTCCAGACCTCGGTCTCCGAGCTGAACCGCCTCCAGCGTAGCTACGTCGCCGCCCCGGACGCGGAGGTCCGCCGGGAGCTCCGGGAGCAGTCCAGCCAGGTCACGGAGCAGTCGGAGAGGCTCCGCCGGAGCGACTACTCCTCCGATGCCCGTTCCGTCACCGCTCGCCTGGACTCCGTTGTCGTCGCCGCCGGGCAGATCGACCAGCTGGTGCGAGACGGACGGATCGATCAGGCGACCACGGCCCTCCAGGGGGTAAAACCCCTCTACGATCGGGCGAACGAAGGGCTCCGGGCCCTCGCGGAGACGATCGACGCCCGGAGCACCGCGGACGCCGTCCGCGCGCAGCGGATCAGCGCGACCGCCGCCCGAACCAGCGCGATCGCCCTCTTCGTCGCCCTCGCCGTGGCCCTCGCCATCGGCGTGGTGAGCATCGGGGCCGTCACGTCGCCGCTCCGCCGCCTGCGCTCGGCGATGGCGGCGGTGGCCGGCGGCGAGTTCGACCCGCCCGACCGGCTACCGTACGCCCGCACCGACGAGGTGGGCGACCTCTCCCGTTCCTTCCGCGCCATGACGGAGCGGCTGGCCGAGCTCGATCGGCTCAAAGCGGAGTTCGTGAGCATCGCTAGCCACGAGCTGAAGACTCCGGTGAGCGTGATCCACGGCTACGCGGAGATGCTGGAGGAGGGGTTCTACGGAGGGGTCAGCGACAAGCAGGCCGAGGTGCTCGGTTACATCAAGGAGCAGACGGCGGTGCTGGTGGAGCGGGTGAACCAGCTCCTGTCGCTGAGCCGGATCGAGGCGCGCGGCATGGAGGTCGAGCTGCAGGACGTGCCCCTCCGCGAGCTCCTCGCCGAGCTGAGCCGCACCTTCCAGCCGCTGGCCGTGCAGAAGGAGATCGACTTCCAGGTGGAGGCGGAAGCCTCGGCGCCGGCCGTCTTCCGCGGCGACCGGGGCAGGCTCTCCGGTGAGCTGCTGGGCAACCTCATCTCGAACGCGTTCAAGTTCACGCCGGCCGGAGGGCGGGTGCGGGTGCGGGCGCGTGGCGCCGACGGGGCGTCCGGCGGCCGGGTCATGTTCGAGGTGTCGGACTCGGGGGAGGGGATCCCCCCTTCCCAGCTCCCCTACATCTTCGAGAAGTACTACCAGGCCGGTCACAGCGCGGGGAAGGTGGGGACGGGGCTCGGACTCGCGATCGCCCGCGAGGTCGTCGAGGCCCACCGTGGGAGGATCGAGGCGGAGAGCGAGCCGGGCCGGGGGACCACGTTCCGCGTGGAGCTGCCGACCCGGCCGGTTCCCGTCCGTGCGCCGAGGCCGCCGGAGGGAGGGCCGGGCACTGCCGACGGGCGTCGGCCCGACTCGGGCTCCTCCTCGCCGGCCGCCGCGAGCGCCGCACGGAGCTAGCGGCTCCCCTCTACGGGAACCGGACCTTCAGCCCTCCCTGGAGCGCCAGACGGCCGCCGCTCGGCCCATCTCCGAGCACCTCATCCAGCTCGCCGAAGCTCAGGAAGTCGTAGGAGGCGGAGCCCACGAGCCCGACCTCGTCCGAGACCCAGAGCTCCACGCCGCCGATGCCGCCCGCCTGGAGGCCGTTGGCGGCGGGCTCCTCCCCGTCGCCGCTGTCCAGGTTCAGCCGCGCCCAGCCCAGCCGCGCGCCGAGGAAGGGGTGCACGTGCGGGATGCGGGTCACGGCCGGCCGGAAGCGATAGATCGGCTCGGCGAACACGGTGACGACGTCGCCGGACGGATCGGTCCCGAGCGCCTCGGGGTCGTGGAAGCCGATCCCCACGCCGAGCCCGACCTCCCACCCGCTCGGGAAGGCGGCGCTCACGACCGCCTCCGCGCCGAAGCCGTTCTGGAGGTCGAGCGGGGCCTCACCGAAGTCATCCCCCGAGAGGGCGTGCAGTCCGCCCACGACCTTCAGCCCGATCCCCTCGGAGGTGGGAAAGGCCTGGGCCGCCGCCGTGCCGGGGAGCAGCCCCAGGGCGGCGATCATCCCGACGATCGGAACGCATCCACGTACGCGCATGGGTCGTCTCCTTTCTCGTCCACTGACGCCGCGCCGTTGCGGACGGCCGCGCCCGCCGCCCAACATGAGGCGTTCGCGGCCGCTCTCCCCGCCGGGAGCTCGCGGCCTGCCCACCGACTCTGGGTCACGGCTACGGCATGACGCGTCGCGCGCGCCCACCGCGCCGGGAAGGACTCTCGCAATCCCCGTGCACGCTCGTACGAAGGACGGGTGAACGCCGCGCCCGGTCACCGGGCGTGCCGCGGTGGCTCGCTCTCGGGGCGGCGGCGGCGCTGGCCGCCGGGGCGGTGCCGGGGGCCGCCCCGGCCTCGCCGATGGCCGCGCCCGGGGCCGCCCGGGCCGCACAGGACGCGGAGGATGGTGCCGAGCGTCCTCGCGTCCGGGACGTCGGTCTGATCATCGGCCGTCTGCCGCCCGGCGAGTGGAACGCGATCACCGACGTGCCCGGCGTGCGGGTCGGCCACACGACGATCCGGGAGGGGGACTCGATCCGGACCGGCGTCACGGCGATCCTGCCGCACGGCGGCGACCTCTTCCTCGACAAGGTCCCCGCGGCGATCGCGGTGGGCAACGGCTTCGGCAAGCTGGTCGGCGTCACGCAGGTGAACGAGCTCGGCGAGATCGAGACCCCGATCCTCCTCACCGGGACGCTGAGCGTCTTCCGCGCCGCCGACGCGCTGGTGGACACCCTACTCTCCGCGCCGGCCCTGGCCGACGTGCGCTCGATCAACCCGGTGGTCGGCGAGACGAACGACGGGTGGCTGAGCGACATCCGCGCCCGCCCGGTCCGTCCGGAGCACGTGCGCCGCGCGCTCCGCGAGGCGCGCGGGGGACCGGTGGAGGAGGGAAGCGTGGGCGCCGGGACCGGTACGCGGACCCTCGGCTTCAAGGGCGGCATCGGCACGGCGTCGCGGCGGGTACGGGGCGGGTGGGGCGAGCACCGCCTCGGGGTGCTCGTGCAGACGAACTACTCCGGGAGCCTGCGGGTGGACGGGGTGCCGGTCGGCGCGATCCTGGCCGGCGAGCAGGCGGAGGCGCCCTCCGTGGCGGGTCCGCCCGGCTCCGTGATGATCGTGCTGGCCACCGATGCGCCGCTGGCCCACCGGGAGCTCGAGCGCGGGGCGTTTCGCGCCTTCGCGGGCATCGTCCGGACCGGCTTTCGGCAGTACCACGGGTCGGGCGACTACGCGATCGCCTTCTCCACCGCGCGCGGGGCGCCGCCCACGCGCGACCCGGAGCTCCTGTCGGCGCTCTTCCGCGCCGCTCAGGAGGCGACCGAGGAAGCGGCGCTGAACGCGCTCTTCCGGGCTACGTCGGTCACCGGATTTCGCGGGCGCCGTCAGGAGGCGCTCCCGGTGGCGCGGGTGGTGGAGATCCTCCGGCGGCACGGCCGGATCCCGGGTCGCGACACCGGAGTGCGCTGAGGGGTTGTGGAAACTTCGGCGCCGGGGCGGCATCTTTGCCCGCCCCCGGACGCGCCGGGGCGGATCGGGAGGAGCCGGCCGAACCGGAGACGAGAGCCATGGAGCCCCCTTCAGAGCGCGAGATCCTCCCCGCCCGCTTCCAGCTCGACCTGCCGCTCGACCGCCTGCTGGTGGAGGAGCCGCCCGGCGAGGAAGCGGTGCCGCTGGACGTGTGCATCGTGGGCGGCGGGCCCGCCGGCCTGGCGACGGCGATCGAGCTGGCGCGGCTGCAGGAGGAGCGGGGTGGGGCCGGGGAGGGCGGCGCGCCGCTGGAGATCGGCGTGCTGGAGAAGGCGGCGAGCCTTGGCGAGCACTGCCTCTCCGGCGCGGTGGTGAACCCCGGGCCGTTCCGTGCCCTGTTTCCGGAGGTGGACGAGGCGGAGCTCCCCTTCCGGGGCGCCGTCCCCCGCGACCGCGTGTACCTGCTCACCGAGCGCGGCAAGGTCCGGCTCCCGGCGCCGCCGACCATGCGCAATCACGGGAACCGGATCGCCTCGATCTGCGAGATCGTCCGCTGGATGGGCCAGCGCGCGGAGGAGCGGGGCGTAAACGTGTTCACCGGCTTTCCGGCCGACGCCCTTCTCCTGCAGGGCGGGGCGGTGGCCGGCGTGCGCACCACGCCGGCGGGGCTGGGGCGCGACCGGGAGCCGGGCTCCGGCTACATGCCGCCCACCGACCTCGCCGCCCGGGTGACGGTGCTCGCCGAGGGCACCCGCGGGGCGCTGACCCAGGCGTGGCAGCGGCGGGAGGGGATCGGGGGCCGGAACCCTCAGATCTACGCCCTGGGCGTGAAGGAGCTGTGGCGCGTGCCCCGGGCACCCGAGGCGGTCATCCATACGCTCGGGTGGCCCCTTCCGCCCGACGCCTTCGGCGGGAGCTGGATCTATCCGATGGCGGAGGACCTCGTCTCCTTCGGCCTGGTGGTCGGGCTCGACTACCGACAGCGGGACCTCGACGTGCACCTTCTGCTCCAGCGGCTCAAGTCGCACCCGCTGCTCGCCGGGCTCCTGGAGGGCGGCGAGCTGGAGGAGTGGGGCGGAAAGACGATCCCCGAGGGCGGGTACTGGTCGCTCCCGGAGCGGCTGCACGGGGACGGGGTCGTGGTGGTCGGGGACGCGGCAGGCTTCGTGGACGTCGCCTCCCTGAAAGGCATCCACTACGCCGTGCAGTCCGGGATCCTGGCCGCGCGGGCGATCGACGCGGCCCTGCGCGACGGGGGCGAGGCCTCGGCGGACGCGCTGGCCGGATACGACCGGAGCGTGCGCGAGAGCTTCATCGTCCGCGACCTGCGGCGGACGCGGAACATGCGGCTCGCCTTCCGGGACGGCCTCTACCGCGGCGGGGTGAAGGCGGGCCTGATGCAGCTCACCGGCGGGCGGCTCCTCGGCGGGCACATGGCGCTGGAGGCCGACGCGGCCGTCCCGCGGGAACCCGGCGCGCCGCCCGCGCAGGCCGAGCGGGAGGCGGAGGGCCTGTCCAAGGAGGACGCGGTCTTCCGCTCCGGCAACGCCACGCGCGACGACATCCCGTCCCATCTCGTCCCGGGCGATGAGATCCCGGCGGGGGTCGCGCGCTTTTACGAGCACATGTGCCCGGCCGCGGTCTACGAGTGGCGCGACGACCGGCTGGTCGTGAACGCGCCCAACTGCATCGACTGCAAGGCGACCGACGTGCTGGGTCCGCGCTGGACGCCGCGGGAAGGCGGCAGCGGGCCGGCGTACAAGCGCATGTAGCGAGAGCCGCGGCGCCGCGGGAGGAGGGGCGGACCATGGGCGAGCGCTATACGGCCGACCACCGGGGGCGGCTCTTCAACCGGCTCTGGCCGCTCACCCGCTACCTGATGGGCTACGGCACCGCGCTGTTCGGCCTCCTCCTCTTCTTCGTGCTGAACCGCACCACGGTGATCGGCCGGCGCCACGTGCCACGGCGGCCCGGGACGCTGCTCCTCGCCAACCACCAATCGATGATCGACAGCTTCCTGATCGGCGTGTGCGCCTATTTCCCGCACGCGCTCCTCCGGCCGACGCTGATCCCGTGGAACCCGGCGGCCGAGGAGAACTTCTACCGAAACCCGGTGCTCGCCTGGCTTGCCGACCAGTGGAAATGCATCCCGGTGCGGCCGGGGCGACGGGACCTGAAGGCTCTCTACCGGATGATGCGGGCGCTGGAAGAGGGAACGATGATCCTGTTTCCCGAGGGGACCCGGAGCCGGGACGGCGAGGTGGGGCGCGGGCGGCCGGGGGCCGGGCTGGTCGCTCTCGGGACGCACCCGCGGCTCGTCCCGGTGGCGATCGAGGGGATGGGCGACGTCCTGCCGATCGGCCGGCGTTTCCCCCGGTTCTTCCGCCGCGTGTTCGTCTACTTCGGGCGGCCGGTCGACTACTCGGACTTGATCGGTCGTCCCCGCTCCAAGGAGACCGCGCAGGAGCTGGTGGATCGCGTCATGGCGCGGGTCCGCCGCCAGCACGCGGCGCTGCGGCGGCTGGCCCGCCGGCGGGACGCGCGGCGCGATGGCCCACCGCCCCGCGAGCCCCGGCGGCGGCCTGGATCGTCGCCGGGGGCGCTGGACAGGCGCGGCTCCGCGGAGTAGGCTTCCGCGGACGAAGCGGCCCCCGGCGCGGGCTTCCGCGGACGCGGGCCCCGGCGCGGGCTTCCGGGAACGACGCGCCCCGCGGCGGGGAACGGACCGATCACGGGAAGGGACGCGCATGTACTTTCTCTTTGTCACCCTCCTGCTCGCGCTCTCGATCGTCGGGCTGGCCGTCGGGTTCGCTTTCGGCTGCCGCCTTCCCGACCTTCCCGAGCGGCGGCGCCCCCCACGCCCGTAGCGCCCCCCGGCGGGCCGCCCCGACTTCCGATCGAGCCCACCGCGCCATAAGTTGGTCGCACCGCGCAGGCCTCCGGCCTGGATCTTCCACTCCAGCTCGAGGTGGTCATGACGAAGCATTTCCGCGATGAGGACGGACGCCGCTGGAAGGCCTGGCTCGCTTCCCGGGACGTGTTCTGGCCCGATCCCGAGGAGAGCGTGCCGGAGCCCGGCCTCGAGTCGGTCCTCTTCGTGTGCTTTTCCGATCCGCATCAGCCGCAGCGACGCGTCCGGCTCCCGTCGGGATCCTTCGAGTCGCTGACGGTGGAGGACCTCAAGGACCGCTTCCTCGAAGCGACGATCGACCCAGCGATCCGATAGCGGCCCACCGCGGACCGGGTCGCCGCAGGCATAGAAAGACACCAGAAAGGCGTCCGATGGTGGAACAGATCATGGCGAAGGGTCTCGAGGGCGTCGTGGCCTCCGAGTCTTCGCTGAGCTTCATCGACGGACAGGAGGGGGTCCTCCTGTACCGCGGCTACAGCATCCACGACCTGGCCCGCCACGCCGGCTTCGTCGAGACGGTCTTCCTCCTGTGGAACGACCGCCTGCCGACGCGCGCCGAGCTGGACGCGTTCGAGCGCGAGCTGGCCGTGGAGCGGGCGCTGGATGACCGGCTGCTCGAGACGCTGGCGCGCCTTCCGACCGGCGCCCATCCGATGGCGGTGCTGCGCACGGGCGTCTCGGCGGTCGGCGCCTACGATCCGGAGGCGGAGGACCCGTCCCCCGAGGCGAGCCGTCGGAAGGGCGTGCGCCTGGTCGCGAAGCTCCCGACGATCATCGCCGCCTTCGAGCGTCTGCGGAACGGCGCGGAGCCGGTGGCGCCGGACCCGGAGCTCTCCCACGGCGGCAACTTCCTCTACATGGTCAGCGGCGAACGGCCGGAGGAGACGGCCGCCCGCGCGCTGGACACCACCCTGTTGCTCTACCTGGACCACGGCCTGAACGCCTCCACCTTCACCTGCCGGGTCATCGCCTCCACCCTGTCGGACATGCACTCGGCGATCACCGGCGGCATCGGGGCGCTCAAGGGCGCGCTGCACGGCGGCGCCAACGCGAAGGCGATGGAGATGCTGCTCGAGATCGGCGAGCCGGAGCGGGCCGAGGAGTACGTGGATCGGGCGCTGGCGGAGAAGCGCAAGATCATGGGGTTCGGTCACCGGGTCTACAAGACGGAGGACCCGCGGGCCACGCACCTGCGGCGCATGTCCGAGGAGCTGGGCCGGGCGCGGGGCGACACGAAATGGTACGAGATCTCCCGCCGCCTCGAGGACGTGATGCGGGAGCGGAAGGGGCTCGACCCGAACGTCGACTTCTACTGCGCGTCCGTCTACTACGCGCTCGGGCTGCCGATCGACCTCTACACGCCCCTGTTCGCCGCCGGCCGGATCGGCGGCTGGACCGCGCACGTGATGGAGCAGCAGGCGGACAACCGGCTGATCCGGCCGCGGGCCGAGTACGTGGGGCAAAAGGACCGGGAGTTCGTGCCGATCGAGCGCCGTTGAGGGGCTCGTCGGCGGGGACCGCCCGCCGGTCGCGTGGTGCCTGGGGGGCGGGTCGGACGGCCCGCCCCTCGTCGCATCCGGCCGAGGACGCCGGAGGAGGGCGGTGAGCGAGATCCGGGAGATTCGGGCGCGGGCGGGCGCGCCCGAGGCCGGCGAGCTCGACCTGGTCGCGGTGCCGCTGGCGCCGGAGGCGGCGCGCGGCGGCGAAGAGCTCCGGGCCGGGGACCCGCGCCTGGACCCCGCGGCGGCGGCGGCGCTGCGGCGCATGCTCACCGCCGGCGCGTTCCGGGCCGAGGCGGGCGAGACGCGGGTGGTGGCCGCGGGGGCGGAAGGCCGACCGGACTTGCTGGCGGTGGGCACGGGCGACTCGGACCCGGCCTCGCCGATCGCGCTCCGGCGGGCGGCGGGGGTGGCGATGCGCGCCGCCCGGCGCCAGCGGGCCCGGCGGCTCGGCTTCGTCCTCCCGGACGCCGGACCCGAGGATGGGGGCCGTGAAGACTGGGCGGAGCGGGTCCAGGCCGCGGTCGAGGGGCTCGCCCTCGGCGACTGGTCCTACGACGCGCTCCGGGGCGAGGCGGCCCGGGAACGCCGGCCGCCCCCGCCCGAGGCGGCCGTTCTCCTGCTGGCCGAGGCGGCGCCCCCCACCGCGGCACTCGAGCCGGCCCTGGCGCGCGGACGCATCCTGGCCGAGGTCCAGAACCGGACCCGCGACCTGGTGGCCCAGCCGGGCAACGTCGTCACCCCCCGCCACCTCGCCAACGTCGCCGAGGGCCTCGCCGAGCGCTGGGGGCTCCGGGCGCAGGCGTGGGGGCCGGAGAAGCTGCGGAGCGAGGGCCTCGGCGCCCTGCTGGCGGTCTCCCGCGGATCCGTGGAGGAGCCCCGGTTCGTGATCGTCGAGCACGCCGGCGCCGAGGGCCCGCCGGTGGCGCTGGTCGGGAAGGGGGTGACCTTCGACAGCGGGGGCATCTCCATCAAGCCGTCTTCCGGCATGGAGTCGATGAAGTACGACATGGCCGGCGCGGCGGCGGTGCTCGGGGCGCTGGAGGCCGCGGCGCGGCTGGAGGTGCCCCGGCGGGTGGTGGGGCTGATCCCCGCGACCGAGAACCTGCCGTCCGGGAGCGCGCTGAAGCCCGGGGACGTGATCCGCGGGCTCTCCGGCCGCTCGATCGAAGTCGTGAACACCGACGCCGAAGGCCGCCTCATCCTCTCCGACGCGCTCACCTTCGCCCGGCGGCTCGAGCCCCGCGCGATCGTGGACCTCGCCACCCTGACCGGCGGCTGCGTGGTCGCCCTCGGCCATCACGCGATCGGCCTGATGTCGCCGGACGATGCGTTGGCCACCGCCCTGGAGGCGGCCGGCGAACGCGTCGACGAGCGGGCGTGGCGGCTCCCGCTTTGGACGGAGTACCGGAAGCAGCTGGACTCGGAGATCGCCGACCTCAAGAACACCGGCGGACGGGAGGCCAGCCCGATCACCGCCGGCTGGTTCCTCCGGACCTTCGTGGAGGGGACGTCGTGGGCCCACCTGGACATCGCGGGGACCGCCTGGTCCGAGGAGGAGCGGGGCTGGCAGCCGAAGGGCGCGACGGGCGTGGGTGTACGCCTCCTGCTGGAGTGGCTGCGGCACGAGTCCTGACCGCCCTGTGCTGGGCGGCGCTGCTCCCGGCGGGGGCTGCCGCCCAGGAGCCGCCCACCGCGGACCCGCCGCTTCCGGCGGCCGACACGCTGCGGCCCGACACGGTGCGGGCCGACACGCTACCGCCGCCGCGGTTGCCGGGGCTGGACCGACGGCCGCCCGGCGAGGCGCGCCCGGCGCCGGCCTTCCCCGCGCCCCTCGTCTCGCCCGCTCCCTCCTACGCGGTGCGGACCTGCGACCGCGCGTGCCTGCTGGACGCGCCCTGGCTCACCCTCGCCGAGGTGGTCGAGGCGCTGGCGCCCGGCGTCGCCATGGTCCGCGGCGGCTGGTTCGGCGGCCCCCACTACGCGACGCGGGGACTGGCCGGGCCGGCCGGCGTGCGACTGGTGGTGGACGGTCGCGAGGTGCCGCCGATCGAGTCGGCCCAGGCGGACCTGGCGCGCATTCCACTCGTCCATCTCGAGCGCGTGCGGGTGGTGCGCGCGGCGGCTGGTCTGCGAGTGGAGGTCGCCACCCGCCGCCACGAGCTCCCAGTCGCCTACTCCCGGATCGACGCCGCGTCCGCCCAGCCGAGCGGCGAGATCCTGCGGGGGATCTTCACGAACCGGTGGGGCCGCGACCTTCGGGCGGGCGTCGCCTTCGACCTGCTCGACGTGGTGGACGGCCTCGGCTCCACGGACCGCTTCGACTTCTGGGGCCGTCTGGGGTGGGTGCCCACCGCCGCGGCGGGGCTCGAGCTCGAATACCGCAGCGGTTCGCTGTCGCGCGCGGCCGCCGACACGGTCGAGACGGACCTGCGCGAGCTGCTGCTGCGGGCCCGGGTGGAGGTCGGGCCCGCCGTGCGGCTGGAGGCGCTGGCGGGGCGCACGGCGCTGGAGGTGGACGGGGAGGAGGTCGCCGAGGTGCGGGAGATCGGCGTCGCGCTGGGGGCGCGGCTCGGCGAGGCCGAGCTGTCCGGGGGGGGGCGGCTGTACGACGGTCCCGGGTCGCCGAACACCGTCCTCGAGCTCGCCGCCGCGGCGCCGGTGGCGGGGCCGCTGCGGCTGCACGGCCGCGGCGAGCTCTCGGCCTGGCCCTCCTTCGTGGCCGGGGAGGGGACGCTGGGGGCGACCCTGGCCACCCCCGTGCTGCCGCTGCTCCTCCACCTCGAGGGCGCGGCCGGGCGCCGCGGCGTTCCCCGTCCGGCCGAGGACGCGGCGGACAGCGCCTCCTTCGCCGCGGTGACCGGGGGCGTGGACGTCACGCTCGGGGCGCACACCCTGTGGGGTCGGCTCGCCCGCGAGCGGACGGAGCGGCGGCTGCCCTTCGGCGCCGCGTTCGATGCGGCCCTCCCGCCCGGTCCGGAGGCCGAGATCACCGCCTGGGAGGTGGGCGCCGCGGGCCCCGCCTTTCCCGTGTCGGCCCTCGTGCCGGGTCTGGCGCCGATCCGGGCCGAGGCGTGGTGGCGGGAGCAGCGGCCGGTGGACGGCTCGTCGCCGCTCTACGTGCCACCGCGCCTGGCGGCCCTGCGGCTGCTCTGGGTGGACCGCTTCTTCGAGGAGAACCTGGAGCTGCGGCTCGCGGCGCGCCTCGCCTACGCGACCTCCACCCGCTCGGCGGCCTCCGGCTCTCCCGAGCCGGTGCTCCTGCCCGTCCGCAGCTGGTGGGACCTGGACGTCCAGTTCCGGATCGCCGACTTCCGCTTCTTCTGGAAGGTGCTGAACCCGGCCGGGCTCCGGGTCGAGGAGGTGGCCGACGTACCGCTCCCGCGCCAGACGAACGTGTTCGGGATCCGGTGGGAGTTCTTCAACTAGTCTATATATTGTGAATATAATAGGATACCGCGTGTTATATGATGTTGTTTGTCAAAGAAGGCGGTCGTTTGACGCCGCCGCGCCCGGGCCCGTATGATCCGGCCCTCCGGCGGCGACTCTGGAGGGCGGGGGGGCCCATGATCCGCAGCATGACGGGGTTCGGAACCGGGGGCGCGGACACGGAGCGGGGTGAGGTGCGGGCCGAGCTCCGGTCGGTGAACTCGCGGCATCTGAAGCTCTCGCTGCGCCTTCCGGAGCGCGCCGCCGGCTGGGAGGCGGAGCTGCGCGCGCTCCTGGTGGCGCGGCTCGGGCGGGGGCAGGTGGACGTGCGGGTGAGCGTCTCGGAGGCCGGCGAGGAGGAGGCGTCCTGGGAGCTGGACGAGCCGCGGGTGCGCGGCTACCTGGCGGCGATCCGGACCCTGCGGGAGAAGTACAACCTGCCCGGCCAGCTGGACCTCGGGCTGGTGCTCGGCACGGGCGACCTCCTCCGGGAGGTCCCGCGGGACCCCGCGCCGTGGCTGGAGCTCGAGCACGTGCGGGAGGCGCTGGAGGCCGCGCTCGAGGGGCTGCTGGAGATGCGGGAGGCCGAAGGGGCGCGGCTCGAGGAGGACCTGCGGGCGCGCGCCGCGGCGATCCGGGACGGGGTGGACGAGGTCGAGCGGCTCGCCCCGGAGCGGCTGTCGCGCGAGCGTGAGCGGCTCCGCGCCGCGGTGCGCGAGCTCGCCGAAGGGCTGGAGGCGGACCAGGAGCGGCTCGAGCGGGAGATCGCGCTTCTGGCCGACAAGTGGGACATCGGCGAGGAGGCGGTGCGGACCCGCGCCCACCTGGACGCCTTCGGCGACTACCTAGCCGCCCCCGCGGAGGAGCCGGTCGGGAAGCGGCTCGCCTTCCTGGTCCAGGAGCTCCACCGCGAGATCAACACAATGGGGGCGAAGGCGAACGATGCGCGGATCTCGCGGGCCGTGGTGGAGATGAAGAACGAGCTCGAGCGGCTGCGGGAGCAGGTGGAGAACGTGGAGTGAGCGCGGAGCGGCGGACGGGCGGGGCCTTCGACACGGCGACCGCGGAGGTGGGGACGGAGCGGGCGGGGCCGCCGGCATGACGGAGCTCCTCGCCGCGCCGTTCCCCGTCGTGCTGGCCGGACCCTCGGGCTCGGGGAAGACGACCGTCGGCCGCGAGCTCGTCGCCCGCCGCCCGGACGTGGCCTTCTCGATCTCGGCCACCACGCGCCCGCCGCGACCTGCGGAGCGGGAGGGGGTGGACTACCGCTTCCTCTCGTCCGAGCGGTTCGAGGAGATGGTGCGGGAGGAGGCCTTCCTGGAGTGGGCCGAAGTGCACGGCCACCGGTACGGGACCCCCCGCGACAACCTGGCACGCGCGCGACGCGACGGGGTACACCTCCTCCTGGACATCGACGTCCAGGGCGCCCGGGCGGTCCGGCGCTCGGTGCCGGACGCCCTCACCGTCTTTCTCCTCCCACCCTCCGGCGCGACCGTGGTGGAGCGCCTCCGCGGCCGTCGGACCGAGGACGATCGGGCGCTCCGGCGCCGGCTGCTCGGCGCCGGCGAAGAGCTTTCCGCGGTCGAGGAGTTCGACTACGTGGTGGTGAACGAGGATGTGGAGGCGGCCGTCCGCGCGGTGGCGGAGATCCTGGCGGCCGAGCGGCGCCGTGTGGCGCGGCTCGGCCCGGACGCGCGGGAGCGGGTTCGGTCGCTGGCGGATGAAATCGAGCGGGCGCTGGGCTAGATTGCGTCCCTTCTCACCCATCGAAACGAAGACGAGGTTCGCGCGATGAAGGTCTTCACGCCGCAAGAGGTCGCCAGCTCGGCCGGGAACAAGTACCTGGGCGTCCTGGTGGCGGCCAAGTACGCGCGGGAGCTGAACGCCCTCCCGCTGGAGCGGTCCCCCTACGGGCCGATCAAGCTCACCACCCTGGCCCTGCGGGCCCTCACCTCCGGAGAGCTCGAGTACCGTCTGGTGAAGAAGCGGAGCGGACCGACCGGCTGAGCCTGGCCCCCCGCCGCATGCGCCCCTTCGACGGACGGCGCGTCCTCCTGGTGGTGACGGGGGGCATCGCGGCGTACAAGAGCGCGATCCTGGCCCGCCGGTTGGTCGAGGCGGGCGCGGTCGTTGACGCCCTGCTGACGCGGGGAGCGCAACAGTTCATCGGACGGGTCACCTTCGAGGGGCTCACCGGCCGCCCGGCGCACACCTCGCTCTGGGAGCGCCCGCTCGCGCACCTCGAGCTCGGCCGGGGGGCGGACGTGGCGGTCGTCGCCCCCGCCACGGCGGACTTCCTGTCGCGGATGGCCGTGGGGGCGGCGGACGAGCTGGGCACCGCCACCCTGCTGGCGGCGCATTGCCCGGTGGTCGTCTGCCCCGCCATGAACACGCGCATGTGGGAGCATCCGGCCACGGCCCGGAACGTCGCCACCCTGCGGGAGCGCCGCGTGGTGGTGGTCGGGCCCGCCCACGGCGAGCTGGCGGAGGGGGAGGTCGGGATGGGCCGCATGAGCGAGCCCGAGGAGATCGTGGAGGCGCTCGGCCGGCTGCTGGAGCCCGCCTCGCCGCTGGCGGGCCGGAAGGTGGTGGTGACGGCGGGGCCCACGCGTGCGGCCGTGGATCCGGTCCGCTACATCGGGAACCGGTCCTCGGGCCGCATGGGCTTCGCGCTCGCCGCCTCGGCCTGGCGTCGCGGGGCGGAGGTGACGCTCATCGCCGGTCCCGGCGCCGCGCCGCGGCCGCGGGGCGTCCCGGCGGTCGAGGTGGAGACGGCCGAGGAGATGCTGGCGGCGCTCCGCCGCGCGCTGGAGGGCGCCGACCTGCTGCTGATGGCCGCGGCGGTGGCGGACTTCGCGGTGGAGCGGCCGGCCGACCGCAAGATCAAGAAGGCGGACCGGGACGCCCTGGAGCTGCGGCTGGTGCGCGGCCCGGACCTGCTGGCGGAGACGGCGCGAGAGCGCGAGGGCTGCCTGACCCTGGGCTTCGCGCTGGAGACGGAGGACGCGCTGGAGCGTGGGCGTCGGAAGCTGGAGGAGAAGGGGCTGGACTTCGTGGCGATCAACGAGGCCGGGCGGCCGGACGCCGGCTTCGAGGTCGCGACGAACCGGGTGACCCTGGTGGACCGGTGGGGCGACGTGGAGGCGCTTCCGCTCCTCCCGAAGGCCGAGGTGGCCGATCGCCTGCTGGACCGCATCGAGGAGCGGCTCGAGGAGCGGATCGAGGAGCGGTGAGGGAGCTGCTGCGCGCGTACCTGCAGGGGCGGATCGATCTCGAGGAGCCGGAGCTGGTGCTCCGGGGGACAGAGCGGCGGGCGGCGCTCCGGGCGGTGCGCCGCCTGGCGGCCGGGATCCCGCCCCGCGCCGCCGCCGCGGTCACGGAGACGGGCGTCTCCGATGCCGAGGTGCGCCGCCTCGCCCGGGAGGGCCGTCCGGACGAGATCCGCGCGCTTCCCGAGCTCCCGGTGCTCCGGGAGGTCGCCCTCGGCTGCACGCGCTGCGGGCTGCACGAGACGCGGCGCACGGTCGTGTTCGGGGAAGGGGATCCCCACGCCCGGGTCGTGTGCGTCGGGGAGGCGCCGGGCGCCCGCGAGGACGAGACCGGCCGCCCCTTCGTCGGCCGGGCGGGTAAGCTCCTGGACCGGCTGCTGCTGAGCGCCGGCTTCCCGCGCGAGTCCGTCTACATCTGCAACGTCCTCAAATGCCGTCCCCCCAACAACCGAAATCCCCGCCCCGAAGAGATCGAGGCCTGCGCGCCCTACCTGCTCGGACAGCTCGAACGGATCGATCCGTCCGTGATCGTCGCCTTCGGGACCTTCGCCGCCCGCACGCTGCTCGAGACCCGGGAGTCGTTGGGTCGGCTGAGGGGGCGGACGCACCTCTTCCAAGGCTATCCGGTCGTGGTCACCTACCATCCGGCCGCGCTGCTCCGCAACCCGCGCTGGACGCGCCCCACCTGGGAGGACCTGCAGCGGGTCCGCCGGCTCACGGAGGAGCTCGGTGGCTGACACCCTGCTCTCGGTCCGGCGGACGGAGGCGTTCGGCGAGCGCCAGCCGCCCTGGTCCGAGGAGGCGGAGATCTCCGTCCTCGGGGGCATGCTCATCGACGGGGACGCGGTCGCCCGCGCGGTGGAGCTGGTGGACGACGCGGCCTTCTACAAGGAGGCCAACCGGCGGCTCTTCCGCGCCATGGCGCGCCTGTACAACCGCGGGGAGGTCATCGACCCGGTCACCCTCACGGACGAGCTGAAGTCGGCCGGCGAGCTCGAGGCCGCCGGCGGCATGAGCTACGTGGCGCAGCTGGTGGACGCCGTGCCGACGGCGGCGAACATCGAGTACCACTGCCGGATCCTGCGCGACAAGTCCACGCTGAGGCGACTCATAGAGGCGGCCACCGACATCGTCCGGGACGCCTTCGAGGCGCCGGCTGGCGAGGTGGACGAGACGCTGGACCGGGCCGAGCAGAGGGTGTTCGAGATCGCCCAGTCGGCCCAGCGCGCCGGATTCGTGTGGATCAAGGAGATCCTGTGGCCGGCGTTCGAGCGCATCGAGGAGCTCCAGAGGAGCCCCGGGGCGGTGACCGGCGTGCCTACCGGGTTCTCCGACCTCGACCATCTGACGGCCGGCTTCCAGCCCTCCGACCTCATCATCCTGGCCGGACGCCCGTCGATGGGGAAGACGGCGCTGGCGCTGAATTTCGCGCAGCACGCGGCGATCGAGGCCGAGGTGCCGGTGGCGATCTTCTCGCTCGAGATGGCGAAGGAGTCGCTCGTGCAGCGGCTCCTGTGCGCGGAGGGGCGGGTGGACTCGAGCCGGCTCCGCCGCGGGACGCTCCAGGACGACGAGTACGCGCGGCTGGCCACGGCGGCCGGGCACCTGAACACGGCCCCGATATGGATCGACGACTCGGCGGCGATCTCCGCCCTCGAGCTCCGGGCCAAGGCGCGCCGGCTGCGCGCCGAAGTGGACCTCGGGCTGATCATCGTCGACTACCTCCAGCTCATGGCCGGGCCGCGGAACGCCGAGAACCGGCAGCAGGAGATCAGCAGCATCTCGCGCGCCCTCAAGGCGGTGGCGAAGGAGCTGAACGTGCCCGTGCTGGCGCTCTCGCAGCTCTCGCGGGCGCCGGAGCAGCGGACCGACCACCGGCCGGTGCTGGCCGACCTCCGGGAGTCGGGGGCGATCGAGCAGGACGCCGACCTGGTGCTCTTCGTGTTCCGCGAGGAGGTGTACAAGAGCCGCGAGGACCTCCAGGCGGACCCTGGCCTGGAGGGCAAGTCGGACCTCATCATCGGCAAGCAGCGGAACGGCCCCACCGGGGAGATCCCCCTCTTCTTCCACAAGTCCTACACGCTCTTCGACTCCCTCAGCCGCCGGGACGAGGGCTGAGGCCGTGACGTCGCGGGGCGCCGGGTACGTCTGCGCCGCCTGCGGACGGAGGAGCCTGCGATGGGAAGGGCGCTGCCCCGGCTGCGGGGAGTGGAACGCCCTGCGTGCGGCGCCCCCGGAGCCCGCCGGGGCCGGCGGACGGCGCGACCGGTCGAAGGCGGCCGCGCACCCGGCTTCCGCGGCGCCGCTCTCCGCCGCCCGGCGGGACGAGTCCGTGCGCCGGACGCTCGGCCTCGGCGAGCTGGACCTGGTGCTGGGCGGCGGCCTCGTGCCCGGCTGTCTGGCGCTCCTCGGCGGCGCGCCGGGGATCGGCAAGTCGACGCTGCTGCTCCAGGTCGCGGCGCGGATCGCCGAGACGGGCGGCACCGCCCTCTACGCATCGGGCGAGGAATCGGCGGAGCAGGTGCGCCTGCGGGCATCGCGGATCGGGCCGGAGGCCGAGCGGGTGCTCTTCCTGGCCGAGACGGACGTGGCGCGGCTCGAGGCGACGGCGGCGGAGGTGCGGCCGGACCTGCTGTGCGTCGACTCCGTCCAGACCCTGTCGAGCGACGCGCTCGGCTCGGCGCCGGGCACGGTGCACCAGGTCCGGGAGTGCGCGGCGGCGCTGCAGGCGTACGCCAAGCGCTCGGGCACGCCGGTCTTCCTGGTCGGGCACGTCACCAAGGGCGGGAGCCTGGCGGGGCCGCGCACCCTGGAGCACCTGGTGGACGCGGTGCTGCACCTCGAGGGGCCGCGCGGGGGCGAGCACCGGATCCTGCGGGCGACGAAGAACCGCTTCGGGAGCGCCGGCGAGGTGGCGGTCTTCCGCATGGTCGCTGCGGGGCTCGAGCCGGTCGCGGACCCGGCGACCGCCTTCCTGTCCGATCGCCCCGAGGGAGAGAGCGGCTCGGCGGTGGCCGTGCCGCTCGAGGGCTCGCGCCCGCTGCTCGCCGAGGTCCAGGCGCTGGTCGCCCCGGCCCGGTTCGGCACCCCGCAGCGCTCGGCCACCGGCTTCCCGCCGCGGCGGCTCGGGATGCTGCTCGCGGTGCTGGAGCGGCGGGCGGGGATCTCGCCCGGCGAGGGGGACGTGTTCGTCAACGTGGTCGGCGGGCTGCGGCTCGCCGATCCGGCGGCGGACCTGGCGGTGCTCGCCGCGCTGGCCTCGGCCGCGCGGGACCGGCCCCTCCCGGACGGGCTGGCGCTGATCGGCGAGGTCGGGCTCGCCGGCGAGGTGCGCGGGGTGGCCCGGCTGGAGCGGCGGCTCCGGGAGGTGGCGCGCGCCGGCCTCTCCACCGCGGTCGTGCCGGCGGGCGCCGCGCCGCAGGCCGCGCCCCCGGGCCTGGCGCTGCGGCCCGTCTCCCGGGCGCGCGACCTGCTGGCGCTCCTGGAGGCCGGCCGCGAGGGGGCGCGCGGGCGGCCCCTCCCCGCGGGCAGCGCGCGGTGAGCGGCGGCGAGGCGAAGGAGCCCGGTCCGCGGCCGCCGGGGGCGGCGGCTCCCGCGGCCTCCGGCGCCCCCACGCCACTCCCCCGCGCGGCGGCGGTCGTGGTGGCGGCCGGGCGGGGACGGCGGCTCGGCGGCGAGGCGCGCAAGCAGTTCGTCACGCTCGGCGATCGGCCGGTGCTCGCCTGGGCGCTGGGCGCGTTCGCCCGGCATCCCGACGTGACCGGCATCGTGGCGGTGGTGCCCGAGGAGGTGGCGGCGTCCCCGCCCGCCTGGCTCTCCGCGCTGGCGGACGAGGTGGTGGCCGGCGGCGAGACGCGCCCGGCCTCGGTCGTCCGGGGCCTGACGGCCGTCGGAGGGGGGATGGAGCGGGTGCTGGTGCACGACGGGGTGCGGCCCTTCGCCAGCGCCGACCTCATCGCCCGGGTGGCGCGGGCGGCGGAGGCGGGCGGGGCGGTGCCGGTGCTGCCGGTGGTGGACACGCTGAAGGAGGTGGACGGGGAGGGGCGCATCGTGCGGACCGTGCCCCGCGACCGCCTCGGCCGGGCCCAGACCCCCCAGGGATTTCCCCTCGGGGTGCTCCGGGAGGCATACGGGATCGGCGAGGAGACCGGAGGGGCCGGAGCGGCCCGAGCCGGGGCCACGGACGACGCGGCCTTCTGCGAGTCGCGCGGCGTGCCGGTCCTCACCGTGCCGGGGGAGCCGCACAACCTGAAGATCACCGACGCCCTCGACCTCGCCTTCGCCCGCTGGTTGGTGGCGGAGGGCCGGGTGACGCCTTCGTGAGCCCCGAGCCCGCGGCCCCGGGGGCGCGCTCCGGCCGGCGAATCCGAGCGCCGGGTGCGGCGTACGAGTCGCCCATGAAGGTCCGTGAGCTTCGCGCGCCGGCGCAGGGGGCCGCCCTGGAGGCCGCGGCGGCCGAGGCCGCCGAGCGGCTGGCGGGGGGGGAGATCCTCGTCCACCCCACGTCCACGCTGTACGGTCTCGGCGCGGAGGCGACGCCCGAGGCCGACGCGGAGATCGCCCGCCTCAAGGGTCGGTCGCCGGGCGCCCCGCTCATCCGCCTGGTCGCCGACGCGGAGACGCTCCTTCGGGCGCGCCCCAGTCTCCGCTGGGACGAGCGGGCGGAGCGGCTGGCCCGGGAATTCTGGCCGGGGGCGCTCACCCTCGTGCTGGACGACGGCGGCGAGCACGGCCTGGCGGTCCGGGTGGACGGCCATCCCGTCGTGCGCGCCATCCTGCGCGCCTACGGCGCCCCGATGAGCTCGACCAGCGTGAACCGGAGCGGCGAGCCGCCGGCGGTCGAGCCGGCCGAGGTCCGCCGCGCCCTGGCCCGGCTTCCGGCGAGCGACCGTCCGGTCACCCTGCTGGACGCCGGGCCGCTCCCCCCCTCGCCGCCCTCGACGCTCCTGTCGCTCCGGGAGGAGCGGCCCCGGCTGCTGCGGGCGGGGGCGGTCGAGCCGGCCCGGCTGGCGGCGTGCCTGGGCGAGCCGCTGGCAGGCGCGGAGGGAGGGGGCGGATGAGCGCCGGTTCCTCGTCCCCTCCTTCCGAGGCGGCCGGGGGTCGCGGCGGCGCGTCCGGGGTGCGGCGGCTCCTCTTCATCTGCACGGGGAACACCTGCCGCAGCCCGATGGCCGAGGCGGTCGCCCGCGCGGAGGCCGCGCGCCGGGGGCTGCGCGGGATCCGGGTCCGCTCCGCGGGCACCTTCGGGGGCGGAGGCCCCGCCACCTCCCTCGCGGTGGCGGCGGGCGCCGCCCGGGGGCTCGACCTGTCGGCGCACCGCTCGCGCCGCCTGAGCGAGGAGGACCTGGCGTGGGCCGACCTGGTGCTCGCCATGAGCCCTGACCACGCGGCGGCGGCGCGCGCGCTCGACCCCCGGGCACGGGTCGAGCTCGTCACCCGGTACCTTCCGCCGGACGACCCCGACCACGGCGCGCCGGTCACCGATCCGCTCGGCGGAGAGCGGGAGGACTACGACGCCGCGCTCTCCCTGCTCGAGCGGGCGATCGCCGGTCTGTTCGACGCCCTCGCGGCGAGCGAGGAGCCCGCGCCGGAGGGCGAATGAGCGGCGGGGCGCCACCCCGGCCGGCGCGGACGTTCGCGCTGCTCGGCCGACCGGTCGAGCACTCCGTGTCGCCCGCCCTGTACCGGACCGCCTTCCGGCGCCTGGGGCTATCCGCCGGCTACGAGGCGCGGGCGGTCGACGGTCGCGGCCTGGAGGCGGCGCTCCGGGCGTACGCGCGGCGAGGCGGGGGAAACGTGACCCTTCCGCACAAGGAGCGCGCGGCCGCGGCGCTGGAGCTCCGGAGCGACGCGGTCGCCGCGACCGGCGCCTGCAACTGCTTCTGGGCCGACGAGGACGGCCGCCTGGCCGGGGACAACACGGATGTCGAGGGCTTCCTGGCGGCCGTGCGGGCGTGGCGCGGCGAGGGCTGCCTGGCCGGCGCCCGCGTGCTGCTGCTCGGAGCGGGCGGGGCCGCGCGCGCGGTGCTGCACGCCTGCCTGCGCGCCGGGGCGGCGCGGGTGGAGGTGCGCAACCGGACCGAATCGCGCGCGCGAGCGCTGGCGGCCGAGCTCGGGGGCGCGGGGGACCGGGTCGTGGCGGGCGCCCTCCTGCCCCCATCAGCGGGGGAGGAGGAGGGTCGCCTCGCGCAGGGCCCGGGAACCGCCTGGGAGCTGGTCGTGAACGCGACCTCGCTCGGCCTGCGCGCGGACGATCCGCTGCCGCTCTCGCTCGAGGGCCCGGCCGCCGTCGGGGCCGCCATGGACCTGGTGTACGGGCCGGACGGCACCGCCTGGACGCGGCACGCCCGCTCCCGCGGCGTGCCGGCGCGTGATGGTCTCGACATGCTCGTCCGGCAGGCCGGTCTCGCGCTCTTGCGCTGGTTTCCGGACGTCGCGCCCCCGCTCGAGGCGATGCGCGGCGCGGCGCGCGCGGCGCTGGCGGCGCGGGCTCCGGCGGGGCGCTCGAGGGCCCGGTGAAGGAGCCGCGAGACGGTCCCGCGGCGGCGCGCGGGCGCGCCCACCGACGGGGCGGCGCAAGGCATGGAACGTGCGCTCCCGCGCTCCCGGCGGAAGCCGGGAGGTCGGCGCCGGTCGGCCTCGGCCGCCGGCTGCTGGATGCGCTGATCCCGCCGGCGTGCGTGGACTGCGGCGCGGGCCTGCCGCCCGCGCGGCCGCCGGTCTGCGCGCTGTGCTGGCACCGGCTTCCCCGCATCCCGCCCCCGCACTGCGAGCGCTGCGGGGCCACGCACCCGGGCGCGGGGGCCGGCCTCGCGGCGGCGGGGGCGTGTCCGGATTGCCAGGACTGGCCGGAGACGCTGCGGCGGGCCGCGGCGCCGTTTCGGATGGAGGCCGGCGCGGCGCGGCTGGTGCGAGGGCTGAAGTACGGCGGCTGGCGCTCGCTCGCCGAGCCGATGGGCCGGGCGATGGCGGAGGCGGCCCGGCGCCTGGCGCCGCCGGGCGAGGGCGCGGTCCTCGTCCCGGTGCCGCTCGCGCCGGCGCGGGCGCGGGAGCGCGGCTTCAATCAGGCGGAGCTCCTGGCGCGCGCGCTGACGGAGGCCACCGGCTGGCCCTGCCTGAGCGCCCTGGTCCGCGTGCGGACGGGACGAAGGCAGGCGCGTCTCGGGCGGCGCGGCCGGAGCGGCAACGTGAAGGGCGCGTTCCGCGCGGCCGCCGGCTCGCGGCGGCGGCGACTCGCCGTGCTGGTCGATGACGTGGTCACGACCGGGTCGACCGCGGCCGCCTGCGCCGAGGCGCTGCTCGAGGCTGGAACCCCCTGCGCGGGCGTGGTAAGCTTCGCCAGGGCCAGCACTCCGCTCGGTGGCCGCGCCTGAGGCGCCGGGAGGCGCGAACGACTCGACCGGACGCAGTCGGCGAGGCGGGGGCGGAGAACGGAAGAGCGAACGGACGGCTTCGGGCCGACGGCCCGACGGACCTCGGAAGGAAAGGCGGACATGTCCGTACGAGTGGCGATCAACGGATTCGGCCGGATCGGGCGCAACATCCTGCGCGCCGCCCTCGCGCAGCGGGACCAGGACCTGGAGTTCGTGGCCGTGAACGACCTCACGGACGCGGAGACGCTGGCGCATCTGCTCCGCTACGACTCCGTGCACGGCCGCTTTCCGGGCGATGTCTCCGTGGAGTCGGACGGTTTGCGCGTAGACGGCCGCTCCCTGCGGGTCCTCTCTGAGCGTGATCCAGCCAGCCTGCCGTGGGGCGAGCTCGAGGTGGACGTCGTGCTCGAGTCCACCGGCGTCTTCCGGGCGCGCAAGGACGCGGCGAAGCACCTGGACGCCGGGGCCCGCAAGGTGATCATCACCGCGCCGGCCAAACAGCCCGACATTACGATCGTCCTCGGGGTGAACGAGGGCGCCTACGACCCGGAGGCGCACCACGTCCTCTCCAACGCGAGCTGCACGACGAACTGCGTCGCCCCCGTCGTCAAGGTGCTGCTGGAGGAGTTCGGCTTCGAGTGGGGCCTCATGACGACCGTCCACAGCTACACGAACGACCAGCAGCTGCTGGACCTGCCGCACAAGGACCTTCGCCGCGCCCGCGCCGCCGCCCTGTCGATCATCCCGACCACCACGGGCGCCGCCCGGGCCACCGGGCTGGTGCTGCCCGAGGTGCAGGGCAAGCTGGACGGCATGGCGATGCGCGTCCCGACGCCGGACGTGTCGATCGTGGACCTGGTCGCCACGGTCGAGCGCGACACGAGCGTCGAGGCGGTGAACGACGCGTTCCGGCGCCGCGCCGGCGACGACCTGGAGGGGATCCTCGCCTTCAGCGACGACCCGCTCGTCTCGGTCGACTACGTGGGGCATCCGGCCAGCGCGATCTTGGACGCGCTGTCGACCGCGGTGATGGGCGATCGGCTGGTGAAGGTGATCGCCTGGTACGACAACGAGTGGGGCTACTCGCGGCGCTGCCTCGAGCTGGCCCGCCACGTCGGCGAGCGGCTGCCCGCCCGCGCCGGAGCCTGACGCCGGGTCGGTGAAGCGCACCCTCCGCGACCTGTCCGCCGCCGAGCTCCTGCGTCGCCGCGCGCTGGTCCGGGTCGACTACAACGTGCCCCTGCAAGACGGGCGGGTTACCGATCTCGCCCGGGTCGAGGCCTCCGTCCCCACGCTCGAGCACCTGCTGCGCGCGGAGGCGCGTCCCGTGCTCCTCTCCCATCTGGGACGTCCGAAGGGAAGCTCCGACCCCCGCCTCTCGCTGGCGCCCGTGGCACCGCTCCTGTCGGAGCTCCTGGGGGTGCCGGTCGCCTTCGGCGGCCCGGCCGACGCGGCGGACGCGGTCGAGGCGAGCCGGGCGCTCACCAGCGGGGAGGTCCTGCTGCTCGAGAACACCCGCTTCCTTCCGGGCGAGACCTCCGACGACGACGACCTGGCCCGCCGGCTCGCCACCCTGGGCGACCTGTTCGTGAACGACGCCTTCGGGAGCCTGCACCGGGCGCACGCCTCCATCGTCGGCCTGGCGCGGCACCTCCGACCGGCGGTGGCCGGCCTGCTGGTGGAGGCGGAGCTCGAGGCGCTCGACTCGCTGCGCGAGACGCCGGCACGTCCGTTCGTGGTCGCCCTCGGTGGCGCGAAGGTGTCCGACAAGGTGGCGCTGCTGAAGCGCTTCGCCGAGACGGCCGACCGCCTGCTGGTGGGGGGCGCGATGGCCAACACCTTCCTGCGGGCGCGCGGCCTCGGCACCGGACGTTCCCTGGTCGAGGAGAACGCGCTCGAGGCGGCGCGGGAGGTGATGGAGACGGCCGGAGACCGGCTGCGGCTCCCGACGGACCTGGTCGTGGCGCCCGCCTCGTCCGAGGATGGCTCGGGGAGGGAGGGTGCGGCGGGGGCCGAGGGCGACCCCGGGCGGGGGGCGCGCACGGTGCCCCCGGACGGCATTCCCGCCGCCGCCGCCGCCCTGGACGTCGGTCCGGAGACGCGGGAGGCGTGGGCCGCCGAGCTGGAAGGGGCGGCGACCTTCTTCTGGAACGGCCCGATGGGACGGTTCGAGCGGGAGCCGTTCGACGAGGGCACGGTGGCCCTCGCCCGGGCCGCCGCCGAAGCCACCCGCCGCGGCGCCTTCACCGTGATCGGCGGAGGGGATTCCGCCGCCGCCATTCGCAGGGCGGGGGTCGCGCATCAGGTCTCGCACGTCTCGACGGGCGGGGGCGCGGCGCTGGAGTACCTCGCCACCGGAACGTTGCCGGGTCTGGAGGCGCTGGACGACGCATAGCCGGAGCGATGCCGGCGTCCCGCCGCCGCCGGATCCGCGAGCGCACGCACCCGAGCCGAGAGGGACGATGTCGCAGGGGAACGGGCCGTTCTTCGCCGCCAACTGGAAGATGCACAAGGGGCCGCGCCAGGCGCGCGCGTTCGTGGAGTCCTTCGTCGCCCTGCACGCGCCGCGCCCGGGCGCCCGGGTCGTGTTCTTCCCCCCGGCGATCAGCATCTCCGCCTTCCGGCGCGCGGCGGGGGATCGGGAGGACCTCGAGATCGGCGTCCAGGACGTGCACGAGGAGCGCGAGGGCGCGCACACCGGCGCGATCTCGGCGGCCATGGCCGCCGAGGCAGGCGCGCTGTGGGGCCTGGCCGGGCACTCGGAGCGGCGCCGGGAGTTCGGGGACGACGACGAGCGGGTGGGCCGCAAGCTGAAGCGGCTGCTCCAGGCCGGCCTCCGCCCGATCCTCTGCGTCGGGGAGACGCTGGAGCAGCGGGAGGAGAACCGGCTGTACGAGGTGCTGTCGCGCCAGGTGGGAACCGCGCTCCGCGAGCTCGGCCCCGACGAGCGGCGGGCCCTGGCCTACGCCTACGAGCCGGTGTGGGCGATCGGTACCGGCCGCAACGCGGAGCCGGAGGACGCCGCCGAGGCGCACGCCATCCTGCGGAAGCGGATCGGCCACCTGACGGACGAGGAGACCGCAGCGCGGGCGCCGATCCTGTACGGCGGGAGCGTGAAGCCGAGCAACATCGCCTCCCTCCTCGCCGCCGAGGGGATCGACGGCGTGCTGGTGGGCGGCGCGAGCCTGGAGCCGGAGAGCTTCGCGTCGATCTGCGCGGCCGAGGCCGGCGCGCGCACCGCCTGAGGCATCGTTGATTTCGCCGGGCCGTGCCCCTAGCTTTCTAAGGCGCCGGCCCGGGAGGGCGAGGCCTCCGGGGCGTCCGAGCGCGCAAAGACGGAGACACGACGAGGCGACGCGTCACGGAGCGCGCGCCTCTTTTTCACGCCCCCGGGCGGAAGCGTCCGGGAGCTCCAACGCGGAGCCGATCGCGGCATGTACACGTTCCTCATCCTGGCGATCTCGCTGGTGGCCCTGCTGCTCTGCGTGATCATCCTGATCCAGTCGGGGAAGGGCGGAGGCCTGGCGGCCAGCTTCGGCGGCGCCTCCTCCTCCACCGAGTCGTTCATGGGCGGACGCCAGACCGCCTCCGTGCTCACCAAGCTGACGTGGGTCGGGGGCGGCGTCTTCCTGTTCCTGGCGCTCGTCCTCACGGTCTTGTCGACGCGTCTCGGCGAGGCGCCCGACTCGGTGCTCCAGGAGGGCATGGGGCCGTCGCCCCAGGTGCCGGCGGACCCGACGAGCGTGCTGGAGAGCGAGCGGACCGGGATCCCGGGCGGCGCGGAGCCGGTGCCCGCGGGCGAGCCCGACCCCGGCGGGGGCGGAGCGGAGGGCGGCGAGGGCGGCTCCTAGCCTGGCCGAGGCCTCCGAGGCCGACCGTCGTCGCCCCTCAGTCCGGGCCCGAGTCCGGGTCCGGAGGGGTCGGGTCCGGCCGGAACGACTCCTCCGACGGCACGTCCAGGAAGTCGGCGAACCGTCCGTCGTCGATCCGGGCGGACACCCACTCGTCGAAGCCGGAGGGTACAGGGCCCTCCGAACGGTCGCCCTCCCGGGCCGCGCGCACGGCGAGCCAGTGGGCGTACTCGTTCTTCGGGTGCTCGGCGTGTCCCCGCACCCAGCGCCACTCGACCTCGTGACGCCGGGCCTCGCGGGCCAGCCGCTTCCACAGGGGCAGGTTCTCGATCCGTCCCCCCTTCCGCCGCCAGCCGCGCTCCGCCCAGCGATGGATCCAGTCCTTCATCCCCTTCACCAGGTACTCGCTGTCGCTGGTGAAGACGACGCGGCACGGACGCCGGAGGACGGCGAGCCCGAGGATGCCGGAGACGATCGCCATCCGGTTGTTCGTCGTATCCGGCTCGTGCCGCCAGACGTCCCGCCGGTGCCAGCCCCGCCGCGCGTCGAAGCGCTCGAGCAGCGCGGCGGCCGCGCCGGGATTGGCGCGACCCTGGAACTGGTTGCCGAGGCAGGATTCGTCGGCGAAGATGTAGACCAGCGGTTCGCTCACCCCGGCGTCCTTTCGCGTCGCGCGCCGCCCCTGGGGCGGCGCCACCCGGCCGGGCCTCGAAGCCGTGGACCTTCGACCGGAGCCTAAGCGAAGCCCGAGGTGATGGACGCGCAAGCCGTGGAAGACGAGTCCCCGCCGAACGGCGGTCCCGGCCGGCCGGAAGGCGACGATCCCGCACGGCGGGAGGGCTACCTCCTGCTCGAGGACGGTCGCCGCTTCGAGGGGCGCTATCTCGGCCCGCCCGAGGGGGCGCGCGGCGAGGCCGTCTTCACGACCGTGCTCACCGGCTACCAGGAGGTCCTGACCGACCCGTCCTTCGCCGGCCAGATCGTCGTGATGACCGCACCGATGATGGGCGTGTACGGCACCGATCCGGCGGACGAGCAGTCCCGACGCCCGTGGGTCGCCGGTTTCGTGGTGCGGCACCTCTCGGCGGCGTCGGGCGAGACGGGAGCGCCCGCCGACGGGCCGACGTCGGAGCGCGCGGCCCGCGCCGCCGAGGAGGCGCCGGAGCTCGCGGCCTACCTGCGGCGGCACGGGATCCCGACCCTCACGGAGGTCGACACGCGCGCGGTGACCCGGCACATTCGGGAGGCCGGCGCCATGCGGGCCGCGATGTTCCCGGCCGCGGTGCCGACGGCCGAGGCGGAGCGCCGGCTGCGGGCCGAGCCTCCCATGCGCGGCCGCGACCTGGCCACCCGGGTGAGCGCGCCCGAGCCGTACGAGCTGGCGCCCGCCGGGCCGGCGCGCGGCCTGGTGCTCTGTCTCGACTACGGCGTGAAGCGGCGCAGCCTGGAGCTGATCCGGGACGCCGGGTTCAGCGTCCGGGTGCTGCCGGCCGACACTACCCCCGAAGCGCTCCTCGGGGCGGGGGCGAGCGGGCTGTTCGTCTCGAACGGACCGGGGGACCCGGAGGCCGTGCCGGGGGCGGTGGAGCGCATCCGGGCGGCGAGCGACGCGGGCCTGCCGGTGTTCGGCATCTGCCTCGGCCACCAGCTGGTGGCGCGCGCCTTCGGCGGCCGCAACTTCAAGCTCGCGTACGGACACCGGGGCGGAAACCACCCGGTGAAGAACCTGGAGACGGGCGCGGTCGAGATCACCTCCCAGAACCACGGTTTCGCGGTGGTCGCCGGGGAAGTGGAGGGCGAGGAGGTGGCGGGCGCCCCGGCCCTGCGCGTCACCCATCGGAACCTGAACGACGGCACGATCGAGGGCCTCGCCCACCGGGAGCGGGCGGTGTTCGCGGTGCAGTACCATCCCGAGTCGGCGCCCGGGCCGCACGACAGTCGTTACCTGTTCGAGCGCTTCGTGACCGCAATGACGGAACTATCGAGACCTCAAGAGGTTGACAGCGCCGGATCCGCCTGATTAGGTTGATCGCGCCCGCGGCGGGGCTGTAGGCCCGCCCCTCCCGGGACGGGCGACGGTCCTCCGACCTCCTCGCCCCCCGGGCAACCCACACGCAGGGGATCGGCCCGTTGGCTTGGAGCCGACGAACCACAGTCGCGACGATCGCGCTGCTTCTACTCACCTTCGCGGGCGGCGTGTACGTCTCCGCCCGGCTGCTCCTCGGCGAGGGCGTGCCCGTCCTCACCGGCAGCCGGGTGGCGATTCTCCCGATCGAGGGAGTCATCGCCTCCGAGGAGGAGGTCCTCCGCAACCTCCGGAGCTTTCGCGAGGACGCGTCCGTGCGCGCTTTCGTGCTCGAGATCCGCTCTCCCGGGGGCGGGGTGGGCGCCTCGCAGGCGATCTATCAGGAGCTCCAGCGCCTGAAGGAGGAGGACGACCGACCGGTGGTCGCCTGGCTCGGCGACGTGGCCGCCTCGGGCGGCTACTACGTGAGCTTGCCGGCCGACAGCATCTACGCGCTCCCCGGGACGATCACCGGCTCGATCGGGGTGATCATGGAGTTCCCGAACGCCCAGGAGCTCTTCCGCAAGGTCGGCATCGGGTGGGAGGTGGTGAAGAGCGGACCCCACAAGGACGTGGGCTCCCCGTTCCGGCCCATGACGGAGGAGGACCGCGAGATCCTGGAACGGCTGGTCGGGGACGTGTGGGAGCAGTTCGTGGAGGCGGTGGCCGAGAGCCGCGGGCTGGGGCGGGAGCGGGTCGAGGCCCTGGCCGATGGCCGGGTGTTCACCGGGGAGCGGGCGATCGGGCTCGGCCTGGTGGACGGCATCGGGTCGCTGGAGCAGGCGATCGACGTGGCCGGGCGCCTCTCCGGGCTCGGCGAGGGACCGGCCACCATCCGACCGCGGGAGCGCCGGCTCGGCCTGCTCGACCTGCTGATCGGGGTGCCCGAGGGGGAGTGGCGGCGTTGGACGCGCTGGATGCCGACCGGGGCCGGCGTGACGCCCCGGCTGCTGTACGAGTGGAGGTGACGAGGGGACCGGACAGGGCGCGGCCGGCCGGTCCCGCCGATCCGCCCGGCCCCGGGGGTCGGGCGAGCGCCCGTTCGCAGGCGTCTACTACGAGAAGAGGAGGGGAGGAGCCATGACCAAGGCGGATTTGGTGGAACAGGTGTACGAGGCGATCGGTCCGGGCATCACGAAGAAGGACTGCGGCGCCGTGGTGGACGCGTTCCTGAACGCGGTGAAGCAGGCGCTGGCGAACGAGCAGCACATCGAGATCCGCGGCTTCGGCACCTTCAAAGTCCGGCATCGCAAGTCGCGGATGGCGCGGAACCCGCGGACGGGCGAGCCGGTGCGCGTGCCGGCCCGGACGGTTCCGGTGTTCAAGCCGTCGCGCCTGTTCAAGGAGCACGTCGCCGAAGAAGCCGACTGGCCATAGGCGTAGCCGCGGCGTTTCCCCTCGGTCTCCATCCGGCGCCGGGGGGAAATCGGGTCCTCGGCCCCCGGCTAGGGTCGGACCTCGGTGAAGAAGCGGCGGAGGCGTGAGAGGCCCTCGTCCATCGTCTCGGGGGCCACGGCCAGGTTGAGCCGCAGGTGCCCCGGGGAGCCAAACGGCTCGCCGGGGATCGCCGCCACGCCCGCCTCCATGAGGAGCCGCTCGGCGACCTGCAGCGAGGGCTCCTCCCCCGTCAGCCGGAGGTAGAAGTAGATCGCCCCGGCGGGGGGGCGGAACTCCAGGCCGGGGAGGTCGGCCAGGACGGCGGCGCCCATGTCGCGCGTCCGGCGCAGCCGCTCCAGCAGCCCCTCGACCGCCGCCTCGCGCGCCGCGGCCTCGCCCAGCGCGGCGGCCGCGGCGTGCTGGGAGGGGGTCACCGCGCCGGAGGTCGTCTGGCTCTGGAGCGCCGTCGCTTTGGCGATCAGCGGCGCGGGACCCACCGCATAGCCGATCCGCCATCCCGTCATGCAGAAGGCCTTGGACACCCCGTCGAACAGGACCACCCGCTCCGGCCGGTCCTCCACGTCGAACACCGAGGGGGCGGGCCCGTCGGCGAAGTGGAGCCGGCGGTAGATCTCGTCCGACAGCACCCACAGGTCGTGCTCACCCGCCCAGGCGAGGATCCGCGCCAGCCGGTCGCGTCCGTAGACGGTGCCGGTCGGGTTGCCCGGACTGTTCAGCAGGAGCCCCCGGGTCCGGTCGGTGCGGGCCCTCTCCAGCGCGTCCACCTCCAACTGGAAGCCCTCCTCCCAGGCCGTCTCGACCACCACGGGGGTCGCCCCCGCCAGCTCGACCAGGGTCGGGTAGGTGGGCCAGTAGGGGGCGGGCACCAGCACCTCGTCGCCCGGGCCGAAGAGGCAGTAGACCGCGTTGAAGAGCGCCTGCTTCACTCCCGCGCTCACCAGCACGGCGGCGGGGTCGTCGGGGGCGCGGACGACGGTCTCCCGCAGGTAGTCGACGATTGCCCGGCGCAGCGCCGGGATCCCCTGGGTCGGCGGATAGTCGGTCCGGCCCTCCCGGATCGCGCGGATGCCGGCCTCCGCCGCGTAGGGCGGGGTGCCGAACGCGGGCTCTCCGGCGGAGAGGTCCACGATGGAGCGTCCTTCCTCGGCGAGGCGGCGGGCACGCGCCGCGAGCGCCAGGGTAGCGGAAGGTCTCAGCGACGCGATGTTGGACGAAAAGCGCACGCTCCCTCGCTCGATTGAAGGGCGACGAGGCGGTCGGTATCTTCGACGTACGGAGCTTGCGGAAGCGAGACGACGCGGCGGACCCGCGCTCCGCGAGCCGGGGCCGGCGGATCATAGGGAGGCGCCCGCGAGCCCGTCAAGCGACAGCTCGGCGGGTTCGGACGGCGGAAGGAAGGCGACGACGGCGATGACGACGGAGACCACCACGCACCTGCCGCCGGAGGCCGTCCTGCGGGCGGTGAAGCGGTTCTTCCTCGGCGAGGACGCCCTCCACAGCGCCTGGCTCGAGCGCGAGAGCGAGACCCACCTCGGCTTCGGCACCTTCCGCGGCAACATCGCGGTCGCCGCCTTTCCGGATCCCGAACGGGAGGGCCGGACCCGGGTGCGCGTCTCCACGCTCCGCGAGGAGCACGCGGTGCCGCGCCTGATGACCTACCTGCGCACCCTGGACGCCGGCGAGCGGACGGAGGAGACGGACGCCGCGGACCGTCCGGAGGGCGCGGACGCCGTGGAGCGTCCGCGGGAGGGGGCGCGTGCCTGAGGCCGCCCGGCGCACGGCCGCCGCGATCCGGGTGCGCGTCCGCTTCTTCGCCCGCTTCCGGGAGCTGGCCGGGCGCGAGGAGGCGACCGTCGAGCTCGCCCCGGGGAGCACGGTCTCCGACCTTCTGGACGTGCTGCGCGAGCGATCGGGCCTCGGCGAGATCCCGGCCCGGCCGGCCGTGGCCGTGAACCGCGAGTACGCCCCGCCGGAGCGGCGGCTGGTCGACGACGACGAAGTGGCGCTCATCCCGCCGGTGGCCGGCGGCAGCGGTGCGCCCCGGATCCGGACCGAGATCGCGGCGGAGCCGCTCAAGCCCTCGCGGCTGCTCGAGGGGCTCGGCACGCACGAGGACGGGGCGGTCGTGCTCTTCATCGGACGCGTGCGGGCGCGGAACGCCGGGCGCCGCGTCGCGGCGCTCGCCTACGAGGCGTACCGGGAGATGGCCGAGCGGGAGCTCGAGGCGATCGCCCGCGAGGCCGCGGAAGCCCATGGGGCCGGCGCGATCGCCGCGGCGCACCGGGTGGGGGAGCTGGCGCTCGGCGAGCCGAGCGTGGCCATCGCGGTGGCGGCCCCGCACCGGGCGGAAGCGTACGCCGCCTCCCGGGCGGTGATCGAGATGATCAAGGAGCGGCTCCCCGTCTGGAAGCGGGAGCGCTACGCGGACGGCTCCGAGGACTGGGTCGGCGGGACCGAGGTCCGCCCGAACGCGGCCCGGGCCGCGGTCCCGGCCGAGGACGGCGCGCCGGCGGGCGGGACGCCGTGAAGGACCAGCACGGGCGGCGGATCCGCTACCTGCGGATCTCGGTCACGGACAAGTGCAATCTCCGCTGCACGTACTGCATGCCGGTGGAGGGGTTGGAGTGGATCCCGAAGGCCGAGATCCTGCGCTACGAGGAGATCGCCGAGATCGTCCGTCAGATGGCCGACATGGGGCTCTCGCGGGTGCGGCTCACCGGCGGGGAGCCGCTCGTCCGTCCGGAGCTGGCGGAGCTCGCCCGGATGCTGTCGGCGGTGCCCGGGATCGAGGACATCGCGCTCTCGACGAACGCGGTGCTGCTGCCCCGGTTCGCCGACGCGCTGCGGGCCGCCGGGGTGCGCCGGGTGAACATCAGCCTGGACACCCTGCGGCGGGACCGCTTCGAGGAGATCGCCCGCCGTCCGGCGCGCTTCTTCGACGACACGCTCGCGGGGATCGAGGCCGCCGAGGCGACGGGCTTCGATCCGATCAAGATCAACTGCGTGGCGCTGCGCGGCCTGAACGACGACGAGCTGGTCGACTTCGCCGAGCGGACGCGGACCCGTCCCTGGCACGTGCGCTTCATCGAGCTGATGCCGGTGCAGGAGAACCTCCACCTGACGGACCACTTCCTTCCGGCCTCCGAGGTGCTGGCGCGCATCCGGGAGCTCGGGGGGCTGGCGCCGGACGAGGGACCGACCGGCAACGGCCCGGCGCGCTACTTCCGGTATCCCGGCGCGCCCGGCACGATCGGGGTGATCACGCCGCTCTCCCACAACTACTGCGACCGCTGCAACCGGATGCGGCTCACGGCGGACGGCAAGCTCCGCACGTGCCTGTTCGGGGACCACGAGATCGACCTGAAGACGCCGCTCCGGACGACGGGACGGATCGAGGGGGCCGTTCGGCGGGCACTGGCCGGCAAGCCGAAGCGCCATTTCCTTCAGCTCGGAACGGCGCGGGGAAGCGGCGGCCTGGCGGCGCTCAGCCAGGTGGGCGGATGAGGCGCCGGGCGATCGAGGGGACGCGGCGGGTCGATGAGACGACGCGAGAGGGGATGACGCAGGGATGACCTACGAGGAGAGGCAGCGCTACCGCGACCTGAAGGACCGGCTCGGCGAGCTGCACGAGCGGCTGTCCGTCGGGCCGCCCGACCGTCCCGTGACCCGGGCGGAGATGATCGAGCTGCTCGAGCTGCTGGACGCCGCGGTGGAGCGCATGAGTCCGGAGCGCTGGGACCGCGCGCTGGACGCGGTCGCCGAGGAGGCGGCGCGGCGCGCCGGCGCGATGGCCGCCGCGCGCGGGTCCTGAGCGCAGCGAAGGCGGACCGGAGAGAGAGGAGAGGGGCGCTTGCGGAAGATCACCGTCGTGGGGGCCGGCCACGTGGGGGCCACCGCGGCCCAGCGGATCGCCGAGCGCGAGCTGGCCCGCGAGGTCGTGCTGGTCGACATCGTCGAGGGCCTCCCGCAGGGCAAGGCGCTGGATCAGTGGGAGTCCGCCCCGGTGGAGGGCTTCGACACGCGCCTGCGCGGCACGAACGGCTACGAGGAGACGGCCGGCTCCGGGATCGTGGTCGTCACCGCGGGGCTGGCCCGCAAGCCGGGCATGAGTCGCGACGACCTGGTCGCCAAGAACGCCTCGATCGTGGGCGGGATCGCCGAGGAGATCCGGCGGCACAGCCCCGCGGCCATCGTCGTGATGGTCACCAACCCGTTGGACGTCATGGCCTGGGTGGCCAAGGAGACGACGGGCTTCCCGCGCGAGCGCGTCGTGGGAATGGCCGGCATCCTGGACACCGCCCGCTTCCGGAGCTTCATCGCGCTGGAGCTGGACGTCAGCGTGGAGGACGTGCAGGCGCTGGTGCTCGGGGGACACGGTGACAGCATGGTGCCGCTCGTCAGCACCGTCTCGGTGGGCGGGATCCCGCTGGCCCAGCTGCTTCCGGAGGACCGGATCGAGGCCCTGGTCGAGCGGACCCGGAAGGGCGGGGGAGAGATCGTGGGGCTCCTCAAGGAGGGGAGCGCCTACTACGCGCCATCGGCCGCGGTCGCGCAGATGTGCGAGTCGATCGTCCGCGACAAGAAGCGCCTGCTGCCGTGCGCCGCCTGGCTGGAGGGCGAGTACGGCCTGGAGGGGCTCTTCCTGGGCGTCCCGTGCAAGCTCGGGCGCGGCGGGCTGGAGGCGATCCTCGAGGTGGATCTCACCGGGGCGGAGCGGGACGCGCTCCACCGTTCGGCCGAGGACGTCCGGGCGACGATGGAGGCGGTGAGCCTGCCCGCCTGAAAACCGCGGTCGAGGCCGCGCTGCCGCCCCGCCGCGACGCCGTCAGGTGATCGGCACCTCGGCCTCGTGCAGGGGCCGGCGGATCGACAGCCCGGGCTCGTCGGCCAGGGGCACCTCGCGCGGCGCCGCCAGCGGCGTCCAATCCTCGTCCCACAGCACCTCCACCGTGGGGCGCATCAGGTTCTCCGGGTTCCCGGCTACCACGCGTCCGATCTCTCCGCTGCTCAGGAGCACGTAGCTGTCCGGGGGGAAGACGGAGATCTCGTCGGTGAGCGCGTCCACCACCTCCGGGTGGAAGTGCTCGCCCCGCAGCGCGATTACCTTCTCGAGCGCCTCGTAGGAGGTGAAGGGCGAGCGGTAGGCCCGGGCGTGCGAGAACGCCTCGAACACGTCCGCGACCCCCAGGATGCGCGCGACCGGGTCGATCGCCTCGCCGGACCGTCCCTCGGGATAGCCCTGTCCGCCGTGCCGCTCGTGCTCCTGGGCCACGGCCCGCTCGAGCCATTCGTACTCGGGCCCGAGGCCCCGCACGATCTCGGCTCCGTGCTCCGGGTGCCGCTGCATCTCCTCGCGCTCCGGCGGGGTGAGCGGTCCCTCCTTGCGGAGGATCCGGTCGGGAAGACGCATCATCCCGAGGTCGTGCAGGAGCCCGGCCTGGAGCACCCGGAGCGTGTCCGAGATCGGGTACTCGAGCCCGAGCGCGATCTTCCCCGCGATGATCGCCACGTTCGCGCAGTGCGCCGGGAGCTCGAACCGCTTGTACGGCTCGAGCGCGCGGAGGAGCAGCAGGTTGCTCTGGAGCAGGGAGGTGTGGAGACGCTCGGCGAGCAGCCGCGCCGCCTCCATGTCCGGTGCCGTCCCGGCGGCGCGGGCCCGCTCGAACGCCTCGCGCACGTAGCGCTCGGCGTCCCCGTACAGCGGCCGGGCGCTGAAGCGGCCCGGACGCCGGAGCTGGAGGGTCGGCTCGGCCCCGCCGGACCCGGCGGAAGCGGCCGCGGGGCGTTCCAGGAGCGCGCGCGCCAGCGCGACCAACGTCTCGGCGCGGAACGGCCGGACGAGCCAGTGGCCGGCCCCTTCCGGCGGTTCGGCCTCGGCTGGCAGCAGCAGGAGGACCCGGGCGGGAGACGGGCCGTCCCGGTCGGCGACCGCGCTCCGGAGCGCGGTCGCCTCCTCCGCGGGACCGGCCGCGTCCAGCACGACCAGGGAGGCGGTGGAGTCCCGAAGCGCCCGGCGCGCCTCGTCGGCGCCGCGGGCCGCCCGGAGCTCCGGGTCCACCTCGCGGAGCGCGGCCAGGACGGCCGCGTCCCGTTCGCCCTCGGTCGGGAGGAGCGCGAGCACCATCTCCCGCCCTCCGTCCTCCCGCCTGCCGGTCTCGTCTCGCGTCTTCGCCATTGTGGCCTCCCTCTCCCTGCCTCCCGTCCGGGCCGGCCGCCCCACCCTCCGAAGGCGGCGGCCCGGTCGCCGGGCCGAGCCGCCGCGGGACCGCGACGCCCGACCCGCGACGCCCGGCGTCACGCCCCACAACATACATCGGCTGGCGTTGCCCTGCCCGCCCGATAGGTTGCGGGCATGCCGAAGCTCTTCCTGCTCCTCGGCGCGCTCGCGGCGTTCCTCTCGGTCGCCGCCGGGGCGTTCGGCGCCCACGGGCTGCGTGGCCGGGTGGATCCGGCCGGCCTCGCGGTCTTCGAGACGGCCGCCCGGTACCAGATGTACCACGCCCTCGCGCTGCTGATCGTGGCGTGGGCCGCGACGCGGTGGCCGGCGGCGGGATGGCCCATCGCCGGCTGGCTCTTCGTGGCCGGCCTCGTCGTCTTCCCCGGGACGCTCTACCTGCTCGCGCTCGGCGGGCCGCGCTGGCTGGGGGCCGTGACGCCGGTCGGAGGCCTCTGCTTCCTGGCCGGCTGGATCGCCTTCGCGGTCGCCGCGCTCCGCGCCTGAGCGGTCCTCACCGCTCCGGCGCCCGGGGCGCGCCCAAGCGCTCCGCGCCCGGGAGGCGGCCGGCGGCTCAGAGGCGGGGCGGCGTCACCCCGCGCTGCCCCTGGTACTTCCCCCGCTTGTCCGCGTAGCTCACCTCGCACGGCTCATCCGACTCGAAGAAGAGCACCTGGGCGATGCCCTCGTTCGCGTAGATGCGAGCCGGCAGCGGGGTCGTGTTGCTGATCTCCAGCGTCACGTAGCCCTCCCACTCCGGCTCGAAGGGCGTGACGTTCGTGATGATCCCGCACCGGGCGTAGGTCGACTTGCCGACACAGATCGTCAGGACGTCGCGCGGGATCCGGAAGTACTCGACCGAGCGGGCCAGCGCGAAGGAATTCGGCGGGATGATGCAGTCCTCGCCCTGGACCTCCAGGAAGGAGCGCGCGTCGAACGCCTTGGGGTCGACCAGCGGGGAGAGGGCATTGTGGAAGATCCGGAACTCGTCGGCCACCCGCATGTCGTAGCCGTAGCTGCTGA
>CAZTGV010000007.1:0-4096 GCA_964613475.1 uncultured Gemmatimonadota bacterium
GGCCACCGTCGCCAGGCCCGGGGTGCCGCCCCCGAGCACGGCCAGCAGAAGGAGCACGAGGGCGGTCGCGGCGGCCAGCCCGTGCGCGACGGCGAGCCCGAGCGGGACCTCGGGGCGTCGCGCCCGGATGGAGATCAGGGTCACGCCGCCCACGGCGGCCACGGCGAACAGGATCACGGCCCAGGTCAGCATCGTGCGCCTCCGGTTCTAGGGAACCCCGCGCGCCTGCCGGCGCCCCGGACGTCCTGCGGGAAATTAGAGAATAAAGCGATTATGTAATTGCGGCAAGGGACGGCCGGCGGTTAGCTTTGGAGCATGGAAAGCGAGGCGAGAACGCCGGAAGGAGCCACTCCGGAGGAGGCGGAACGCGAAGCGCCGGCCGGGCCCGCGTCCGGCACGCTGGCGTGGCGGGCGCGCTTCCTGGCCAGCACGCGCGGGCGCGTCCTCGCCCTCGTCCGTCGCCGCGGGCGCACGGCGCCGGAGCTCGCCGAGGAACTCGGGATCAGCGCCAACGCGGTCCGCGGCCACCTCGCCGCCCTGCAGCGCGACGGCCTGGTGGAGCCGGTCCGCGTGCGGCGCGAAGGGGTGGGGAAGCCCCCCACCGTGTATGCGTCCACCGCCTCCGCCGAGGAGCTCTTCCCGAAGGCGTACGATGCCGTGCTGGCCGGGCTGCTCGAAGTGCTCGAGACCCGGCACGGCGAGGACCGGCTGCGCGCCCTCCTCCGGGACGCCGGCCGGCACGCCGGCCGGCAGGCCCGGGCCGCCGAGGAAGGCGCCGAGCCGGTCGACCTGGCCCGACGCGTCCTCGCGGAGCTGGGGGCCGATGTGGAGCGGGACCCCGCCTCGGAGGGGGTGTGGCTACGCGGCCACGCCTGCCCGCTCGGGGCCCTGGTGGGGGACCACCCGGAGCTGTGCGGCCTGGTGGCCGCCCTGCTGGAGGAGGCGACCGGCCACGAGGTCACCGAGCGGTGCCGCCGGGAGGACCCGGTCCGGCCCCGCTGCGCCTTCCTCCTCCGCCAGGCGCCCGGCTAGCCGTCTAGCTCCCGCTCCTGCCACTCGACCGGCTCGAAGGCGCCGATCGGCCCCGGGAAGACGACCGGGCTCTCGAAGCCGTCGCGGGAGACGCTCGCCACGCCGAACAGGTAGTTGTCGATGACGATGTTCCGGAGCGTGTGCTCGGCGACATCGCCGACCCAGGCGCTCCACTGCCAGCGGGGCGCGTCGGTGAGCCGCCAGTACACGCGGTAGCCGGCCAGCTCGGGAGCGCGCTCCCGGGATGCGGGCGCCCACCGGAGGGTCGTGCTCGGCCGAACCGCGCCCTCGATCTCGACCGCGCGCGGGGGCGGCGGCGCCCAGGCGAGCGAGGCCAGGGTCACCGCGTTCAGCGCAGTGGCCTTGGCCGCGAAGTCGAACTCGACCTCCTCCACCACGTCCCCGTACTCCACGCCATCCTCGACCCGCAGGTCCTGATGCTGCCGCCGGTAGTCCTCGTGCGCCTCCATGATCCGCACCGCCGGGAAGCCCTCGTCGTTGAACGGCCGGTGGTGGCCGCCGCGGCCGAACCGGTCCAGCCGGTACACGAGCATGACGCGCAGGTTGGGCACGTACCGGTCGGCGAGCTCGGCGATGTAGCGGGCCAGGTTGCGGGAGGGGGAGTCGACCTCGCCGCCGGTGAAGCGGCGGATGCGGGCCATTCGCTCCGTCTCGTCCGCCCGCACGCCCTCCGAGAACACCCGCAGGACCGTGTTGTCCACCACCCCGTCCTGCCCCTGGATGTTGCCGATCATGTCGTTGTTCAGCACCGCCTCGAGCCGCCAACCCTCTTCCTTGGCCACCCGGGCCATGTGCTGCCCGCCGTACAGCCCCTGCTCCTCCCCGGATAGGCCGGCGTACACGATCGTGCCCGGGAACCGGTAGCGGGTGAGGACCCGCGCCGCCTCGAGCGCCCCGGCCATGCCCGAGGCGTTGTCGTTCGCCCCCGGAGACTCGCTCTCGGCATCCATCACGTCGCTCACCCGGGAGTCGATGTCGCCGGACATGACCACGTAGCGGTCCGGATCCGCGCTGCCCCGCTGGATGGCCAGCACGTTCACGACGGCGGTCGAGTCGGGGATGCGGTCCTCGCCGGATACCATGGAGCGCTGGTAGACGACCTCCAGGCAACCGCCGCAGGCGACCGAGATGCTGTCGAACTGCGCCTTGATCCAGCGGCGCGCGGCGCCGATCCCGCGATCGTCGGACAGGGTGTCGGATCGCGTATGGCGGGTGCCGAAACCGACCAGGGTCCGGATGTCGCGCTCGATGCGCTCGGCCGAGACCGCCTCCACGATGTCGCGGAGCACGGGCTGCTCCCCCGGGGGCGCGGGGCCGATCGCGGCCCAGCGGGCCGGCTCCTCCGCCGCGGCCGCCTCCGCCGCGCCGGGCTCCTGGGCACCGGCTGGAGCCGCCGTCGCGAGCGCGGCCGCCGCGAGGGCCGGGAGGAGCGCCCCGGCCGCGAAGACCGGCGACCGCGGACCGCCGGGTCGCGCCAGGGCGGACGAGCGGAGACGGGCCGTGGATCGCATGGCGACTCCTTTTCGGGCGACGCGGGGACGAGACCCGGACGATGTCCGGGCGACGGTCGACGGCCATTGTACACCCGTCGCCGGGCCGGACCAAGCCAGCCGGTCCAGCTTGCACGCACCCCGGCCGCGCCGCCATGTTGGGGCCGGCGTGGAGGGGAGGAGGAAGAGGAGGAGACGGCGCTCCAATCCCGCTCACCGACGTACACGTCGAAGGAGGAGTCTGTGAAGTATCGAGCCATTCCTTTCGCGTTCGCCCTGTGTCTGCTCGCGGCCCTCACGGTTCCGGCGCTCGCACAGGACGGCGCCATGGCGTTCCACCCCGTGACGGGGGCCGAGATCGAGTTCAACCCGATCGAGGTGCCCGGATTCGACTCGGGAATGCAGATCGCGGCGATCCACGGGGATCCAGCCGCGGCCGGCGGGGCGTACGTGATCCGGCTCAGCTTTCCCGATGGCTACCGCTTCCCGCCTCATTTCCACCCGATGGCCGAGAACGTGACCGTGCTCAGCGGCACGTTCCTGCTGGCGATGGGCGAAGAGGCCGACGAGTCGGAGCTCGACACCTACCGGCCCGGCGATTACCTGTTCATCGATGCGGAGCACCCCCACTTCGGAGGGGCCCGGGGCGAGACCGTGATCCAGCTCCACGGCACCGGACCCTTCGACATCATCGTGGTCGGCTCGGAGCAGGACCGCCGCTGAGGCGGCTCCGAACCGGCGGGGCACGCCGGCGCCGGCTTCGCCGGTGGCCGGGCGCCTCCCTCGCGAACGGGCGGTCCGCGATCCGGCGGGCCGCCCGTTTTCGACATCCTCGGTCCTCCCCGTGAACGAACCTGCGGACGGGCCCGGATCGATGGATCCGGGCGTTCGGGTCCGTGAGGCCACCCCGACGGACCTGGCGCGGATCGTCGCCTTCAATCAGGCCATGGCCCGCGAGACGGAGGGCCGGGAGCTGGACCCCGAGCGCCTGACCGCCGGCGTGCGGACGCTCCTCGAAGACCCTTCCCGGGGGCGGTATTTCATCGCGGAGTCGGTGGCCGCGTCCGGACCGGTGCGGCTCGAGGCCGCCGAAGCCGCCCCCGACCCGACCGGGGCGGCCACAGCGGCCGGCGCGGATCGCGCGCGCGCGCACGGTCCCGCGCCGGTTGGCCAGGCCATGGTCACCTTCGAGTGGAGCGACTGGCGGAACGGGCCGATCTGGTGGATCCAGAGCGTCTTCGTGACCCCGGCCTGGCGGCGCCGCGGCGTCTACCGGGCCCTGCACGCGCTGGTCCGCCGGCGGGCCCGCGAGGTCGGGGCCGTCGGGCTCCGGCTCTACGTGGACCGCGACAACGCCCCCGCCCGGGCGACCTACCGCGCCCTCGGCATGCGGCCGTCCCGGTACGACATGTTCGAGGAGATCTGGTCGTGAGGCACGGACGCACCCGGTCGTCCGCGGCGCGAGAGGCCTCGGAGAACCGCTGGCGGGAGGCGTGGCGGCGAGCGGGCTCAGTCGGGCTCGCGCCGCAGCACGTACCAGCCGCCGGCCGCCT
>CAZTGV010000007.1:4196-49141 GCA_964613475.1 uncultured Gemmatimonadota bacterium
GGCGAGCGGGCTCAGTCGGGCTCGCGCCGCAGCACGTACCAGCCGCCGGCCGCCTCCGCGCTCGCGCCCCTCCTCTCGCCCGTGTCGTCCCCCGCCTCTCCGGGCGGCTCCGGCGGCGTCCGGACGAACCCCGCCACGCGGTAGCCACCCTCCAGGGCGGCGAGGAAGGCGCGCCGGCTCGCCCGGCGCCATTCCGCGGCGGTTTCGGGCCGCTCCGCCACGAGGCGCGGAAAGGCGGGCGGAACCTCGAGCCTCACGGCCGGTCCCTCCGGCCGGGGGTCGGCGAGGCGGGGAGCGCCCGCCTGGTCCGCCTCGAGCGCGGCCGGGAGCGGCGGGCTCCGGTTCGACCCGACCGCCGCCCGCTCCGGTTCGGCCACTTCCGGATGGGGGGGCGGCCCCTCCCCCTCCAGGGCGCGCCGGACCCGGTCGGACGCGAGCTCCCACCGCACGATGAGCCGGTCGGTGCCGGCGCCTCCGTGCAGCGGGCTCCCCGTGTCGCGGCCGTACATGTCGACCACGTACTCCACCGCCTCGGCGCCCAGCCGGCGCAGGTTCAGGTGGGCGTTCCGCGCGACCAGCGGATCGAAGCTCCAGAGCGCCTCCCGCACCCCGAGCCCCAGGAGCAGATCCCGCTGGTATCGCTTCAGCCGCAGGCCGATGCCGCGGCCCCTCGCTTCGCGCCGCACGGCCAGCATGTGCGACCAGTGGCGCAGCTCGCCCGTCTCGTCCGGGCCGGTGATCCCGAACACGAAGCCGAGCATCCGCCCCTCCGGATCGAAGGCGCCCGCGACCACGCCGCCCGTCTTCCGGGCCACCATCAAGAGGGAGAGCGGAACGCGCTCCGAGAAGTCCCGACCCCAGATCTCCCGCTGTAGCGCGAGGCAGGCGGCGTAGTCCGCCGCACCCTCGAGCTGGCGGAGCGTCGGCTCGGACGACCGGACCGGCGGGCGGGACGGCGTGGACCGCTCGCCGCCGCGGCGCGCCCGGCGGCGGCGGGACGGTCCGGGCGCCCCGGGGGGGCTCATCCGGCGGCGCGGCCGCCCGCGCCAGCGTCCTCGGCCAGCGCGGCCGACGCCCGACGCGCCGCCTCGGCGAGCACCGCCGCGCCGACGAAGAGGGCCTCCTCGGCCGCGTAGAAGCGCGGGGAGTGCGCCGGCACGAACTCGCCGCCCGGCTCCCGCGCCCCGATGCGCAGGAAGCAACCGGCCATCCGCTCCAGGTAGATCGCGAAGTCCTCGCCGGCGAGGTTCGCCGCCGCCAGCGGGACCACGCCCTCCGGCCCGAGGACGTCGAGGGCCGCGGCGCGGGCCCAGGCCGCGGGCCGGGGGGCGTTCAGGAGCGGCGGGACGGCAGGCTCCACCACGACCTCCGCGTCCACGCCGTGCGCGCCGGCCACCGCCTCCGCGAGGCGGCGCAGCTCCCCGATCACCATCTCCCGCACCTCCGGCAGCGTGGCGCGGATCGTCCCCCGGAGCTCCGCGCGGTCGGGAATCACGTTCGCGGCCTCCCCCGCGTGGAGGCTGCCGACGGTGAGGACGGCGGGGCGGTCCGGGTCCAGCCGGCGCGGGACCGTCGCGTAGAGCACGGTGACCAGGGCGGCCGCGGCCGCGATCGGATCGCGCGTCTGGTGGGGCCGGGCCCCGTGCCCGCCCGCGCCGCGGAGGCGCACGGCGAAGAAGTCCGCCGAGGCCGCGATCGGCCCCTCGTGCACGACCACGGCGCCCACCGGGTACTCGCGGTCCACGTGACCCCCGAAGATGACGGCGGCGCCGTCCAGGGCGCCGCTCTCCAGCACGGCCCGGGCGCCGAGCGCCCGCTCCTCCGCCGGCTGGAGCACCACCAGCACGTCCCCCGCCGCCGGACGCGCGCTCAGCAGGTGGGCGGCGGCGACCGCCCAGGTGGCGTGCACGTCGTGCCCGCAGGCGTGCATGACCCCGGTCTCCTCGGAAGCGTAAGGGAGCCCGGTCGCCTCGGTGATCGGAAGGGCGTCGATGTCGCCGCGGACGGCGACCGGCGGCACGTCGGGCTCGCTCCCGGCGATGCGGGCGACCAGCCCGGTCCCGGCGACCTCCCGCAGCTCGGCGGGTGCCGCGGCCTCCAACGCCGTGCGGAGCTCGCGCTGCGTGCGGCGCTCGGCGCCCGAGAGCTCGGGATGCCGGTGCAGCGACCGGCGGAGGGCGACGAGGCGCTCGCGGAGCGCGGGCGGGAAGCGCTCGGCGACCCCGGCCGGCAGCGTCACGCCGGCACCCGCGGGGTCCCCCGCGCCGCGCGGTGCTCGCGAAAGACCGTGAGGTCCTCGACCCGGTCCTCGTCCACCCGGACCCCGAGCCCCGGCGACTCCCGGGGGACCCGGACCCGGCCGTCCTCCATCGTCCACTCCGGCGTGACGAGGTCGCGCTCCCAGTAGCGCGCGCTCGGAGACAGGTCCCCCGGCAGCCGGAAATTGGGCAGCGAGGCGAGCGCGACGTTGTAGGCCCGCCCCACCCCGCTCTCCAGCATCCCGCCGCACCAGACGGGGATTCCCCGCGCGGCGCAGAGGTCGTGGATCGCCAGCGAGGCGGCGAACCCCCCCACCCGGCCCGGCTTCACGTTCACGATCCGTCCCGCCCCCAGGCGGGCCATGTCCTCGGCGCGCGCCGGGCCGGTGATGGACTCGTCCAGGCAGAGCGGGGTGCGGAGGCGCGCCTGCAGGTCCGCGTGGCGCAGGAGGTCCTCGCCCTCGAACGGCTGCTCGATCATGAGGAGCCCGAGCTCGTCCAGCGCCTCGAGCGCCTCGACGCGCTCCGGCGCGTAGGCGCCGTTCGCGTCGACCGCCAGCGGCGCCTCGGGCCCCACCGCCTCGCGCGCGGCGCGGACGTGGGCCACGTCCAGGCCGGGACGGATCTTCAGCTTCACCTTTCGATAGCCGGCCGCCAGCTCCTTCGCTACGCGCTCGGCGATCGCCTGCGGCCGCTCCTCGATCCCGAGCGAGATCCCCGTCTCCACCGCCTCGCGCTCGCCGCCGATCAGCGCCGACAGGGACCGGCCCCGGCGCAGGGCGGCGAGGTTCCAGAATCCCATCTCGAGCGCGGCCTTGGCCATCCGGTGGCCGCGCGCCTCGGCCTCGACCGCCGCCGCCACGCCCTGCGGATCCTCGAAGTCGCGGCCCAGCACCGCCGGGACCAGCCAGTCGCGCAGGATCAGCCAGGCGGTCTCGATCGTCTCCGGCGAGTAGTTCGGCCGCTCGCCGGCCACGCATTCCGACCAGCTCGTCACCCCGTCGGGGTCCACGAGGCGGAGGAGCAGGATGCGGCGCTCCGCGACCGTTCCCGAGGAGATCCGGAACGGCTCCCGGAGCGGAAGGCGCACCTCGCGCAGCTCTACGGCGTCCACTCGAAGCATGCCTGAACGTGTCCCCTGCGCGCCGTTCCGTCGAGCCCGACCGCCGACGAATGGCTCCCGAGCCGGGCCGAGGCGCGGGGCCTCGGTCCGGAAGCGCCGAGCCCGATGGAGGGGCTCAGCCCCGGACGAGGCGCACGAGGTAGGCGCCCGCCTCGTCCCGCCAGGCGAGCTGCGGAACCCAGTCGGCGGCGCGGGCGCGCTCCGACAGCGTCTCGAAGTCCACGTAGAGCTCCCGGAACGGCGGGGCGGGCGGCCCGTCCCCGTAGGCGAGCCGCACCAGGGTCTCCCCGGGGTAGGCGGTCGATGGAGGGGCCGCCGGACCTCGCGCTTCGGCCGCCGGACCTCCGGCCTCGGCCGCGGGGCCCCGGGCTTCGGGCGGGGGGCCGCGGGCATCGGGCGGGGATCGGAGGCCCGCCCCGTCCGCCAGCACCTGCCCGTCCGGGGCGACGAGTGCCCGCAGGCGGTGCAGCAGCCAGTCCAGCCCATCCAGGTCCCCCGCGGGCCCGAAGCCGTTCATCATCAGGAGCGCGGTGTCGAACGGTCCGCCCTCCAGCCCGAACAGGTCCGCGACCCGGGCGTCCGCCACCCCGCGATCGCGCATCACCGCCACCGCCTCGGGGACCACGTCGATCGCCGTCACCCGGTGGCCCCGCTCCTGGAGGATCAGGGCGTGCACGCCGGCGCCCGCCCCGGCATCGAGGACCCAGCCGCGGCACAGGTCCAGCGCGTGGGCCTCCCAAGGGAGGAGCGCATCCTCTTCCCGGAAGAAGACCGCCACGGGGAGCGCCTCCCGCTCGCCCAAGCTACTCTCCAGCAGGAGCGTGGCGTCGGTCCGGCCGTGGAAGTGATAGTCCTGCAGGGCGCGCCCGTAAGACGCCAGCGCGGCCGCCTTGTCCTCCGGGCGGGCCCTCCCCGATCGGTCCATCATAGGCCGCCCGCCGATCCGTCCATCATGAGCCGCCGGCCAAGTTTCGCCGGCCGGGCGCCGCCCGAAAAGGGCCCGCAGCCGCGGGAGACGTGCCCTGCGCCAGGGGCGGGCGCCGAGCACGCAGCCGCCGCTCACCGGGCCGGCCTCCGGGCGGCGCGCCGCTCCGGTCGATATCTTGCATACGGGTGGTGTGGCTCCCGGGGACGGACGCCCGGCCGCGAGGCCGGTCACCGCCGTCGACGAGCCCGGAGGCAAGGTGAGGAGAACCGCACAGGCGAGCGAAGGAGGCAGAACGATGCGAATCCGTACCTCGACGCTCGTGGCCCTTCCCCTCCTGCTGGCGTTCGGCGTCTTCACGACGGCGGACGCGCAGGAGCGGGAGGAGGGGCACGACGACCATGCGGCGCACGCCGAAGCGCACGCCGACGGCGGGATGACCGTCGCCCTCGAGCCGGTCGGAGACAGCGGCATCTCCGGCGAGGCCCTGATCACCCATCCCGAGGAGGCCGAGGCGGCCGAGGCGCACCAGGTGGAGATCCGGTTGACCGGCGTGGAGGGAGACGCCGCGCTGCCCGCCCACGTGCACCAGGGCTCCTGCGTCGATGGCGGGCCCGTCGTGACGGCCCTGTCCTCGGTGGAGGCCCGGGACGGCGAGGCGACCAGCACGACCGTGGTGACGGCCGAGGACATCGCGCCGGCCATGGAGATGGCGCGGGGCGGGGACGAGGCCGAGGAGAAGACGGACGAGGCGGCGCCCTACGAGCAGGCGCGCGGCGAGGCCGCGGCGGGCATGCCCGAAGGGCGGGAGCACCCGAGCCTGTTCATCCAGGTGCACGCGGCGAACGGCTCGCCGGTCGCCTGCGGCGACATCCCGATGGGCAAGAAGGCCGACAAGGAGAAGACGGACGGCGAGATGTAGCGCTCTCTCCGGAACCGCGATGCGAACGCCCCGTCCGGCCGAGCCGGCGGGGCGTTTCGCCTTCGGGGACCCGACGCGCTCCCGACCGCCGCCCGGCGGCCGCACGACCACCGGCCCCTGGCCGCATGACTTCCCGCCCGCGGCGGCGAGCTTCGGCCCGGGCGTCCTACGGCGCGCCGCCCGCCGCCTCGCTCTCGCCCGTCAGGAAATCGAACACCAGGTTCGCCATCGCGCGCATCCCGACCGGCACCGCCCCGTCGTCGCCCGTGAAGGTCGGCGTGTGGAGACCGCCGGAGCTCCCGCCGGACGCGGTGGTCCCCAGCCGGTAGTAGAAGCCCGGCACCTCGTTCGCGAAGTAGGCGAAGTCCTCGCCCCCCATGGTCGGGTCGAGCTCGGCGACGTTCGCGCCCCCCGCGACCCGCTCCAGCGTCGGCGCCATGCGGCGGGAGAGCTCGGGGTCGTTGATGGTGGCCGGCGTCCCGCGCTCGTAGTCGAGCGTGTAGCTCGCCCCGGCGGCGGCCGTGATGCCCGCCAGGATCTCGTCCATCCGGCGCTCCACCGCGTCTCGCACCGCCGGGTCGTAGGTGCGGACGGTGCCCTCGAGGTGCACCCGCTCGGGGATGATGTTGAAGCGCTCGCCGCCCCGGACGATCCCGACCGTGACCACGCTCGGAGCGAGCGGCGACAGCGTGCGGGAGCGGATCGTCTGGAGCGCGGTGATCACCTGGGCGGCGGTGACGACCGGGTCCACCCCCTCCTCCGGCCGCGCGCCGTGTGACTGCTGGCCGATGATCTCGATCCGGAAGTGGTCGACCGCCGCCATCGCCGGGCCGACCGTGTAGCCGAGCTCTCCGACCTCCATGGAGGGAAGCGCATGGAGCCCGAAGATGGCGGCCGGACGGGGATCTTCGAGCACGCCTTCCTCGACCATGAGCTCGGCGCCGCCGCGCTCGCCGGGCGGCGGCCCCTCCTCGGCCGGCTGGAAGACGAGCTTCACGGTGCCCGGGATCTCGTCCCGCAGGTCGGCCAGCACGGCGGCCAGCCCGAGCTGCACGGCGGTGTGGATGTCGTGCCCGCAGGCGTGCATCACCCCCACCTCCTGGCCGAGATACTCGGTCCGGACGGTGGAGGCGAAGGGGAGCTCCGTCCGCTCGGTGACGGGGAGGGCGTCCATGTCCGCCCGGACGGCCACCACCGGGCCCGGCCGGCCGCCCTCCAGCACGGCGACCACGCCGGTGTGCGCGACGTCCGTCTCGACCCGGTCGTAGCCGAGCGCCCGGAGCCGCTCGGCGACCAGGGCCGCCGTCTCGAACTCGCGGTTCCCGAGCTCCGGGTGCTGGTGGATGTGGCGGCGGAGGCGGACCGCCTCCTCGGCGTGGCGCGCCACGGCCGTGTCGATCCGAGCGGCGAGTGCCGTGGCGGCCGTCGTCCGGCCCTCCGGGGTGGCCTCGGCCGCGGCGTCCGCGGCGGCGGGCCGCCCCTCCGCCCCCTGCCCCGCCGCGCCGGCCGGCGCCATCAGCGCCATCCCCGCCGAGGCGAGCGCCGCCAGGGCGGCGCGCCGGGCCCCGCGGCCGTTCCGCGTGCTCCACGTCCTCTCATTCGTCATCGCGAGTCCCCTTCACGTGTCGATCGAACCATTCCAGCATGCGTCGCATGAAGTCGATCTGATGCGGCCGCTCCAGCAGGCCGTGCGGCTCGCGCGGGTAGAGCACGAGCCCGGTCGGCACCCCCTTCAGCTCCAGGAATTGGTGGAGCTGGAGCGACTGCTCGGGGTGGACCCGGTCGTCCGCCAGCCCATGGGCGACCAGGATCGGCGTGTCCGCCCCCACCAGCCAGGCGACCGGCGAGCGATCCCACGTCTGTCCGGGGTTGTCGAACCACCAGAGATTCCAGTGGACCTCGGACATCTCGACGGGGATGTCCGTGGTGCCGGTGAACGAGATCCAGTTCGAGAGCCCGGCGAAGGTGATCGCCGCCGCGAAGCGGTCGGAGTGGCGCGTGCCCGCCCAGGCGGAAAAGTAGCCGCCGTAGGAAGTGCCGCTGATCCCCACCCGCTCCGGGTCCACGAGGCCCATCTCGGCCAGGTGGTCGATCCCGGCCAGCACGTCCTCGAACTCCTTGCCCCCGAGGTCCCGGTGGTCGCCCATCGAGAAGGCGACCCCGCGGCCGCCGCTCCCGCGGTAGTTCGGCTCCAGGACCGCGTAGCCGTTCGCCGCCAGGAGCTGGGCCGGATAGAGCGCGCGGGTCGTCCAGCCGTCCACGCTCACCCCTTCCGGCCCGCCGTGCGGCAGGACGGCGAGGGGTGCCCGCTCGCCGTCGGGCAGGCCGAGCGGGCGGGTTAGCACCCCCTCGATCCGCCAGCCGTCCGCCCCCTCCCAGACGATGGTCTCCTGATCGGCCAGCGCCACGCCCTCGAGCCACGGGTTGTGGTCGGTCAGCCGCTGCGCCGTGCGGGCCCGGAAGGAGCCCACGTACACCTCGTTCGGGTGCGCCGGGGTGGAGACCGGCGCCGCGAAGCGGTCCCGGTCGTCGGCCAGGTCCAGGCTGCGGAGGATCTCCGGGCCGCCGCCCAGGATCCGCTGCGCCTCGCCCCCGGCGACCGGGACGCGACGGAGCGCGGTGCGCGTGCCCTCGACCGCCGCGAACAGGACCGCCCCGGCGTCCGTCCACCCGACCCACTCGGCGCTCCCCTCGTAGGCGGGGATGAGGTTCCGGGGCTCGCCGCCCGCCGCGGGGACGACGAAGACGCTCTGGGCGAGTGGATCGTGGAAAGATGTCGCGCCCAGGTAGGCGAGGTTCTCGCCGTCCGGGGACCAGGCCATCGGACCGAGCTTCCCCTCGGTGGGCGCCAGGAGCTCCGGCTCGCCCGCCTCCCGGCCGCCGCCCTCGACCGGCACCAGGTAGAGCCGGCGGAACATCAGGTCCGCGTCCGCCCCGGTCTCCTCCGTCATCTGCACGGCGAGCCGGCCTCCGTCGGGCGCCCAGACGAAGTCGCGCACCGTGAGGTCGGGCGGGGTGAGGGCCCGCGCGTCGCCGCCGCCGGCCGGCTGGAGCCAGAGCCGGAGGTGGCGCTCGTCTTCCCCCGCCACCTGCATGTCCCAGCCCGCCTCCCGGCGCTCGCGTGCCTCCTCGGACTCCGGCTCGCGCGCCGTGAAGGCGATCGCCTCGCCGTCCGGCGACCAGGCGAAGCCGGCCACCCCGTCGGGCGCGTCCGTCAGGCGCTCGGGCTCCCCGCCCTCGGCCGGCACCGCGTAGACCTGTGGCCGGTCGTGCCGCTCCTCGAGCCGGGCCACGAAGCCCAGCCGCTCGCCGTCGGGCGACCAGGCCGGGCCGGAGGCGCTGTTCGGGCCCTCGATGACGGCGCGCGGCTCCCCGCCGGCGGCCGGCACCACGTACACCTCCGCGAAGGGACGTCCCGGCGGGTCGTCGAGGGCGCGGGGCTGGGAGAGGGTGTAGGCGACCCACTCCCCGTCCGGGCTGATCGCCACCGCCGAGACCTGCCGCAGCTCGGCCACCTGCTCCGCCGTGATCCCCTGCGCGAGCAGCGCGGCGGGCGCGAAGCGCGCCTCGACCGAGTCGGGAGTGAACGCCGGCGGCGCGAGCGCGGGGGCGGCGAGCAGGAGGGCGGCCGAGAGCGTCGCCAGGCGATGCGGACGCCGCCGCGCGGTGGCGGGCATCGGCCCTCCGCTGGAGGAATCGCGGGAGTCGGAAGCGCGCATGGGAGGACGTCCCTTTCCCGAGTCGTTCAGAGGTGATTCCGAGCCGAAACGCCGCGGATCCGCTCGCGACCGGTCGGAGCATGGGATCGTCCCGGCTCGGCCGGTCCACGCGGCACCGCGGAGGACGAGTTTCGCGCCCTCGCGGCGCGAGAGCAACGCGCGGTGCGGCGCCCCACGCGTCCGCGTGGGACCGAGGGCCTTCGACACGGCGCTCCGCCCGCCTCGGCGCGGACGCGCCGGCGAGGGAATCATCGGGCCACCTCCATCGCGTCGATCGACCGGATCAGCCGTCGCCAGAACCCGATCCCGCGGAGGTGGTCTTCCACCGCGATCCGCTCGTCCGTGCCGTGGATCCGGGCCGCGTCCCCTGGCCCCAGACGGAAATGGCGGAAGCGGTAGATGTGGGGCGTGAGCGGGGCGAACCAGCGGGCGTCGGTGGCCGCGAAGAGCAGATAGGGCACCGGGATCGCCTCCGGGAAGCTCGCCGCCACCGCATGGCGCAGCGCCTCGTACGCCGCGCCCGAGTCGGGCGACACCGGCGGCGGCTCGATCGCGAACGGCCCTCCGATCAGCGTCACCTCCACCCGCTCATCGTCCACGGCACGTCGGACGTGCGCGACCACGTCCCGCACGCTGTCCCCGGGCAGCACGCGGACGTTCAGCAGCGCCCTGGCCCGCGCGGGCAGCGCGTTCTCATTCCCGCTCCCCTCCAGGAGGGTGGGCGCGATCGTGGTGCGGATGAGCGCATCCGTGGTCGGCTGGCGGGAAAGGCGCCCGCGGATCAGGGGCGCCGTCAACCAGCGGTTCGCGAACAGCGCGCGGGCGAGAAGGCCCATCTCGGGTGCCATCGCCTCGAACGTGGGCGCGGCCGGCTCGAGCCGGGGCGGCATCGGATGCCGGGCGAGCCGGTCCAGGGCGCGGCCCAGCACGGCGGCGGCCGGCTCGCGGGGCGGCACGGAGGCGTGCCCGCCGGCCCCGCGAACCGTGAGGCGGATGTTCGCGTAGCCCTTCTCTCCGATCCCGAGGAGCGCGACCGGCGCCCGCACGCCCTCCAGAAGGTCCTCCACCAGGAAGCCACCCTCGTCCACCACGACCGCCGGGCGGACGCCCTCGGCCTCCAGCCGGGCGGCGATCCGCGCCGCCCCGCCGGTGCCGCCCACCTCCTCGTCCCCTCCGAAAGCGAGCAGGAAGGTGCGATCGGGCTGCCACCCTTCGGCGAGCAGCGCCTCCGTGGCCTCCAGGATCGCCATCAGGCCGGCCTTGTCGTCCAGCGCCCCGCGGCCCCAGACGTAGCCGTCCGCCACCCGGCCGCCGAAGGGCGGGTACGTCCACTCATCCTCCGTATCGGGCTCCATGGGAACCACGTCCATGTGGGCCATGAGGACGGCCGGCGCGAGCTCCGGGCGGCGGCCCGGCCAGGTGAAGAGGAGCGCCCGGCCGTCGGGGGACTCGCGCGCGAGCGATTCGTGCACCCGCGGGAACGCCCCCCGCAGGAAGGCGTGGAAGGCGGCGAACTCGTCCTCCTCGAACTCGGCCGGGAGCGGCTCGGAGGCCTCGGGCCGGGGGGCATCGGGTCGTGCAGCGTCGGGCCCGAGGGCGTCCGTCCGCCAGGGCTCCGCGCCGGCGAACGCCCGCTCCACCTGCTCGCGGTCAAGCCTGGAAACGGTCCGGAAGGTGAGGGCCCGGGCGAGCCGCTCGATCGCCCCCTCCGGCGTCGGCGCCGCATCCCGCTCCTCGTCATCCAGGGCGCTCGATCGGGCCGCCTCCGTCAGGTGCGCGTCGGCGGGCGTCGGCGGCTGCAGCCGCGCCGTGCGGACCGCCACCACCGCCAGCAGCACCGCGAGGGCTCCGAGGACGAGGGCGAGCGCCCGCTTCACGGGCTCAGGCCTCCAGCGCGGCCTTCACCGCCGCCGGGGAGACGCCGGCCACCTCCACCACCTTGGAGCGGCCGCGGGCGCCGCGGGCGATCGTCACGGCACTCTTCGAGACGCCGAGCCGGTCGGCCAGGAGCGCCACGAGCTGCGCGTTCGCCGCGTCCTCCACCGGCGGCGCGGTAAGCCGCACCCGGAGCGCGTCGCCGTGCGGCCCCGCCACCTCGGCGCGGGAGGCCCGCGGCTGCACGCGCACCCGGAAACGGACCCCGCCACGGTGGGACTCGATCCGCACGCCCTCAGCCACGCGGCCCCGGGGTCAGCCGCCGAACCACTCCGTCAGCCGCTCCGACTCCAGCCGCCGCTTCCGTCGCGCGTGCTCCGCGGAGGGCTCCTGGAGCCGGACGTCCGGGCCGCCCTCGGCATAGAAGCGGCCCTCCAGCAGGGCCGCCTCGCCGGCGCCGGTCTCCAAGAAGCAGGCGCCGCGGCCGTCGAACGGCTCGGGCGACTCGCCGCCCGTCGCCTCGGCCGCGATCGCGGCGGCGACCACGCGGCCCTCCCCGTCGGCGAACAGGCCCGCCTTGGGCAGGGCGGCACGCTCGCCGAGCGGGATGTGGACGCAGTCGCCGATCGCCCACACGCGCTCGTGCCCGGTGGCGAGGGTGCGGGGGTCGGGGCGGATCCAACCGCCCTCCCCGGCGAGGTCGCTCTCCGCCACCGCGGCGGGCGGCCGGTGCGGCGGAACGAGAAGGGCGAGGTCGAAAGCGAGCGAGGCGCTCTCCTCGCGGTCGGTCCCGCCGCCTCCGTCGCTCCCGCCACCCGCGAAGCGGAGTCGCCCCGCTTCGACCGCCACGATCTCCCGGCCCGTCTCGCAGCGAATCCGCCGGCGCGACAGCTCGCCGGTCAGCCACTCGTTCCCGGCCGGGCCGGCGGGGGGCAGCGGGACCGGCAGGGGCGTGGTGACCGCGACCTCCACCCCCTCCGCATCCCCGCGCCCGCGAAAATGCTCCTCCAGGAGCATGGAGGCCTCGTACGGGGCCGGCGGGCACTTGTAGGGGAGCCCCGCGATCCCGACCACGACCCGGCCCTCGCGGAACGCCGCCACCCGGGCGGCGGCGTCCGGGATCGAGGCCGGGTCATACAGGTTCACGGCGTGCTCGCGCAGCCCGGAGACGGCGTCCCCGCGCGGCTCCGCCCCGAGCGCCACCACCAGGAAGTCGGCCTCCAGCTCGCCCGCATCCGTCTCCACCCGGCGCTCCGCCCCGTGGATCGCCTCGACGCTGGCGTGTCGAAAGCCGATGCGGCGTCCCTCGAGCGCGGCGAGCGGTCGGCTCCCGGCCTCCAGGCCGCCCTCGAGCCCGACCAGCCCCCACAGCTTCCGGAAGCCCATCAGGAAGCGGTCGCCCCGGTCCACCACCACGATCTCGTGCTCCTCGCCCAGCCGGCGGCGCAGCTCGGTCGCCGTGGCCAGGCCGCCGAAGCCTCCTCCCAGGATCACCGTACGCATCGCGCGTCCTCCTCCGTGCTTCCGTGCGTTGCCACAGGCGCTATCGGCGCCGACGCATCGCCTCGGGCGCCACCGTCGCGGTGCACTCGATCTCCACCCGGGCGCCGAGCGCGAGCCCACTGGCCCCGAGGGCGCTGCGCGCCGGTTTCGGGCCCGGGAAGAAGGTCACGTACACCTCGTTCATCGCGGACCACTCGGACATGTCCGCCAGCATGACCAGGCAGCGGACGACCCGGTCCAGGGAGGAGCCGTACCGCTCGAGCGCCGCCTGGATGTTCTCCATCGTCCGCCGCGTCTCCGGGCCGATGCCGCCGGGCACGAGCTCGCCCGTGTCGAAATCGATCCCGATCTGCCCGGAGAGGTAGAGCATCGGGCCGACCCGGACCGCCTCCGAGAAGGGCCACGGCCCCCAGTCGTCGGGGACCAGGTGCTCCACGCGCGGACCCATCCCGGGCCGACGCTCCGGCGGCCCTTCCTGCGCCGCTACCGGCGCCGCGGCCGCCACCGAGGCCACGAGGGCGATCGCGATCGCGGTCGTGACGACGGGTGTGAGCCGTATCCGGGCGAGCGATCGACCATGGAGCATCGCGTCCTCCTTCGTGTGCGGGGTCCCTACGGCCACGGGAGCGGGATGGGGGCCGGACGCGGGCGCTTCGCCGGGTCGTCCCGGCCCTCGAAGTAGCGGTCGATGTCGCGGCGCGCGGCCGCGCGGTGGGCCCGCTCGGCCGGCCGGTCCGCGGGCCCGGGGCGCGCTTCCAGGTCCGCTCGGAGCGCGGCGAGCCGCGCCTCGGCCGCCGCGCGCACCTCCGGCGTGGCGTCCGGGCTCCCCGCCAGGTCGAGCAGGCCGTCCAGCGCCGCCCGCTGCGCGACACGGCGGAGCGCCGGCTCGTCCGCCGGCTCCGACCCCGCGCCGCCGGCCCCGGCGCGCGGGACACCGCCCCCGCCGGAGCCCCCGGCCCCCCACGTCGCCGTCACCAGCGCCCCCAGCACCTCGTCGGGCGACGGCGAGGCCGCGTCCCGCGCGTGGAAGGAGGCCACCCGGGCCATCCGCTGCGGGTGCAGCAGCCCGTCCACCACCTCCTGCGCCAGGCTGTGCGCCACGGTCAGCGGGTCGAAGGCGGGTCCGGCCCGCGAGGGGATCGGGGTCTCGTCCCCGTCCCAGCCGAACGGGCTGGGCGGGATGAGGGCGGCGACCCGGTCGGGCACCCGGAGCGCCTCCGGCGCGATCGCCGACAGCACGAGCGACAAAGCGCGCCGCTGCTCCTCGGGGGGAAGCGGCCGCGTCGGCGGCTCCGCGACCGCAGAAGGCTCCGCGCCGGCTGCGGCGCCCGCGCCGCTCGTCGGCCCGCCCTCCGAGGCCTCCGCGCCGCTCCCGGAGGCCCCCTCCCCCGCCAGCGCGTAGCGGAACTCCATGCCGCCCACGACCTTCGTGGCGCCCTGGAGCGCCGCCCGGTGGTGCAGGTAGACGTGCGCGAAGCGCTTGTTGAGCGCCGCGAGCGGCTCGCCCAAGCGCAGCGCCCGCTCGTCGAAGGCGTCGATCAGGCGGCGCCGCACGGCCATCGTCCGCTCCAGGGCGGAGAGCATGTCCGAGCCCTCCACCCACTGCGTGGCGTCCGGCAGGGCGCCGGAGGGCGCCGCGTGGAAGCCGGTGATGAATCTCAGCCCGCGCGCCGCCGCATCCTCCATGATCGTCCGGAGGCCCTCCCGCTCCGCCTCGGCCCTGGGATACCAGGTGTACGCGTACCGGATGGCCAGGCTGTCGTGCGCGCCGGGGCCCGGCCGGTACGCCTCGGAGATGTCGATCCCTCCGTCCTCGGCCGGGCGCACGAGCGGCACCGGATAGTCCATCACGGAGGCGCGTCCCTGGGTGGCCGCGATGAAGTTGTGCGCCAGCCCCAGCGTGTGGCCGATCTCGTGCGCCGAGTGCTGCCGCCGCCGCGCCATGGCGAACGCCTCGGCGGTCATCGGCAGCCCCTCGGGGCCGGCGGCCGGGACGAGGCCCATGTAGATGTCGTGGTTCACCAGCGAGCGGTACGAGTCCATGCGGACCACCGTCTTCAGGATCTCGCCGGTACGGGGGTCGCGGTAGGAGGGCCCGACAGACGGCCCGCGCTCACGCCGGTGGACCCACTGGATCACCGAATAGCGGGCGTCCATCGGATCCACCCCCTCGGGCAACGGCTCGATCCGGAAGGCGTTGCGGAAGCCCGCCGCCTCCAGCACCTCGTTCCACCACAGGCCGCCCTCGATGAAGGCGCTCCGGTAAGGCTCGGGGATCGCCGGGTCCAGGTAGTAGACGATCGGCTCGACCGGCTCGACCAGCTCGCCCTGGACGTAGGCCTCCGGGTCGCTCGGCTCCAGCCGCCACCGCATCGCCCAGCGGCGCCGGTAGTCGGACTCGAGGCCCTGCGCGAAGTCGAAGAAGACGGTCGGGAAGAGCCCCGCGCGGGGATGGAAGGCCCGCGGCCGGTAGCCCGGGCCGGGGAGCCGCACGAACGAATGGTGCTGCTCGAGGGTGACCGACCGTCCGTCGGGCGCGTGGCGGCGGAGCTCGGCGTGCGGCTCCTCGGCGGCGAAGGTGAGGACCGCGCGCACCTCCGTGTTGTCCGGGAAGGCGCGGGTGCGGCCCGCATCCACGTGGCTCCGGTCGCGGTCCAGGCTCACCGTCCCCAGTCCGGCATCCTTCACCCGCCCGACCACGTCGAAGACATCGCTCAGCACGAAGTCCGTCGCGTCCACCACCAGGGCGCCGTCCCGCTCCTCCACGATCTCGAAGGCGGCTAGCACCGAGCGCGGGAAGGACTCCTCCACCGAGCGCCGGAGCGCCGCGTCCCGGGTGAGCGCCCGGTGCTCCAGGTTGTCACGGACGAGAAGGACGCGCGGACCGTGCCGCTCGAACCGCACGACGGCCTCGATCCCGACCTGGCCGCGGTCCAGCAGGGGCGAGGTGGTGCCGAGGCCGGCCGCCAGCGTGTTCAGGTAGAGCAGCTCCTCGCCCAGCCGGCCGACCTCGAGGGTGACCTTCCCGGAATCGGCGTCGTAGCGGACCGGGAGCATCGGGACGGCCGCGCCGCCCCGCTCGTCGGGCTCCGGCTCCTGGGCCGCCAGGTTCGTCGGTACCGGTACGAGCGGATCGGAAGCCACGGCCGGAGCGAGCGCCACGGCGGCCAGCGACACCGCCAGCGCGAGGGCGGGGTGCGGGACGGCCGCGCCGGGCGCGGCCCGGTGGGGTTCGATCAAGGCATCACCTCCCGTGGTGGAAGCGGATGAGTCGGGGTGGCACGCCAGTCATCCGTCCCGGAACAGGGCCGGGTCCACCCGCAGGATCCGGTCGTCGCCCGAGCGGACGCTCCCCCGGCCGTCGCGGTTGCTGGTCGAGAACCAGAGGCGGCCGTCCGGGCCGGCGCGCACCGCCCGGATCCGGCCGTACTCGCCGTAGAAGTGGGCCCGGAGGCGCGCGCCGCCTCCCTCCTCCGGCCGCAGCTCGTAGAGCGCCTCGCCGCGGAGCCCCCCGAACCAGAGGCTCCCGCCCAGCCAGGCGGCGCCGGCCGGCGCCCAGGTGTAGTCCGGCCCGGAGTGGCGGACCGGGGGCTCCATGTCGGGCGCGTCCTGGTCGCCCTGGATCTCGGGCCAGCCGTAATTGGCGCCAGGCCGGATGATGTTCACCTCGTCCAGCCCGCTCCGGACGCCGGAGCGGCCGTGCTCGGCGCTCCACAGGCGCCCCTCCCCGTCCCACGCGAGCCCCTGGGCGTTCCGGTGTCCCCAGCTCCAGATCCGTGTCCCGAACGGGTTGTCCGGGGCCGCGCTCCCCTCCTCGTCCAGGCGCAGGATCTTCCCCGCGAGGGAGGTCCGGTCCTGGGCGCGGGAGGCGTCGCCGGCGTCCCCGGTGGTGACGTAGAGCATGCCGTCGGGGCCGAAGGCGATGCGGCCCCCGTCGTGGAAGCGGGCGCCGGGGATCCCGTCCAGGATGACCCTCCGCTCGACCGGGCCGTCCCCGCCGAGCCGGTAGCGCTCGACCCGGTTCTCCAGGCCCTCCGCCCCCTGCCCGGTCAGCATCACGTAGATCCAGCCGGTCTCCTCGAAGCGGGGGTGCAGGGCGAGGCCCATCAGGCCGCCCTCGCCCACCGACCGGACGCCCGGGATCTCCCACGCCTCGCCCTCCTCGGCGCGCGCCGGCCCGGTGCCGCCGGCCGGAGCGGGGAGGCGGACCAGGCGGCCGGGGCGCTCGGTGACCAGCAGGTCGCCGTCCGGCAGGAAGGCGACCTCCCAGGGCACCTCCAGGCCGCGGGCCACCACCTCGGGCGCCGCGTCGGCCTCACTGGCCGTGACGCCGGTGACGTCCGCCGGGGGCTCGGCGGCCCGGAAAAGCGGCCGGAGCAGGGTGTCGCGGAAGAGGTACGCGAGCCCCGCCACCACCAGGAGGGCGAGGGCGATCCGGAGGGCGGAGCGCATCACGGATCGGCCCCCGTTCCGAAACCGGGTCCGAACCGCGGGCCGACGCCCGCCGCCGCCTCGCCGCCGCCGCTCGAAGCGGCGCCCCGTCCGCCCCGCGTTGCCTTCGACGCGCCGCCGAGGAGAACGCTCGGGAGAGGCCCCGTGAAACCGGTAAACCGCATTCGATGAGCCTAGGGATCCGCCGGCCGCATCGGAAGGGCGACCCCGCGGGGCGAACCGGCGACGCGACCCCGCAGGGCAACCCCGCCCCGGTGGCGGGCGCGGAACCCCCCGGCTAGCTTTCGCGCATCCGGCCGGACGGTGGGCGGCCGCCGGCTCCCGAATGCCGACCGCGGCGCCCGTGCCGACCGGCGTGCCCGTGCCGACCAGCGCGCCCGCTGCCGGCCACCGCGCCCGTTGCCGGCCGCCGCGCCCGAGGACGATGACCGAGCTTCCCGTCTTCTACGCCTGCGACCGCTGCCCCTCCTATTGCTGCTCGTATCCGCGCATCGCGGTGACCGCCGCGGACGTGCGGCGGCTGGCCCGCCACTTCGGGGTGGACGCGGCGACCGCGCGGAAGCGCTTCACCAAGCGCGGCCAGGAGGAGGGGGAGCGCGTGCTGCGGCACCGGCACGACGAAATCTTCGGCTCGGCCTGTCGCTTCCTGGACCGCGAGAGTCGCCGCTGCACGGTGTACCGCGCCCGCCCGGAGGTCTGCCGCGACTACCCGGGCGGCGTCCGCTGCGGCTATTACGACTTCCTGGCAGCCGAGCGCCGCATGCAGGAAGATCCCGAGTACATCGCCACGACCTGGCACCGCTGAGCGAGGCGAAGACGGGCGTGCCGCGCGGGCGCGCCGTAGCACCCGACACACCCGAGACGCCCGAGAAGCCCGACTCAAGGACCCACACACCGGGAGGAACGATGCCCCGACCCGAGCGCACGACGGCCCTCGGCCTGACGCTCCTGCTGCTCGCCTGTGGAGGACCGCCGGACGCCACGGACGAGGAGGCGGCGGACGCCGGCGCGGCGCAAACCGGTCAGGAGGCGGGAGCCGCGGTCGACGGCGTGGCCGACGCCGGTTTCTCGACCCCCGAATCGGTGCTGCACGACGCCGAGGCGGATGTCTATCTGGTCTCGAACATCGAGGGCCATCCGCAGGCCACGGACGGGAACGGGTTCATCGCCCGCGTGTCGCCGGAGGGCGAGGTCCTCGAGCTCCGCTGGATCGACGGCCGGGCCGAGGGGGTGACCCTCCACGCGCCCAAGGGGATGGCGATCGTCGGCGACCTCCTCTACGTCTCCGACATCGACGCGCTCCGCACCTTCGACCGCCGCACCGGCGAGCCCCGCGGCGAGACGGCCGCCCCCGGGAGCTTCCCGAACGACCTGTGCCCGGGCCCCGACGCGTCCGTCTGGTGGACGGACAGCGGCCTCGACCTCGAGGAGGAGGGGCCGTCTCCAACGGGGACCGACGCCGTCCACAGGGTGCGGGACGGCGAGCTGGAGGCCGTCGCCGCCGGGGCGGCGCTGCGCAACCCGAACGGCTGCGTGGCCGACGGGGAGGCGGTCCACGTCGTGACCTTCGGCGCCAACGAGCTGCTGAGTCTCCAGCCCGATGGACAGGTAGCGACCGTCGGGCAGCTCCCGGCGGGCGGCCTGGACGGGATCGTGCGGGCCGGCGACGCCCTGTACATCACGAGCTGGGAGGGCTCGGCCGTCTACCGCTTCGAGCTCGGGACCGGGCGGGTGACGGCCGTCCGGGAGGACCTGCCGCAGCCCGCCGACCTGGGCCACGACGCGACCCGAGGGCGCCTGCTGGTCCCGCTGTTCGGCGAGAACCGGCTTGTGTTCATCCCGCTGTAACCGCATGCTTGAAATGGTGTCCCCTCCGCACGGGGGCCGAACGGGGCGCGCGCTCCGCGCGTCCTGTGGAACTGCCTGCCACCGCTGATTTTCCGACGAGGCCACTATGCCCACGAATCATACACGAATCGGGTGGGGGCGAGCGCCCGCCGGCGCCTCGCGCCCATCCCCGGCCGTTCTCGCACTCGCCCTTCTCGCCTTCGGCTGCGCGCCCGCGGAGCCGCCGGACGACGCCGACCCGGCCGCCGGTCAGACCGCGGGCGAGGAGACGCTCGGCTCGGTCGACTTCCCCACCTCGTGCGGGGCGGACGTACAGCCTGTCCTCGAGCAGGGGGTGGCCCTCCTGCACCACATGATGTACGACGATGCCGAGCGCGCCTTCCGGGCCGTGGCGGAGAGCGAGGAGGACTGCGCGATGGCCCACTGGGGCATCGCGATGTCCCGCTTCCAGCCGTTCTGGGGGAGCGCGGACGTCCCGGCCGGGCGGGAGGCGGCGGAGCGGGCCGTCGCGCTCGAGGCGCCGACCGAGCGCGAGCGGGCCTACGCCCGGGCCGCGCTCGCCTTTTTCGAGGGGGAGGACGTCCGCTATGCCGAGCGGGTCCGCGCCTGGGAGGAGGCCATGGCGGAGCTCCACGAGGCGTTCCCCGACGACCGGGAGGCGGCCGCCTTCTACGCCCTCGCCCACCTCTCCGTCGCGCCGGGCGATCCCGCGCACCAGGAGCGCGCGGCGTCGATCGTCCGGGCCATCCACGAGGAGGAGCCGGAGCATCCGGGCGCCGTGCACTACGCGATCCACGTGCACGACGTGGAGGCCCGCGCCGACGAGGGCGTCCACTTCGCCCGGGCGTACGAGGACATCGCCCCCTCCATCCCGCACGCCCTCCACATGCCGAGCCACATCTACGTGCGGCTCGGCGGGTGGGACGAGGTGATCGACTGGAACCGGCGCTCGGCGGACGCGGCCCTGGAGCATCCGGCCGGCGAGCAGATCTCCCTCCACTATCCCCACGCGATGGACTACCTGATGTACGGCTACCTCCAGAAGGGCGAGGACGAGCGCGCCCGCGCGGTGCTCGAGGAGATCCGGTCGCGCGAGAACTTCCAGCCCCACCTGGCGACCGCCTACGCCCTGGCCGCGATCCCGGCCCGGTGGCACGTGGAGCGGCGGGACTGGGCCGGCGCGGCGGAGCTCGAGGTGGGCGTGCCCGAGGGCTTCCCCTGGGATCGCTTCCCGGGCGCGGAGGCGATGTCCCACTTCGCCCGTGGCCTCGGCGCGGTCCGCTCCGGCGCGCCGGATGAGGCGCGGGCCTCGCTCGAGCGCCTGGAGGCGCTGGAGACCGCGGCCACCGAAGCGGACGACTCGTACTGGGCGCGGCAGATCCGGGTGCAGAAGGAGAGCCTCGCGGCCTGGATCGCGTTCGCCGAGGGACGCGCGGACGAGGCGGTCCGGCTGATGACCGCCGCCGCGGAGCTCTCGGGCCGGATGGAGAAGCATCCGGTGACGCCCGGAGACCTCCAGCCGGCGTACGAGCTGCTGGGCGACCTCCTCCTGGAGCTCGACCGCCCGGGCGAGGCGCTGGCCGCCTACGAGCGGTCGCTCGACACCTGGCCCCGGCGCTACCACAGCCTCCTCGGCGCGGCCCGCGCCGCGGAGCGGGCCGGCCAGACGGCGGACGCCGCCCGGTACTACCGCGAGCTCGCGGAGCTGGCGGAGGACGCGAGCGAGGATCGGGAGGGAGTGGCGGAAGCGCGGAGGTGGCTCGAGGCCGCGTGAGCCCGGCTGCCGTCCATCCCGGGCCGGCGCGGTCGGCCCCGCCCGCATGAGCGGCGCGCCGCTCCAGGCCCTGCTGCTGGCGGCGGGGCTCCTCCTTCTCTACGTCGGCGCGGAGGCCCTGGTGCGCGGGGCCTCCCGGCTCGCCCGGACGCTCGGGGTGAGCGCGCTCGTCGTGGGCCTCACCGTGGTGGCGTTCGGCACCTCCACCCCGGAGATGGTGGTGAGCGCGCTCTCCGCCTGGCAGGGGCGTCCCGACGTGGCGCTCGGCAACGTGGTGGGCTCGAACATCGTGAACATCGGGCTCATCCTGGGGCTGAGCGCGGCGATCACCCCGCTCCGGGTGGAGCTGCGCCTGGTGGGCCGCGAGATCCCGCTCATGATCGTGGTCTCGGCCGGCCTCCTCGCCCTCCTGTGGGACGGGACCCTGGCGCGGCTCGAGGCCGGGTCCCTCCTCGTCGCCTTCGTCGGCTATCTCGCCTTCGTCCTGCGGACCGCCCGCGGGGCGCCGCCCGAGGCGGAGACGACCTTCGAGGCGTTCGAGGCGGCGCCGCTGCCGCTCGAGCCACCCGCCGCGCTCCGCCTCCCCGGCTTGCTCCTCATCCTGGGCGGGCTCGCCGCGCTCGTCGTGGGCGCGCACCTCCTCGTGGAGTCGTCCGTCTGGTTCGCGCGGCGGCTCGGCGTCCCGGAGCTGGTGATCGGCCTCACCGTGGTGGCGGCGGGGACCTCCCTGCCCGAGCTGGCGACCTCGGCCGTGGCGGCGATCCAGCGCAAGCCGGACATCGCGATCGGGAACGTGGTGGGCTCCAACATCTTCAACATCCTGGCCATCCTGGGCGTGGCGGGGCTGGTGCGCCCGCTCGAGGCGGCGCCGGCCCTGCTGCGGCTGGACGGCCCGGTGATGCTGGGGGCGGCGCTGCTCCTCCTCCCGCTGGCGTGGACCCGCTTCCGCCTCCAGCGCTGGGAGGGGGCGCTCCTGATGGCGGGCTACGGCGCCTACCTGACCGCGCTGTTCCTCACCGCCGGCTAGCGGCTCCTAGCGCCACTCCTCCTGGAGCTCGTCCAGGGCGGCCCGGCCGGGGCAGAGGTCCTCGAAGGGGAGGTCGACCAGCGGCTTCTCGACCGTGCCGAGCACGTCGTGCATCTCCTCGCCGGCCGCCTCCAGGTAGAGCAGCCCGGTCACCACCTCCTCGGCCTCGGCCCGCTCGCGCACGTAGGCGTACGCGCGGTCCCGGTCGGTCGGATCGTAGTCCTCGGCCACCCGACGGAAGCGCACCACGCTCCCGTCGTGCATGGCGACCTCCATGGTGTGCCGGTCGCCGTAGTCGGCCGTGATCTCCGCCGCGGGGGGCACGAAGTCGGCCTGCACGGCCGCCCGGTCGTGCCGGCGCGTGTACAGGTAGCTCTTGGTCGAGCCCTCGTGGTCGTTGAAGGTCACGCAGGGGGAGATCACGTCCACCAGCGCGAAGCCCCGGTGCGCGATCCCCGCCTTGAGGATCGGCACCAACTGTCCCTTGTCCCCCGAGAAGCTCCGGGCGACGAAGGTCGCGCCGAGCGCCAGCCCGAGCAGCACCGGATCGATCGGGCGCTGCCGGTTCTCCTCGCCCCGCTTCGACCGGGAGCCCACGTCCGCCGAGGCCGAGAACTGCCCCTTGGTGAGGCCGTACACGCCGTTGTTCTCGATCAGGTACAACATGTCCAGGTTGCGGCGGATCGCGTGGCACATCTGCCCGAGGCCGATGGACAGCGAGTCCCCGTCCCCCGAGACGCCGATGTAGGTGAGCGCGCGGTTGCCCGCGGCCGCGCCGGTCGTGAGCGCCGGCATGCGGCCGTGCACCCCGTTGAAGCCGTGCGCCTGCCCGAGGAAGTAAGTGGGCGTCTTCGCCGAGCAGCCGATCCCGCTCATCTTCGCCACCCGGTGCGGCTCCAGGTCCATGCCCCAGATCGCCTCGATGAGGGCGGCGGTGATCGAGTCGTGCCCGCAGCCCGCGCACAGGGTGGACATGGAGCCTTCGTAGTCGCGCACGGTGAGCCCGAGCGCGTTCCGCTCGAGCCCCGGATGGACGACCTTCGGCTTCGCGATCCAGGTCATGCCTCGCCTCCTTCCGCGCCCTCCGCCGGGGCCGCGAGCGCATCCGCGCCGTTCCCGCGGGCTCCGGCCGCCGCGTCCGCTTCGCCCGCCCCGTCCGCTTCAACCGCCCCGTCCGCTTCAACTGCCCCGTCCGTTCCCTCCGCGCCGAGGTGCGCGAGGATCCCGTCCACCACGTGCCCCCAGCTCATCGGCAGCCCGCCGTAGTAGAGGACCGGCGCCAGCCGCTCGGGCGCCACGCCCGTCTCGGCGATCAGCATCGTCCGGAGCTGCGCGTCGCGGTTCTGCTCCACCACGAAGGTCCGCTCGTGCGCGTTCAGGAAGGCGCGCACCTCCGGCGCGAAGGGGAAGCCGCGCACCCGCAGATGGTCGGTGGCGATCCCTCGCTCGGCCAGCCGGTCCCGCGCCTCGGTCACCGCCCGCTCGGTGCCGCCGATCGACAGGATCCCGAGCGGCGCTCCGCCGCCGTCGCCAACGCCGCCGTTCCGGTCCCGGCCGCCGTCCTCGGCCCGGCCGCCGTCCTCGCGCCGATCCTCGCCCCCTCGCTCCGCCAGCCGGACGATCGGCGCGGGCACGGCCGTGGCGGCTCCGTCCACCTTGCGGGCGATCCGGTCCACCACGTCCGTGTAGGCGTCGGAGTCCTCCGTGTAGCGGCCGTGCCGGTCGTGGCCCGAGCCCCGGGTGAAGTAGGCGCCCTTCGGGTGGACGCCGGGGAGCGTGCGGTAGGGGATGCCGTCCCCGTCCACGTCCAGGTAGCGGTGGAAGGCCGCCACCCGCTCCAGCGCCTCGGCGTCCAGCACCTTGCCGCGGTCCGGCCGGTAGTCGTCGTCCCACGCGAAGCGAGGGACCACCCAGTCGTTCATCCCGATGTCGAGGTCGGAGACCACGAAGACGGGCGTCTGGTACCGCTCGGCCAGGTCGAAGGCGCGCACCGCGAAGTCGAAGCACTCGCCCGGATCGGCCGGGAAGAGGCAGATGTGCTTCGTGTCCCCGTGCGAGGAGTAGGCGACCGCCATCAGGTCGCCCTGCTGGGTGCGGGTCGGCATCCCGGTGGACGGGCCGGTGCGCTGGACGTCGAAGAAGACGGACGGGATCTCGGCGTAGTAGGCGAGCCCGATGAACTCGCCCATCAGCGAGATGCCGGGGCCGCTGGTCGCGGTGAAGGCGCGCGCGCCCATCCACCCGGCCCCCACCACCATCCCCGCCGCGGCCAGCTCGTCTTCCGCCTGGAGGATCGCGTACCGGTTGCCCCCGCCGTCCGGGTCCGCCCGGAAGCGCGTGCAGAAGGCGGAGAAGGCGTCCACCAGCGAGGTGGACGGGGTGATCGGGTACCAGGCCGCCACGGTCGCCCCGGCGTACACGCAGCCGAGCGCGGCCGCCGTGTTCCCGTCCACCAGGACCGAGCCGCGGTTGGCGTCCATGCGCTCCAGCCGGATCGGCAGCGGACAGGGGAACCGCTCGCGCGCCGCCTCGCGTCCCATCCGGAGCGCGTCGAAGTTCGCGTCCAGCAGCTTCGGCTTGCGCGCGAAGGTCTCCCGCAGGAGCCCCTCCAGCACCTCCGTCTCGATGTCCAGCAGGGCGGAGAGGGCACCCACGTAGGTGATGTTCTTCATCAGGATGCGGACGCGGTCGCCCTGGAAGCGCTCCGCGCACATCCGGGCGAACGGAATGCCCAGGAAGGTGACGTCCTCGCGACGCAGCGCACTCGGGAGGGGCCAGCTGTCGTCGTGCAGCACCCACCCTCCAGCCCGCACCTCCCGGATGTCCCGCTCGTACGAGGCCGGATTCATGGCCACGAAGAGGTCGAAGACCGGCGTCCTCGCGGTGTGGCCCGCCCCGCTCACCCGGATCTCGTACCAGGTCGGCAGGCCCTGGATGTTGGAGGGGAAGAGGTTCTTGCCGGAGACCGGCACTCCCATCCGGAAGATCGCCTGCCGGAGCAGGCCGTTCGCGCTGGCCGAGCCGGTCCCGTTCGCCGTGCCGATCTTGAGCGCGAAGTCGTTCACCCGTTCGCGCCCATCCGCGCGGGGGACCGCGACGCGCGTCGCGCCGGCCCCGCTCATCCCGCCCGCCTCACGCCGGCCTCCTTCGCTCCGCCCGCTCCCTCACCCGGCCGCGGCCGGCGCCCCCCGGCACGCGTGCTGCTTGCCGGCGGCGAGGCCCGCGTACGGGATGAGCAGCTCGGACTGCCGCATGTCCCAAGCGGCCGTGGGGCACCGCTCCGCGCACAGGCCGCAGTGGATGCAGAGGTCCTCGTCCTTCACCATCACCCGGTCCGTCTGCGGCAGCCCGGCCGAGACGTAGAGCGGCTGCTCCAGGTTCTCCGCCGGGGCGGTGAGCCGCGTCCGCAGCTCCGCCTCGGGGCCGTTGGCCGTGATGGTGAGGCAGTTCAGCGGGCAGACATCCACGCAGGCGTCGCACTCGATGCACAGCTCGCGGGTGAAGTGCGTCTGGATGTCGCAGTTCAGGCAGCGCTCGACCTCGGTCAGCGTCTGCTCGTAGTCGAAGCCGAGCTCCACCTCCACGTCCAGGCGCTCGAAGCGCTCCTTCAGGTCCACGTGCCGCATCCGCTGGCGCGTCGCGTACTCGTAGTCGTTCGAGTAGCTCCACTCGTGGAGGCCCATCTTGACCGACACCAGGTTCTGCCCGTACGGCGGCCGGTCGTCGAGGGGCACGCCCCGGCAGTGGTTGTGGATCGAGATGGCGGCCTGGTGGCCGTGCTCGACCGCCCAGATGATGTTCTCCGGCCCCCACGCCGCGTCGCCCCCGCAGAACACGCCCTCCCGGGTGGTCATGAAGGTGGTGCGGTCCACGATCGGCATCTCCCACTCGCCCCGCTCGATCCCGATGTCGTCCTCGATCCAGGGAAAGGCGGTGTCCTGGCCGATCGCCAGGATCACGTCGTCGCAGGGGATGAAGGTGGTGTCGTGGACCTTCTTGCGGAGCCGACCGTCCTCGCCCTCGTGCCAGGTCACCAGCTCGAACTCCATCCCGACCAGCCGGCCGTCCTCGACCACGAAGCGGCGGGGCGCGTGGTTCTCCACGATCTCCACCCGCTCCTCCTCGGCGTCGTGCAGCTCCCAGGGAGAGGCCTTGAACCAGGGGCGGGACTTCCGCGCCATCACCTTCACGTCGGTGCCGCCGATCCGCTTGGCGGTGCGGCAGCAGTCCATGGCGGTGTTGCCGACGCCGATCACCAGCACCCGCTCGCCGATGTCGGTCACGTGACCGAAGCGCACGGCCTCCAGCCACTCGATCCCGATGTGGATCCGGGCGGCGCCCTCCTCTCGCCCCGGCAGGGAGAGCTCCTTCCCCTTCGGGGCACCCGAGCCGATGAACACCGCGTCCCAGTCGCCGTCGAGCAGCGCCTTCATGGAGTCGACCGGGCTGTTCAGCCGCAGGTCGACGCCCATGTCCAGGATGTAGTCGATCTCCTCCCACAGGACGCGCGCCGGGAGACGGAACTCGGGGATGTTCGTCCACATCAGGCCGCCCGGCCTGGCCAGTTTCTCGAAGATCGTCACCTCGTAGCCGAGCGGCATCAGGTCGTTGGCCACCGTGAGCGATGCCGGGCCCGCCCCGATGCAAGCGATGCGGTTGCCGTTCTTCCGCTTCGGCACGGAGGGAAGCCGGTCCGTGATGTCGTCCCTCAGATCCGCCGCCACCCGCTTCAGCCGGCAGATCGCCACCGGCTCGCCGTCGATCCGGGTCCGGCGGCAGGCGGGCTCGCAGGGGCGGTCGCAGGTGCGGCCCAGGATGCCGGGGAAGACGTTCGAGTGGCGGTTCAGCATGTAGGCGTCGCTGTACTCGCCCCGGGCGATCATGCGGATGTACTCGGGGACGTTCGTGTGGGCCGGACAGCCCCACTGGCAGTCGACGACGCGGTGGTAGTACTGCGGGTCGGAGACGTCGGTCGGGGGCACGCCGTTCCCGGCCGCGGACGCGCCGTTTCCGCCGGATGGCAGACCGTTTCCGGCGGACGCGCCGTTCCCGGTGGAGGGCACGCCGTCGCCCCGCGGGCTCTCGCTCACCGGCTCCGCGCCCTCACCCGCCCCGGCCCGGCTCGGAGCGAGGCGCCGCCCGCCCTTCGGGCTCCTCCCGCGCCTCCGTCGGGCGGGCGGGCCGGGCCTGGCGAAGCTGCCGCTTCCGTCGGGCCCGCCGGGCCTGCGCGGCCAGCAGCGCGTCCTCGGGCAACACCGGTACGTCGAACAATGGGCAGAACGCCCCCGTGCAGCTCACCCCGTACTCGAGGCAGACCAGCGCCTGGCAGTCCCCCACCGAGGGCCTCGCTCCCATCCGCGCATCGGCCTTCAGGAGGACCGGGACGTTGCGGTCGGTCGCCGAGCAGTACGCGTGCTGGATCTTCATCGGGGGCCTCGGGCGGGAGACGTCGTCGGCGCACGGGGCGCCCGGCGCGTCCGGCCTCGCGGATCCGGCCGGGGAGGATCGGGGGCCGGGTCGGGCCGGGGCGCGGGGGGCGGATCGGGCATCGGGCTCGGCCGGGGGTCCGGCGCCGGATCGGGCCGGGGATCGGGCATCGGGTCCGGGCGCGGGTCCGGCATCGGATCGGGCCGCGGATCGGGCTCGGGAGCGGGCCGGGGATCCGGCGACGGCGACATGCCGGGACCGGGCCGGTCGGGTCGATCCCGGACGCGGGGGTTCCCGAGCTCTGGCATGGGAGCCAGGCCGAGGGGGACGTCGCCCTGGGGCCTGCGGGTTCCGGCCACGGCGCACCTCGCATCCTGGGCGGGCGTCGCGCCCGCCACACGACCCAATCTAGGCGGGCATCTCGCGTGCCGCGAACGCGCGCGCTCCCTCACGCTCCTCAGCGCGACCCTTAGAGCGGGAGCCGGGCTCCGACCCCTTCGGCCCGCGCGCGACGGTAGACCAGCCACGCCGCCGCCACGTCCTCAACGGCGTGTCCGGTCGACTTGTAGACGGTGATCTCCGCCTCCGAGCGGCGGCCCGGCCGCGCGCCGGACAGCAATTCCCCGAGCTCGGTCACGGCGTCCGGACCGGCCTCCTGGAGCTCGTGGGCACCGACCGGCGGCGGATGGGAGGCCGCGCCCCGCCACTCCACGAACACCCGCCCGCGGCGGACGATCTCGGGGTCCAGCTCCGGCCCGCGTACGCCGCCCACCGAGACCACGTGGGCCCCGGGAGCGAGCCATTCCGCGCGCAGGACCGGCTCGGCCGCATCCGTGCAGCAGCAGACGACGTCCGCGCCGCGCGCCGCCTCCCGCGCCGACCCGACGGCCCGGACCGACGGCCGGGGCGCGGTCGCGGGCGCCTCCCCGGCCAGCGCTTCCGCGTGGGCGAAGGTCCGCGAGGCGATCCGCACCTCCCGGATGTCCCGCACGCGAGGGACGAAGCGCAGGTGCGCCCGCGCCTGGACTCCGGCGCCGAGGATCGCCAGCACGGAGGCGTCCGTCCGCGCCAGGAGCCGGACGGCGAGCGCGGAGGCGGCGGCCGTGCGGAGGGCGGTGATCTCCTCGGCGTCCAGGACGGCCACGGGCGCGCCCGTCTCCGGGTCGAAGAGGGCGATCAGCCCCATGTGCGACGGCAGGTCGCGGGCGGCGTTGTCGGGGAAGACGGTGACGAGCTTGGCGGCCAGCCCGGCGCCGGCCAGGTGGCCGGGCATCGCCAGCAGCATGCCGCTCGGCGTTCGCGTCGCCGCCCGCGGGGGCGCCTCGGCGCGCCCCTCGCTCAGCGCGACGAAGGCCCGCTCGAGGGCCCCGAGCAGCGCCTCCGGATCCAGCAGGCGCCGGACGTCCCGGCGGGAAAGGAGCAGGAGATCGGGCATCTCAGCCGCCGCCGGAGATGAGCGGGCCACGCACCTCAGTCGCCGGGGAGATAAGCGGGGCCCGCAGCTCAGTCGCCGGCGAACAGGAGGCGGCCGCCCACCTCTGCCCTCCGGTCGGCCGCGAGGGGGCCCGCCTTGAGACGCACCGCGTCCCCTTGCAGCCAGACCAGCGCCAGCCGCCCCGCCGCGATGTCGAGGGAGGGGGCGAAGCCGGAGGGCGCCGGACCGCTCGGCGAGGCCGAGCCGTCGGGGGCGAGCAGGGCCGCGCGCAGTCGCGGCGGGCGGGCGCCCTCCTCCCACACGGCCCAGGCGCCCGCATCCCCCGCCGCCGCCAGGCGGACGAGGGCCGGCGCGGTCGATCCCTCGGCGGCCAACGGCCGGCGCGGCCCGAAGCTCCGCCCGCCGTCGCGTGAGACGGCGTGGTAGACGCCCGCCTCCCCCTCGCGCCCCGTGTACCAGGCGACGTGGACCGTCCCCTCGCCGTCCACCGCCACCGACGGGCCGGCGTGGGGACAGGCCGCGATCCGCCAGCCGTCCTCGTGCACGCGGACGGGGGCGGAGAAGCTCCGCCCGCCGTCCTCCGAGCGGGCGACCACCACGTCGCGAACGTCTCCGGGAAACACCCGGCACCACGCGAGATAGAGCGTCCCCTCCGGCGCGAGCGCGAGCGAGGTCCGGCAGCAGGGACAGACGTCCGCCGCGATGGGATCCGAGACGCGGAAGAAGGGGTCGCCGGGAGCGAGACGCGCCACCCGGACCTCCGGCGTGGGGAGCGTCGCCTCGGCCTCCGCCGGATGGCCGTGGGCGTGCGACCGCTCGTCGGCGTGCGGCCGGGCGTGACTCGCCGCCCCCTCCGCGGCCCGCTCCCCCTCGCCGGCATCTCCCGTCCCGACTTCCGCCGCGGCCCGCTTCCGGCCGTCGATCCAGGAAACCCAGACCGTGCCGTCCGGGCCGACCGCCACGTCGTGGAAGGTGTGGGACGCCGGCGCGCCCCCGGCGTCGTCGTTGACGTAAAGCGACGTGGTAAAGCGCAATGCATCATTGGATGATGGGTCGGAACGCGCGTACCGGAGGTCGCTGGCGGGGAAGCGCCGCCCGGGCACGTGGTACGTCCGCTGCCACACCACGGGCACCGCGCCGTCCGGCCCGAGCCGAAACCTGCGCGGGGGCCTGCGCGTGGCTCGCCGCCTCCCCGGGCCGATCGTTGGCGCGCGCCGCGGCCCCCACCGCGCCCTCCGGCGCGACCCGCGCGACGAAGACATCGCCGCCCGCGTCGGTCTCCTCGATCCACGCCACCACCGCTCCACCGCTCCGGGGGTCGACGGCCACGGTCGGGTAGGACTCGCCCGCCTCGGCCACGGTGAGGGCCGGTGCCGCCAGCGCCGGGGTCGCGAGCTCTCGCGCTCCATCCCCGTCCGCCCCGGAGCAGGCCCCCAGCAGGACGAGCGCGCAGGCGAGCGGCGCCGCGGTGCTGGCCCTTGCGGCCACCACGCTCCGCATCGCGCCTTCCCCCGCCCTCTCCCTCACTCCCACCGGAGCCCCACGAACAGGCTGCGCGGCCGCCCCGGCGCGAGCTCCAGCCCCTGGAGCTCGCTGAAGGTGGCCCGTTCGGCGAACCGCTCGTCCGTGACGTTCATCAGCCGCGCGAAGACGCCGGCCCGGCCGGCGATCGGCACGCTCGCCCGGAGGTTCAGGAGGTCGTGCCCGTCGTACTCGGCCGTGTTCGCGGCGTCGGCCCAGTAGGCGCCGAGCCGCTCCCACTCCGCCGCCACGCGCCCGCCGCCCAGGAAGCTCGGAGCGTAGGCGAGCTCCACGGTTCCCGTCCAGCGCGGCGCCGACTCCATCTCGTTCCCCCCGAAGTCCAGGTCGGGCCGGGGCCGCCATTCCTCGTACGTGTGCACCGCGTACGACCAGCCCGCGTCCACGCGCAGCGAGGCCGGGAGGTCCGCGCCGACGGAGAGCTCCACCCCGCGGTGGAGCGTCCGACCCGCGTTCCGGGTCTCGCGGTTGCCGTCCGGATGCGTGAAGGCGACGAGGTCGTCCGACTTCGGCATCCAGTAGCCCGCCAGCTCGACGTTGACGCCGTCCAGCGGTCGCCCGCGCAGCCCGGCCTCCCAGCTGTCGGCCCGCACCGGGCTCAGGTCGACGGTGCGCTCGGCCGGCCCCTGGCGGAAGAGCTGCCCCTCCGAGGGAACCCGGAAGCCGTGCCGGTAGGAGGCGAACAGGTTCCAGCGGGTCGACGCCGCGAGCACCAGCCCGAGCTTTGGGCTCGGGTGGACCCAGTGAACGGAGGTGTCCTCGGGCCGCCGGTGGGAGCCCTCCTGGGTCGCCGGCAGCCGCGTCTCGTAGTCGTAGCCGAGCACGTCGACCCGCAGGCCCGGCTCGATGCGCAGCCGTTCGAGGGGCTGGAAGCTCGCCTGCAGGTACGGGGAGGCTTGCCGGAAGGTCACGTCGTAGTCGTAGAGCGGCGCGCCGACCGCGAAGTCCGTGAACACGTCACCGTCCCGCACCGGCTCGATCGCCCGCTCGAAGCGCGAGCCGGGGCTCCACTCCAGGTCCACGCCGGCGATCAGCCGTCCGCGCAGCGAGGACAGCTCCCGCCGGGCCATGGCCAGAAGGCCGACGGAGCCGTTCTCCGTCTCCCAGATGGCCGGATCGTAGGTGAGCGACCAGTTCGGCAGCATGTCCATCTCGTTCCGGCGCAGGTAGGGCGTGAGGGTGAGCGCCGTCTCCCCCGCGCGCGTCTCCCACTCCGTGGAGAGCCGGAAGGCGCGCACGTCTCGGAACGAGATGGGCGTGTAGTTTCGCTCCGGACGCCGCTCGAAATCCTCGAGGGGGAGCGCCGAGGAGCCGGCCGTCTGCTGGTCGATGCGGGAGAACGCGGCCAGCGTCTTGAGGCTGCCGCCCCCGCCGAGCGCCGCGTCCCAGCGCACGGTCGCGCTCTGCCGGTCGTACGCCGTCCCGTCCCGCCATCCGTCCGAGCCGGTGAGGTTGAGGTCGGCGCGGAGGCCGTGGGCTCCCCACGAGTCGCTCACCGACCCGAGGACGCGCCACCACCTATCCGGTCCGCCCTCGAGTCTCGCATCCGCTTCGGGCTCGGTCGAGGCGGGCCGGGTGCGCACGTTCACCACGCCCCCGATCGCGTCGCTCCCGTACAGCGCGGTGCCGGGACCCTTGATGACCTCGATGGCCTCCGCCTGCGGCGCGTTCACCTCGTACAGCGCGTTGTGGTTGAAGAAGCCGGTGGAGCGCGTGGGGATTCCGTCCTCCAGGAAGAGGTAGACCGGATCGGTGGTGATCGGCTGGCGGATGGCCGTCATGTGGCCTTCCCCGCCGGTCACGTTCACGTGGACGCCCGCCACGCGGCCCAGCACCTCCGATGGGTGGCCCGCCCCGGCCTCGCGGATCGTCTCGGCGTCCAGGGCGGCCGCCGACGCCGACACCTCGGCGATCGACTGCAGCTCGCGGAGGGCGCTCACCACGATGCCCGGGACCGCAACCGGGGCGGTCCGCATCGACACCTCCAGCGCGACCGACCCGCCGGCGGGCACCCGCACCTCCCGCCGCTCGGTCCGGAGGCCGATCCGCTCGACGACGACCGTCCGGACGCCGGCCGGCAGGCCCGCGAGGACGAAACGGCCGCCCTCGTCGGACGCCGTGCGGCGCTCGAGGCCCTCCACACGCACCTGGACGGCCGACAGCGGCTCACCCGTCTCCGCGTCGCGCACCACGCCTTGGACGCGGCCGGTCTCCTGCGCCGCGGCCGCGCTCGGCACGGCGGCCAGCATCGCCGCGGCCAGCGCCGCGACCGCGAGCGGGGCCGCGCCGAGCCGCCTCGAGGCGCTCGATCTCTCGCTTTTCGGCGTTCCGTTCGTCCGGTGTCTCGCTCCCATGCTCCCTCTCTCGGCCCGTCGGGGCATGACGACCGGCCTCGGGAGAGGCGGGCCGTGCGCCGAAGGTGGCGACGTGCCGACGATGTGTCGTGGGGGACCCTCCCGGCGGGAGCGTCCGCCCGTGAGCGGCTGATGTCTGTCGATGTGCCCGGAGGCAGGCGGCTCAGCGAGCGGGAGGCGCGTTCGCGAAGGGGAGCAGGTACGGGGTGGGAGCGAGACCGACCTCGTCGACCGGCGCCGCCGCGACGCGCCGCAGCGTCCCTTCGGGGGTCCGGTCGGGCGCGGCGGTGGCGGAGGGCAGCGGGGCGGCGGCGCCCTGGCACGGCCCGAGGCAGCTGCAGTCGCCGGACTCGTGGTGCCCCGACGCGGGCGCGTGCGGGCCCGGATCCTCCGCCCCGTACGCGCCGGGCGCGGCCCCGTCCGAGCCGGGGCTCCCGTGGAGGGGGTCGTGGCCCTCGTGGAGCGCGTCGTTCCCCGGGGGGAGGCCGTCGGCCCGGTCGGCGTCCCCGGCGGCGGCGCCCGCCACCGCTCCGTGGCGTTCGGCGTGGTGCGGACAGGCGCGCTCGGCGATGGCGCTCCCGGCCGAGCCGAGCGCGAACGCGCCGGCGAGGAGGACCGCGATCGACCGTGTCTTCCGAAAGCGTGTCAGCACAGTTCTATACGGTTCCATCTAACGAACGCGCGGGACTCCGTCCACGTTCCACCCGATGGACGCGCGAGATCGCGTTCCGGTTCCGCCGTGCCGTACCACCCTACTCGGCGGCCGGAGACCCATCCTCCACCAGCTCGATCCGGTCGGGCAGGTTCGGGACGACGCAGAGGAACTCGAACGGCTCATCCCCTTCGGCACGGTACCAATGCGGCACCCCTGCCGGAATGAACACGACGTCGTCCCGGGAGACCTGGACGACGTCGTCCCCGATCCCGATCGTGGCGCGGCCGCGGAGGACGTACTGCTCGTGCTCCACCCGGTTCGTGTGACGCGGCATCCCCCCGCCGGGTTGCATCACGAAACGCCGCATGGTGAAGTGGCTCCCTTCCTCCGCCCCGATCAGGTCCTGGCGGACGGTCTCCTCGGCGGCGGTGACCGCCACGGCGGGCACTTCGGCGGCTCGCTTCACGCCCATCGGCTCCTCCCCGGCTCGTCTCCGGCGACCCTGTAATGTAATGATTCCCGAGGGGCGCTGGCGTCCGCGGCCCGTCCTTCGATACACTTCGGTCCCCCCGCGCGATCGCGCGGGTCCGTCGCGCCCGGTCCCCGGGGGGCGGCGGCGCCGCGCCGACCGCCGCCTCACGAGGCGCCGCCGCGACGTCTCGGGACTCGAGAGCCGGAGAAGGACCGACCCATACAGGAGAGGAATCGATGAGACGGAGGACACGCAGCTGGTCCCGTACGCTGGCCCTGATCGGCGCGATCGGCGGCTTCCTGGTGGCTCCCGGGCTGGCCGCCCAGGAGGGAGAAAAGGACGAGGACTACCAGCCGGCGGCGGCCGAGGGCGAGCACGGCGAGCATGCCGACCCCGCCGCGGCGGAAGGGGCGGTCCCGCTGTACGACGACCTCGGCGATCACCACCGCCGCGTCACGGTCGCCGACGAGCGCGCCCAGGCCTACTTCGACCAGGGCCTGCGGCTCCAGTACGGCTTCAACCACGCCGAGGCGATCCGCTCCTACGAGCAGGCCCTCGCCCTCGACACGGAGTGCGCGATGTGCCGGTGGGGCATCGCCCTCGCCCTCGGCCCCAACATCAACGCCCCGATGGACGAGGCGGCCGGTGCCCGAGCGTTCGAAGCGATCACCCGCGCGAGCGCGGCGGCCGACGGCGCCACGCCGGCGGAGCGGGCGCTGATCGAGGCGCTGGCGGCCCGCTACGGGCCCGATCCGGCAGCCGACCGCGCCGCCCACGACTCCGCCTACGCGCGGGCCATGGAGCGGGTGGCGGACGCGCACCCGCACGACCCGGACGTCCTCACGCTCTACGCCGCGTCCCTGATGAACCTGAGCCCGTGGAACTACTGGACCGGTCCGTACGACGCGCGGGAGCCGCGGCCTGACACGCCGAAGATCCTGGGCGCCCTGGAGCACGCGCTCGAGCTGAACGCCGACCATCCCGGCGCCTGCCACTACTACATCCACGCGGTCGAGGCGGCGTATCCGAAGCGGGCCGAGCCCTGCGCGGACCGGCTGGCGTCGCTGATGCCCGGCGCCGGACACCTCGTCCACATGCCGGGGCACATCTACATCCGGGTCGGGCGCTACGCGGACGCCGTGCGGGCCAACGAGCACGCGGTGCACGCCGACGAGTCCTACATCGCGGACCAGAATCCGCAGGGCATCTACCCGCTCGCCTACTATCCGCACAACTACCATTTCATGGGCTTCGCGGCGCTGATGGCCGGCATGTCCGAGAAGGCGCTCGAGGCGGCGCGCATCGTGGCGCCCAAGGTGCCGCTCGAGGTCGCCCAGGCGGTGGAGTTCATCCAGCAGGTGGTGGTCTATCCGCACCTCATGCTGATGAGCTTCGGGCGCTGGGAGGACGTGCTCGCCGAGCCGATGCCCTCCGATGAGCTGGCCACCGCGACCGCCATGGCCCGCTACGCGCGCGGCACCGCGCTCGCGGCGACCGGTCGGGCCGAGGAGGCCCGGGAAGAGCTGGCCGCGCTCCAGGAGCTCGTCGCGGCTCAGGGCGAGGACGCGACCGAGACGAGCCGCGCGGTGCTCTCGATCGCCGATCACTCGCTGCAGGGGGAGATCGCCCTGCGAACGGGCGATCCCGCCGGGGCGGCCGCGCACTTCCGGGCCGCGGCCGACATCGAGGACGGGATGAAGTACGAGGAGCCGCCGCTCTGGTTCTACCCGGTGCGGCACTCGCTCGGCCGCGCGCTGCTCGAGGCCGGGCGGGCCGAGGAGGCGGAGGCCGCCTACCGACAGGACCTGCTCCGCTTCCCCGAGAACGGATGGTCGCTGTTCGGGCTGGCCGCCGCGCTCGAGGCGCAGGGGAAGGCCGAGGAGGCCCAGGCGGCGCGCGAGCGGTTCCGCGCCGCCTGGGCGGATGCGGACGTGGAGATCGCCGCCTCCCGGTTCTGAGCGGACACGCTCGGAGACGTTTCCGCGGAGACGTCAACTCGTCGAGAGCGGGCGGCGCGATCCGATGAGACGGAGGCAGCCCGGGACGTTTCCGCGGAGACGCGTCGGACTTCGGTGGACCTGCCCGTGAGGCGGCGCTAGCGGCCGGCCCGCGGGTAGGCCGCGCGGACGCGCACCTCGCCCTCCCCCTCCGGAAGGGTCCAGGCGAGGAGGAGGCCGTCGCCCGCGCGGGCCATGCGCGGAAAGCCGGAGGCGCGCTCGGCGGCCGTCTCGGACACGACCGCCGCGGGGCCGACGCCTCCGGCCGCGGTCACCCGCCGCAGCAGGAGGGCGGCCCCGTCCGCCCTCGCCTCGATCCATGCCACGGCCGCGGAGCCGTCCGGAAGCAGCGCGACGTCCACCCGCCCGATCGGACGTCCATCGTCCACCCGCACCGGCTCGCCCCAGCTCGCGCCCGCGTCCTCGGAGAAGGCGGCGAGGGCCCGGGGCGCGCCGCCGGCGCCCGTGAACCAGGCGACGACCGCGCGCTCCGCCTCGGCCGAGACCTGCGGCCCGTTCACCGGACAGCCGGGAATCTCCCACCCGTCCTCGTGGACGCGCCGGGGCTCGCTCCAGGCCTCCCCGTCGAAGCGCACGACCGCGATGTCCCGCACCTCCTCGGCGCTGCGGTCCCGGTAGGCGACCAGGAGCCCCTCCGCGGTGCGGGCCATGCCGGTCTGGCAGCATTCGCAGGTGCGGGCGTCCAGCAGCGCCTCGGCGCCCAGCGCCCCGCCCGGAGCGAGAGTGGTGGCTCGGAGGCTCATCGCGCCATCACCGCCGACGGCCCCGCCCGCGCCCGCGGCCTCCCCGTGGGGCGCCCCGGTCTCCGACAGCGCACCGTGCGCGTCCGGCGCCATCGCGCGGCCGTCCAGCCACACGAGGGCGGCGCCCTCCCGCCAAGGCGCCATCGAGACGAAGCCGTGCTCGGTCGGGCTGGCGTCCCGGTGCGGGACGAGCGGCTCGCTCCAGCGCTCGCCGCCATCGGCGGAGGTGGAGAGCATCACGTGGTAGGCGTACGGGGCGTCCGCCACCCTCTCCAGCCAGTGGACCGCCAGAGCGTCTTCCGCCGGCGCGCCCTCCCGCGACGCCCCCTGCCGCGGCGCGTCCTGCCGCGACGCCCCCTGCCGCGGCGCATCCTCCCCCAGCGCGACCGCGGACGGGAAGTCGGCCCAGTTCACGAAGAAGTCACGGTCCGCGGCCACCGTGCGCGGCTCGCCCCAGGCGCCACCGCGCCGCTCGGCGAGGCGGAGCGCCCAGCGCTCGGGGGCCGTCTCCTCCAGCCAGGTGAGGAGGATGCGGCCGTCCGCCGCGGCGTGGAGGTTCGGCATCCCGGCGCGGGGCAGCACGAGCTCCACCTCGCCCAGCTCGAAGCCGCCGGGCTCGGAAGCGCGCTCGGGGCCCGCGTCGCCGCACGCCGCCAGCGGCGTCGCCGCGAGGGCGAGCGCCCACGCGGGCGCGAGGCGGCCGTTCGGGCGACATCCGGACCGGCTTCGGGACGAGCGACGGCTTTCGTGTCGCGCGCAGCGCATGGCCGAAAGATAGCGGGCCGGCGATCGGGTCCCCAGGCATCGCGCGCTCGGAGATCCCGTGGCCGCGCCCGGACGAAGCCCCAGTACGGATGGGGAGGACGCGCAGTTCGGCCGCTCAGGGGGCATCGGCTTGACGGAACGGAGGCGAGCGAGGAATTCATTCCCGCCCCGTGCCGCCGGGCGCGGGATGCGCTCCACGCACCTCGGGAGGATGGACATGAACCGAGCGACGCCACTCGTCGGGCTCGCCGCCCTGATCGTCGGCGGCTGCGCCACCCTCGGCCTGCACGAGCTCCGCCCGCTCCGCTTCTCGGAGGCCGACCGCCCCGCCACCCTGCGCCTGCTGGCGCCCGGCGCCGACCACCCCTCCGGGGCCGCCGCGGTGCGGCTCTGGGCGCGGGTCGCGAACGGAAACCCGTTCGGGGTCGTCCTCTCGGACCTCGAGGGACGACTCCACCTGGAGGGGGAGCCCGGCCCTCGCGCCACGTTCCCGCTCGGGCTCCCCCTGGAGGCGGGGCAGGACACGGTGATCCCGATCGACCTCACGATCGGCTTTCAGGAGGTGCCCGATCTGGCGGGCGCGGTCCGCTCCGCCGTCCTCCGCGGCGCGGTGGCCTATCGGCTGGAGGGAAGCTTCGGGGTGGAAGCGGGCCGGATCGGACCGGCGCGCTTCGGCCCGCAGGACCTGCTGACGGGAGAGCTGCGCGTCGCCCGTTGACGCGCCGAGCGGCGCGGCTCACTCGATCTGGAGCTCTATGCCGCCGAGCGGCCGCGCCAGCCAGTTGTAGACGACCGCCACCAGCGCTCCGCCGACCAGGCCGACGATACCGTAGACGACCGGCGCGGCGACGAGCATCACCAGGCCGGCTCCCAGACCGAGCCAGGCCTGCGAGGCGCCCGGCTCCAGGAGGGGGATCAGCAGCATGAACGGGAGGAAGAACGCCACGCCGATGAATCCCATCAGCGCGTACACGCCTCCCAGCATCTTGGCCAGCGAGGCCGGCCCGACCCGCTTGACGACCGCCATCGGCTCCTCCTTCGGCTCGTGACCTCGAAACCGGCGCCTCGCGCGGCGGGGCCTTCCGGGCGGCGGCCGCGGCGCGGGCCGGCTCTGATCGGCGTCAGTCCAGCAGCAGGGCCCGGTTGCGGTCCCCGCGCACGCGGGCCAGCGTGTCCTCGTCCGGGCCGCCCTCCTCGGCGCGCCGCGCCTCGGGGCGCCACCCCTCCCACGTCGGCGTGACGGAAGGCCGCCAGCCGTCTCCCCCGGTCCGCTCCGCGAGCGACAGCCCCGCCGCCTCCAGCACCGGGCCGAGCCGCGCCAGCCAGCGCGCGCGCAGGCCGTCCGGATCGGCCGCGGTGACGCCGGCAGCGGCGAGGGCGGTGCCGCCCGGGTCTTCGGGGGGACCGAACCAGCGGAGGCACGCCTCGAACGCGGGCGTGAACGCCGCCTCCAGCGCGGCCCGGCCCTTCTTCGTCCCGGCCAGCCGCTGCGTCCAGCCACGGCCGTGCTCGAAGTGGAAGCGCTCCTCGTCCAGCAGCTTCGACACCTTGTAGAGGATCGGCTCGAAGCGGCTCTCGCGCATCGCCTCGAACTGGACCGAGAGGGCGCCGTCCAGCAGCAGGTTCAGGGCGAGCAGGTCGGCCCACTCGTCGACCGGGCGATCCAGGAGCTCGCAGTTGCGGTATTCGGCCGCCTCGCGCTCGTGCTCGAGCGCGTCGGGATCGCCGTCGAAATCCCGCAGCATCGCGTACAGGATCCGGCCGTGACCCCACTCGTCCTGCGCCATGGCCGAGCAGGAGATCCCCGCCTCCAGCGCCGGTGCGCCGAGGATCCAGTCGGCGTAGCGCATGCCGAGCAGCCGCTTGTTGTCCGCCAGGACGAGCAGCAGGTCCCCCAAGTGGGCGCGCACGTCCTCCGGGACGTCCTCCGCGGACTTGAAGGGCGGGCGGTCGGCCTCGCTCATCCTCTCGGCTCCTCGTCACCGTGTCGAACGCGCGGTCCGGCCGCCGCGAAGGCTACGGCGACCGGAACGGCCGAGAAGATATCAGGGCGCGGCCAAGCCTCCAACGACGGAGAGCGCCGAGGGCCGCCCGTCGCGCGCCCTCGGCCCCTCCGACCTAGTCGTCGGCCTGCGGGATGAAGATGCCGTGGAAGTCCCCCTGCTCGGGATCGCCCAGCGGCACGGTTCGCACCACCTGCCGCGCCGGCACGTCCACGATCGTCACCCCCGGGGTCTCGCCCACGGTGGCGTGGGGAATGGTGGGCGCGGGGTTCGGCCCGCGCAGGGTCACGTAGCCCCGGCTTCCATCCGGCGAGAAGGCGATCAGGTCCGGCGCCTTCCCGAGGCCGCCCACCACTTCCCACGCGTGGTCGGCGCCGCGGATCGTCGCCAGCGGGTGGACCGTGGCGTTGTCGCTCACCCGGTGGACGACCCACAGCTCGTCGCGGGCGCGGTCCACCGCGACGCCGTGTGCGTCCTGCGCCATGGCCGAGAGGTCGTGCGTGGCGACCAGCTCGGGCGAGGCGCCGGAGACGTCGAAGACGTACAGCCAGGAGTGCTCCATGTCCCCGGCGGTGACGTAGAGCTCGGCGCCGTCTCCCGAGGCGGCGAAGCCGCAGCCGTGCCGCCCGATCTGGTCGTTCCCCCAGGCGTCCGCCACTTCCCACGCCTCCAGGTCCACGGAGGCGAGGCCGCCGTCGAACAACGTGACGAGCATGTGCCGGCCATCCTGCGAGAACCCGCCGCACACGGGCCGGTGGCTCGGGAAGCGCGCGCTGTCGGCGAGCGCCGGCTCCGCCTTCAGGTCCAGGTAGCGGGCGATCTCCCAGCTCGGCCCCTCGGAACCGTCGGTCCGTACGATCTCGGCGATCGTCTCGCCCCGGTCGGGGCTCCCGTCCTCGCCCGTCGCCTGCGGCGCGATGTTGAACGCGTAGATGCGGTCGGGCCGGGCCGGGTTCGGCTGAGCGGCGTGCGGCGCCTTGCCGATGTCCTGGACGACCGCCTCGACCGAGCCGTCCTCCCGGCCGACGACGGTGACCGAGTTGGAGACCGTGTTCGTGCTGTAGACGTACGGGTCGCCCGGCACCGCCCACAGCATGTGCGGCCTGTCGGCGCCGCCGAGCGCGGCGGCGTCCAGGGTCGAGACGACCTCACCCTCGGCGTCCAGCACGTACAGGACGTTTCCGTTCTGGTCGGCCGCCCACACCTGATAGTCCGGGCTCGCGTCCGCCTGCGCACACGCCTGCACGAGCAGGGCGGCGGAGAGAAGGACCAGCGGGAGCCGGTCGGATCGGGCCACAGCGGCGCCCGCGCGGCGGAGAAGCGCGTGCATGTCTGCCTCCAGTTGGAAGGATGCGTGGATCGGCAGCAGGGTAGAAGATACGCCGCGGCCCGTGGGCGAGTCACCCCCGACCCCGTCAGCCCTCCCGCCACTTCATGTACTCGAAGACCGAGCGGCAGGCGCGGCAGTAGTACTGGCTGGTGGAAACGGCGGATCCGAAGGAGGCGAACTGCTCCGTGTCCTCGCCGCCGCAGAACGGGCAGGGAGCCGAGTCCGGGAGCGCCTCGCTGTGGAGCGGGGCGTCGGCGGCCCGGCGGCGCTCGCCGTCCGGCGGGTCGTCGTCAGCCCCGGGCGGGGGCACCGTACCCGGACGGCTCATCGAAATCGGCGGTCGAGCCCTCCCCGACCGGCGGCGGGCCGCCGAGGGTGAACGGCGCCTCCTCACGGTTCACCGACACGAACGCGTCGCGCGGCGCGACCGCCATCTCGAACCACTTCTGCTCGTCGTACGTCTGCCAGGCGTAGACCCGCGCCAGCTCGGGCCCCGGCGCCTGGACCGTCCCGACATGCTGGAAGCGGTCCGCCCGGTCCTTGCGGGCGAACACCTCGAAGATCCGGTCGTCGACCTCGATCGGGCTGTCATCTCTCATGGGTTCCCCGGTGGCTCGGATCGGTTCACGGGCGCCGGCACGAGGAGCTACCCCCCATCGGGAGGCGCGCTCCGCGCCGGCGGCAGACCCTCTTCGCGCCAGACGGCGACGACCCGGTCCAGCCCCTCGCGGTAGCTCGGGTACTCCGGCGCCCAGTCGAAGGCGCCGCGGAAGCGGTCGTTGCCGGTGCGGACGGACCGGGTCAGCAGGTCCACCGCGTAGCCGCCGGCCAGCAGGCGGGCCAGCCAGCGCGGTATCCGTCGGGGCGGCGGCGCCCCGAGCCGCTCGGCGAAGGCGCGTAGGAAGTCCCGCGCCTCGACCGCCTCGTCGTCCACCACGTGCCACACCCCCTCCTTGGGGAGCGTGGCCGCGGCCGCGAACGCCGCCGCCCCGTCGTCGACATGGAGCATCCGCCAGACCGCGTCCCCACGGCCGATCACCGGAAACCGCCGCCGCGCGAGCTCCCGGCCCATCATGCGCGTGTGCCCGGCGTCGGCCGCGTAGAACCAGCCGCAGCGGAGCACGGCGACCGAGAGACCGTGGCGGGCGCCGGCTTCCCGCGCCGCCCGCTCGCCATCCAGGGCGGAGACGGTCCCCCGATCGGGGTTCGGCGGAGCGGACTCGTCGAACGGCGCGCCGTCGTCCGGGGCCGCCAGCCAGGCGACGCTCTGCTGGACGTAGTGGTAGGCGCCCCCGGCCACGGCGGCGCGCACGAGGTTCCGGGTGCCCTCGCGCCGGATGCGGTCGTTCGCCTCGAAGTCCTCCGGGCGCGGGCGGGGGGTGAGCGGGATGGCGGTGGCCGCGTGCACGACGGCCTCCGCGCCCGCCGCCCCCCGGCGGAGGGAGTCCGCGTCCAGGATGTCGCCGCGCCACGGCTCCCCGCCGGCCTGGCCGACCGCCTCGGCGCCCTCCTCGTCCCGCGCCAGGCCTACCACCCGGTGGCCGCGCTCGGCCAGTCGCCGGACGAGCCGCCGGCCGAGCACGCCGGTGGCGCCGGCCACGAAGACCCTCATGGACGCGCGAGGCTGGTGGTGGACGCCATGCGCTCCATATTGCAGGCGCGAGCGCCGCCGCGGCCAGCGCGCCTCGGCAGCCGCGTGCGGGCTCGGTGACGCGCGGGCCCGGAATCCGCGTCGGCCCGGACGCTCGGGGCGCCGACCCGGATGCCCAGGGCGCCAATGGGCTCGCGCCGCCCCGACCGCCAGGAGCCCTCATGGCCGTCGAGCTGGTCACCTTCGATTGTTACGGCACGCTGATCGACTGGCGCGCGGGGATCCTGCGCGCCTTCCGAGACCGGATCCCGGCCGCCGCCGGGACGGACGAGGAGACGTTCTTCGCCGCGTACGTGGAGACGGAGGCCGAGGTGGAGTCCGGGCCGTGGCGCCCGTACCGCGAGGTGCTGGCGCGGACGGCGGAGCGGCTGATCGAGCGCTTCGGCTGGTCCGCTCCGATCGACGGCGGCCGCTTCCTGCCGGAGAGCCTCGCCGACTGGGAGCCCTTCCCCGACGTCGCCCCGGCGCTCATCGGCCTCCGCGCCCGCGGCTATCGGCTCGGCATCCTCTCCAACGTGGACGACGACCTCCTGGAGGGCAGCGTGCGGCGGCTCGGCGTCCCGATCGACCTGCGGATCACCGCCGAGCGGGTCCAAAGCTACAAGCCCGCCCCCGCCCACTTCCAGGCCGCGCTGGAGCGAGTGGGAGGCGATCCCGGGCGGATCGTCCACATGGCCCAGAGCCACTATCACGACGTGGCCCCGGCCGTGCCGCTCGGCATCCCGACCGTCTGGGTCAACCGCCTGGGCGAGCGCCTGCCGGGGCCGCCTTCCCCCACGGCCGAGCGGCGCGACCTGTTCTCGGCCGTCGGATGGCTCCTGACGACGGGCGGTCGGGCGGAGGCGGATGAGGTTGGGCCGCGGCCCGAGGATTAGGAATCGCGGACCGCCGTCAGACCGAGACGCCCGCCCGCTTCAGGATCCGCCGGCCGCGCTCGCTGATCCGGGCGGTCGTCCAGGGCGGGTCCCAGGTGACCCTGATCTCGACCGCCTGGACGTCCGGCTCCCGCAGCAACCGCTCTCGCACGTCCCAGCGGATGAAGTCCATGCAGGGGCAGGCGGTGGCGGTGAACGACAGGGTGACCTGCACGCGACCGGTCGCCTGGTCCGCCTCGACCCCGTAGACGAGGCCGAGGTCCACGAGCGAGATCGGAAACTCGGGGTCGGCCACCTCGTAGAGGGCGCGGAAGCAGCGCTCCGCCAGGTCGGCGGCCGGGACGTCGAAGGCGGGGGGCGGCGGCAGGTCGTCGCGATGGCCCTGGGTGGCCCGGAGGACGGCGCCGAAGTTCATCCCCTGCTCGTAGCGCGGACGGCGGGCCGCGCGGTCGGCCTCTCCGACGGCCGCCCGGTGGCCCTCTGCGCCTCCCGCCCGGTCGACCTCCCCGCCGGGCTCCCGGCGGGTCTCGAGGACCGGAAGCGCCCCGGTCTCCCTCACGCGGCGAGCAGCCCTTCCACCTGGAAGCGGCTCTTCCGCACCGACTCCACGTACGCCTCGTTCATCGGCCCGCGGCCCTTCCAGCGCTCGAACACCTCGTCCCAGGTGATCGTCTCGTCGAACAGCCAGCGCTTCTCGTCCGGATCGTACTGGCAGGGCAGCTCGTACTCGAGCTCCACCTCGTCGGTGTCCGGATTCACGTGGGCCGGGAGGTCGTAGCCCAGCTCGTCGCACAGCGGGACCACCGCCTTCAGCCACGTCTGACGGAGCTGGTCGTTCGTCATCCCCTTGAGCTTGAACTCGAGCTGGTCGTTGTGCCGCTTCATCGAGTCCGGCATGCCGAACCACTCCACCCCCATCGGGAACATCCAGTCCAGCGCGCGCTGCACGGCCTCCTTCGCTTCGCCCCCGGAATCCGCGAAGCGCCGGATCCATACCTCGCCGTGCCGCAGGTGGAAGTTCTCCTCCATGTCCACCTTCACCAGGGCGCGCTTGAGCGGCCCGTAGCTGGTGTTCCGGTAGACGTCCCCGAGGAGCGTGATCCCCGCCCGGTCGTAGAGCGCGTTCGCCGTCACCAGCTCCGCCCAGTTCTCCAAGGGCTGGTCGAAACCGTAGGGGTGCTTGAACTTGTGCGGCGGCCGCTCGTAGAGGAGCCAGTGCCGGTCGATCCCCAGGTCCTCGAGCAGCCGATAGGCGATGTTCGCGTGGCCGAGCTCGTCCTGGATGATGGCCGTGGCGGACACCATGGTGTTGGTGGACGGGGCGTCCCGCGCGGCCATGAAGTAGGCCGGGGCGCTGATCAGCTCCGTGTCCCCCTGGACCGTGAGCTGGGTGATCAGCGCCTTCTTGTAGCCCTCGGTCATGTCGGCTTCCGACTCGACGATGAAGCCGCCCTGGACCTTGCGCTTTAGCTCGTCGTCGGTGAATCGGGCCATCGGCGGTCTCCTCCGGGCCATCTTCGCTATCTCGCTGTCGTTTGGCACACGCGTCACGCCACGACCGCCGAGGTCGCGGGCTCGCGCGGGCGCTCGGCGGGCGCTGGAATGATTCAGGGGACGCTGGAATGATCCAATACCCCGGATCGGGCCGCAATGTCCGAGCCCGCCGCGCCCCCGACCGGACGCACCTCGTTCACTAGCCGCCGGCGGGCAGCAGGCGCGCGCGACCGATCGGGGAATCGAGCAGCAGGGCGCGGCCGTCGAAGCGGAAGCCGGTGGTCTCGGCGAGGACGCCGAGGAAGGCGCTCTCCAGCTCCATCGCTTCCGCGGACAGGCAGGTCGCGCCCCCGCCGGAGAGGTCCGAGACGGACAGCCCGCCCCCCGCGTGCACCCGGTAGGCGCCGCGGAAGGCGTTGCACCCGCCGTGACCTTCGAGCGGGCGGAGCGGGCCGGCGCTGTCGCCCGGCTCCGCGCCGTGCGGCTCGTCCGCCGGGCGCTCCTCGAAGCCCTCCACCGGCTCCGCGCCGAACGCGAGGCGCGGCGGCTCGGCCGATCCCTCGGGAGGCTCCAGCGCCTCCTCCTCGAGCGGCTCCACGGCCGCGACCCGCCACTCCGAGCCGATGAGCCGCGCGCGGGCGGCCGCGTCCTCCTCGGGCGTGGGAGGCTCCGGCTCCTCCCCCCCGCATCCGGCCGCCAGGAGCCCCAGGAGGAGGGCGAGACGGAGCGGGCCGGACCGCCCGGCGCGGGCTATTTGC
>CAZTGV010000008.1:0-1943 GCA_964613475.1 uncultured Gemmatimonadota bacterium
CCGATCGGCTCCTCGCGCCAGTCGATGTCCATCCGGCCGGCCAGCGCGTAGGCCACCACCAACGGGGGCGAGGCGAGATAGTTGGCCCGTGTGTCGGGGTTGATCCGCCCCTCGAAGTTCCGGTTCCCCGAGAGCACGGAGCAGGCGACCAGCCCGTGCTCCCGAATGGCGCCGGAGATCGGCTCGGGCAACGGGCCGCTGTTCCCGATGCAGGTCGTGCACCCGTAGCCCACCAGGTGGAAGCCCAGCGCCTCCAGCGGCTCCATCAGGCCGGCCTTTCGTAGGTACTCGGTCACCACCATGGAGCCCGGGGCCAGGCTTGTCTTCACCCACGGCTTCCGGGCGAGGCCGCGCTCGGCGGCCTTCCGCGCCAGCAGTCCGGCGGCGACCATGACCGCGGGATTGGAGGTGTTCGTGCAGCTCGTGATCGCGGCGATCACCACGGCGCCGTGGCCCAGCTCGAACTCCGCGCCGGGACGGTCCTCGTCCGCCTCCAGCCGGACCGCCACCCTGGGCGGCGCGGGCGCGGCGACCCCGCCGCCGGCTCCGTCCCCTCCTTCGGACTCCCAGCGCCCGAGGGCGTTCGCCGGCACATCGGGCTGGGAGGTGGCGGGGCGGCGCAGCGACTCCAGCGTCTCCTCGAACGCCTCGCTGGCGCGGAACAGCGGGATCCGCTGCTGGGGCAGCTTCGGCCCCGCGAGGCTGGGCTCCACGGTGCCGAGGTCCAGCGCCAGCGCCTCGCTGTACGCGGGCGAGGGGCTGTCGGCGGTGTGGAAGAGCCCCTGGGCGCGGGCGTAGGCCTCCACGAGTCCCACCCGCGTCTCGGAGCGGCCGGTGAAGCGCAGGTACTCCAGCGTCTCCGCGTCGATCGGGAAGATCGCGCAGGTCGCGCCGTACTCGGGGGACATGTTCCCGAGGGTCGCGCGGTCGGCCAGGGAGAGGCTGGCGACGCCCGGGCCGTGGAACTCCACGAACTTCCCCACCACGCCGTGGGCGCGGAGCATCTCGGTCACCCGCAGCACCAGGTCCGTCGCCGTGGCGCCTTCCGGCAGGGCGCCGTGCAGCCGGAAGCCGACGACCCGGGGCACGAGGAGGCTCAGCGGCTGACCGAGCATCGCCGCCTCCGCCTCGATCCCGCCCACGCCCCAACCGAGCACGCCGAGCCCGTTGATCATCGTGGTGTGGCTGTCGGTGCCGACCAGGGTGTCCGGGAAGGCCGTCTCCACCTCATCCTCGGGGCCGAAGACGACCCGGGCCAGGTACTCCAGGTTCACCTGGTGCACGATGCCCGTGTCGGGCGGGACCACCCGGAAGTCGTCGAACGCCCGCTGGCCCCAGCGCAGGAACGCGTAGCGCTCCCGGTTCCGCTCGAACTCCCGCTCCGCGTTGATCACGAAGGAGCGGCGGCTCCCGAAGGAATCGACCTGGACCGAATGGTCGATGACCAGCTCGGAGGGAAGGAGCGGGTTGATGCGGGCCGGGTCGCCGCCCAGCTCGGCCATCGCGTCCCGCATGGCCGCCAGGTCCACGACCGCCGGGACGCCCGTGAAGTCTTGCAGCAACACCCTGGCCGGGTGGAAGGCAACCTCGCGGCCCGGCGTGGTCTCGGGGTCCCAGCTCGCCAGAGCGGCCACGTCCTGGTCGGTGACCACGCGCCCGTCCCGGTGGCGGAGAAGATTCTCGAGGAGGATGCGGATCGAATAGGGAAGCTCCTCGATCGGCCGGAAACCGTGCCGCTCGATCCCTCGGAGGTCGTGGATCCGGACCGGGCCGGCGGGGGTCTCGAGCGAGCGCGTCGTGTCGAAATCGTTCATGGACCCGATGCTTGTGGGGCGCGGCGCGACACTCGGAAGATCGTGCGGGAGCGGAGGGTCCGCTCGGCCGTCGTCGGTCGCCAGAAGTGTACGAGACGGCAGGCGTGGAAACCAGGCGCGCACCCCCGG
>CAZTGV010000008.1:2043-46662 GCA_964613475.1 uncultured Gemmatimonadota bacterium
CGGTCGCCAGAAGTGTACGAGACGGCAGGCGTGGAAACCAGGCGCGCACCCCCGGGGGCGGGCACCCACGCCCCGATCCGGCTGCCGCTCCCGAACGGCGCCGGGGGCCGCCCACCGAACGGCGCCGGGGGCCGGCCGCCGTTCGGGGCCCAATGACCGCCGGGCGGAGCTGGCGCGCGTCTTTCACGGGTTCGCCTTGCGGCGGCCCGGCGGAAGGCGACATTCCGCCCCATGGCCGGTCCGCGTTCGTCAGACGGCCGACCCGCCGCGCCGCTCCTCAGGAGCGGCGAGCCGTGCATGCGAGCCAGAAAAGGAGCCCACCGTGTTGAACATCGAGCGGATTCTGTTTCCGACCGACTTCTCGGAGTGCGCCGACCACGCGCTCCGGCAGGCCCTGATGATGGCGGAGGCGCACGGGGCCGAGCTCCACATGCTGCACGCACTGGTCCTCCACGCGGCGGACCCGGCCGATCCGGCGCGGCGTTTCCCCGACGAGGCGCGCATCCTGGGGGAGCTCGAGGAGATCGCGGCCGCCCGGATGGAGGCGAGCGCCGAGCGGCACGGCACCGGGAGGGTCCGGGTCGAGCGGGTCCAGCGGCGCGCCATCTCGCCGGTGTCCGCGATCCTCGACTACGCCGAGGAGGCCGTCATGGACCTGATCGTCATGGGCACGCACGGCCGTCGGCCGCTCGGGCGCATGCTGCTCGGCAGCGTCGCCCGGGAGGTCGTCCGGCAGGCCGGCCGTTCCGTGCTCACCGTCCGGCACGAGGAGGATGCGGAGCTTCCGGAGCGTATTCGCCGGATCCTCGTGCCGGTCGACTTCTCCGACCATTCGCGCGTGGGCTTCGACTACGCGGTGGAGCTGGCGCGGACCTTCGGGGCGGGCCTCCAGGTCCTGCACGTGGTGGAGGAGGCGCTGTATCCGGACTTCTACTATCCGATCCTGGCCACCCCGGAAGCCGTGTCGGGGGAGACGGGGGAGAGCTTGCAGGAGGCGCTCTCCGAGTGGCTCGAGGAGAGCGGTGGGACCCCCTCCGACGTGGAGGTCGCGCTGCACGTCGGAGCGGGACGGGCGGCCCCCGAGATCGCCCGGGCCGTGGACGACCGGGACTCGGACCTGGTCGTGCTGTCCAGCCACGGCCGGACGGGCCTCGACCGCATGCTCCTGGGCAGCGTCGCCGAGGGGGTCGTCCGTCGCTCGCCGGCGCCGGTCCTCACCGTGAAGGCCTTCGGCAAGCGACTCCTGCCGTCCTGATCTCCCCGGGGGCGGCGTTCGGGCGGGCTCTCGGGCGGCCCACGGCCGCCTGGCGAGTCGCGGCTCCGTTCTTGAACGCGATGGAAGCGGGATCGGCGGACCGGCCCCTCGCACGGAAGGAGTTCAGCACATGGTCACGCTGCACGACATCATGTCGGTCGACGTCATCACGATCTCGCCCGAGACCACCCTCCGCGAAGTCGCCGAGCTGCTCTCCGACGAGCACATCACGGGGCTTCCCGTGGTGGCGGGTGACGAGGTGGTGGGGGTGGTCTCCGCCACCGACCTTCTCTCCTTCGATGCCGAGTCGCGGGGAGTGCCGGGGCTACGGCCGGAGCGCGGCGTGGAGCGAGGGGCGGCCGAGCCTGACGAGTGGCGGGAGGGCGAGGCGCCGCTGCCCGCCTACTTCGTGGATCTATGGGAGAACGCGGGCGCCGACGTCCGGGAGCGCTTCGAATCCACCGGCAGCCCGGAGTGGGACGTGCTCGAGGAGCACACGGCGGGCGAGATCATGACGCGCTCGGTCGTCAGCCTGCCCCCGGCCACCGAGGCGCAGGAGGCCGCGCGCTACATGCTCCGGACCGGCGTGCGGCGCGTTCTCGTCATGGAGGACGGGCGCCTGGTGGGGGTGGCCACGACGACCGACATGCTGAAGGCCGTCGCCCAGCACGGCCTCGCCGGCTGATGCGGGAACCGTCCGGCCCCGCGGCGCCGGACGGCCCGGACGCGGCACCTCCTGCATCGGCGGGGGGTTCGCGGACCGGGAGGGCTCACTTGACCAGGAGGACGGGGGTCTGCGCCAGGATCGCCACCTTGTGACTGATGGTCGCGAGGTCGGGCACCGGGTTCTCGAGATCGGACCTGTGGGAGCTCAGGATGATGAGGTCGAACGCGCCCTCGCTCGCGTACTCGACGATCTCCCGCGCCCGATCGCCGTAGACCACGCGCGCTTCCGGCTGCAGCCCCGCCTCCCGCAGCGGCTCGGAGAGACGTTCCATCGTCGACGCGGCCCGCCCCTCGAGCTCCCCGTAGAAGTCCCTCAGCTCCTCGAACGGCAGGTCGAGCGGCTCTATGACGTGGAGCAGGGTGATCGCCGCCCGTCCGGCACGAGCCAAGCCTCCCGCGACCTCCACCGCCCGCTCGTTCTTCCGCGTGAGGTCCACCGGGATCAGGATGCGCTCGAACATGCCCTCAGGGTAGCAACCGGGGACGGCCCGCTCCAGGCCCGGCCGTTCCGGGAGGGGCCATGTTGAGCGGGTCGCGCGCGATCGCCGAGCTGCCGCACGCCCTCGACCGGCGCGACGAGCTGGCGCGCGCCCTCCGCGGGCGGCGGCCGGTCCTCTTCCTCGACTACGACGGCACGCTGACGCCGATCGTGGAGCGGCCGGAGGAGGCGCGACTCCCCGACCGGGCGCGGCGCGCGATCGAGCGGGTGCGCGCGCGCTGCCCGATCGCCGTGGTGAGCGGCCGGGACCTGGACGATGTGCGGCGGATGGTCGGAGTCGATGGCATCTGGTACGCCGGCAGTCACGGCTTCGACATCCTCGGCCCCCGGGGGGAGCGCCACCGGCGCGGGGAGGAGTTCCTGCCGGCGTTGGGCCGCGCCCGCGAGCGGCTGGGCTCCCTGACGGAGGAGATCCGGGGCGTCCGCCTGGAACCGAAGCGCTTCGCCCTGGCCGTCCACTGGCGGGCCGCGCCCGAGGAGGAGGAGGAACGGATCGAGCGTCGGGTAGCGGCGGCCGCGGCGGCGGAACCGGGACTCCGGGTGACCGGCGGCAAGCGGATCTTCGAGCTCCGGCCCGCCCTCGAGTGGGACAAGGGACGGGCCCTGCTCTGGCTGCTGGAGGTGCTGGAGGCCGATGGATCCGACGCGGTGCCCCTCTACCTGGGGGACGACCTGACGGACGAGGACGCGTTCCGCGCGCTCGGCGCCCGCGGCATCGCCGTCCTCGTCCGCGGAGAGGAAGACGGGCGGGAGACCGCCGCCCACTACGCGCTCGACGGCCCCGAAGAGGCTCCGGACTTCCTGGAGGCGCTCGCGAAGCTGCTGGAGCGCTGACCGCCCGGGCACCCGCCCGCGAAGGAGAGGAGACACGCATGGGCGACTTCCGACTCGGGTCGGTCCTCGGATTCGAGATCCGGATCGACTACTCCTGGTTCGTCATCTTCTTCTTGATCCTCTGGTCGTTCTCCGCCGGCGTCTTCCCGGCGCGGTTTCCGGGGCACGAGCCGGCCGTCTACTTCCTGATGGGGGGGATCGGCACGCTCCTCTTCTTCGCCTCCCTCCTGGCGCACGAGCTCTCGCATTCGGTGGTCGCCCGGGCGAAGGGGATCCCGGTGGAGGGGATCACCCTGTTCATCTTCGGGGGCATGGCCCGGACGAGCCTGGAGGCGGCGGACCCGAACGACGAGTTCGCGATCGCGGGCATGGGCCCCGTGGCCAGCTTCACGATCGCGGCGCTCTTTGGCGCGGCCTGGTGGCTCGGCGCGCGGGCTGGTTGGCCCGAGACCGTCACGGGCGTGGCCATGTACCTGGCCTACCTGAACGTCCTTCTGGCCGTCTTCAACCTCCTCCCCGGCTTCCCCCTGGACGGCGGGCGCCTCTTCCGCTCCGCCGTCTGGAAGTTCACCGGCGACCTCACCAAGGCGACCCGCTGGGCGTCCAACGGGGGGAAGTGGCTGGGCTACGCGCTGATCGCGCTCGGGGCGCTGCAGATGCTCGCCGGGGGGGTGATCGGGGGGCTGTGGCTGATCTTCATCGGATGGTTCCTCCGCAACGCCGCCGTGATGTCGTACCGGCAGCACATCCTCCAGGTGATCCTCGAGGGGGTCCAGGCCCGGGAGGTGATGTCCGAGGACCCGGAGACGGTGGACGCGGACCTCACCGTCCAGGAGCTCGTCGATCGCTACTTCATGCGGCGGCGCTACCAGTCCTTCCCGGTGATGGAGAACGGCCGTCCCGTCGGACTGGTCACCCTCCAGCAGGTGAAGGAGCTGCCCCGCGAGGCGTGGGAGACGCGGCGGGCGCGGGAGGTGATGAAGGCCGCCGACCACGATCTCCTCGTGCGGCCGGACGAGCCGATGACCGAGGTGCTCCGCCGCATGTCCGATTCGGGGCTGCGCCGCGTCCTGGTCGTCCGCGACGGCGCGCTGGAGGGGATCATCTCCTCCACGGACATCACGCGGTGGGTGCAGCGGAGCCAGGAACTGAGCGGCCTCGGGCCGGCGGAGGCCCGGACGGCGAGCGAGCGGCTGGAGCGAGAGGTGCCCGGCGGCGGCTAGGGGTCGGCCGGGACCGGGACGATCCGGAGGGCCCGACGACCGGGCGAAGATCGGCGGGATCTCGGTGGCCCTACGGCGGCGTCAGGCGCCGGGCGGCCTCAGCAGCCCCTCGTCCAGCGCCCGGTACAGGATCGCGGAGAGGGCCCACGGCAGGCAGCGGCCCTCGGCGACCAGCTCGCGGCTTCCGCAATCGCCGACCAACCGCACCGCCCCCTCGAAGCACGGACGCGAGAAGGAGGCGCGGAAGCCGTTGCCCTCCATCACCTCGTGCACCTCGAGGGCATCGTTCAAGCATCGGGTGGGGCTGAAGCGGCAGGGGGACTCTCCCGGACCTCGCACCACGTGGAAGCAGTCCTCCGCCGGGGACCACCAGGCGACCGGATACTCCTCGGTGCGCGGCGCCGAGTCCGCCACCTTCCACCCGAGCACCTCGCGGATCAGCGTGGACTCGATTTCTCGTTGACCGGGAAGCTCCATCTCACTCCTGCCTTCGGGGCGACGTCGGCACTACCCGCGGTCGCCTCGCGGGGTCCGGACGGAGCTACTCCAGCTGGGAGCCGATGATCCGCGCGAACTGGTTGCGCGCGCGGTTGAGGCGGGACTTCACGGTGCCGAGCTTCATCCCGGTCAGCTCGGCGATCTCTTCATAGCTCTTCCCCTCCATCTCGCGCAGCTCGAACACCTCCCGGTGGTGCTCGGGAAGCTGGCGGACCGCCTCCTCGACCTGCTCGCGGAGACGGCGTTGCTGGTACATGCGGTCCGGGAGGAAGGAGACGTCCTCCCACTCCAGCGGACGGTCGTCCTCCTCCTGGTGCTTGGTGATCGTCTGGAAGAGGATGAGGGGGCTCCGGGAGCGGTTGCGAAGCTCGTTCTTCGCCAGGTTCCCCGCGATCGTGTAGATCCAGGTCGAGAACTTCTTGGTCGGGTCGAAGCGGTGGAGATGGCGGAACACCCGGACGAAGGTCTCCTGGACCAGGTCCTCGGCCCGGTCGCGGTCGCCGATGGTCCGGTTCACGAAGTGGATGAGCCGGCCCTGATAGCGATCGGACAGCTCGTCGAACGCCCGCTCCTCGCCCTCCAGGTAGCGGAGGACGAGGGCGGAGTCGTCCAGCTCCTTCAGTCGCTCCTTCGGATCCGTCTGGGTGTCGGGCACGCTGATCTCCATCCCTGGACGTCGCCGGCCGCCCGGTGGCGCCGACCTCGGCGCCCGATGCGCGGCCGCACCGGCGGGACAGGATCATACGCGACGAACGCCGCGATCCCAATACCGCGGCGTCCTTCCCGCCTCGTTCGGCCGCCCTCGGGCCGGACGTCTCTCTTGCGCTCATGCCTGCAAGCCCCGGTCCGTTCGGGCGACGAGGGCGTGCACCTCGTACATTCGCGTCCCGGCGCGCCGGGAGGGCCGGAAACCGCGGAACGAAGGGGTGACGGGAGTGACCGACTGGTTCGTCGAGCTGGGCCCCATGGCGCAGGCGCTGGTGGCCGGCGGCTTCACCTGGCTCCTGACCGCCCTCGGGGCCGCGCTCGTCTTCGTCACCCGCCGCATCCCCCAGGCGCTCCTGGATGCGATGCTCGGCTTCGCGGCGGGCGTGATGATCGCCGCCAGCTTCTGGTCCCTGCTCGTCCCCTCCATCGAGATGGCCGAGCTCGGCGGGCTGCCCGGCTGGCTGCCCGCCGCGGTCGGATTCCTGCTGGGCGGGGCGGCGATCCGGCTCGCCGACCAGTTCCTGCCGCACCTCCATCTTGGCCTCCCGCGGGGGCAGGCGGAGGGGGTGGAGACCACCTGGCGGCGGGCGACCCTCCTGGTGCTCGCCATCACGCTGCACAACATCCCGGAGGGGCTGGCCGTGGGGGTGGCCTTCGCGGCCGCCGCGGCCGACGTGCCGATGGCCGGCGGCGCCACCCTGGCGGGGGCGGTCGCGCTGGCGATCGGGATCGCGATCCAGAACGTGCCGGAGGGCGTCGCGGTCGCGCTGCCGCTGCGCCGGGACGGTGTGTCGGCGCCCAAGTCGTTCTGGTACGGGCAGCTGTCGGCCGCCGTGGAGCCGGTGGCCGCGGTCCTCGGGGCGGCGGCCGTGCTGCTGGTCGGCGCCCTCCTGCCGTACGCGCTCGCCTTCGCGGCCGGCGCGATGATCTACGTGGTCGTCGAGGAGCTGATCCCGGAGTCGCAGCAGCGGGGCCGCGCGGACCTGGCCACCGCGAGCACGCTGGTCGGCTTCGTGGTCATGATGGTGCTGGACGTGGCCCTGGGCTGAGGAGCGGCCGAGCGACCGGGTGCGCTCAGGCCGACGCGTCCCGCACCCCGTCGAGCAGGGCCTCGACCGCCCGCAGCTCGTCCCGGTTCACCGTGTGGCCCATCCTCGGATAGATCCGGATGTCCACCCGGGCGCCCAGTGCCTCCAGCGCCTCCGCCGTCTCCTCCACCCGCTGGAGCGGAATGTGGGGATCCGCGTCGCTGCACCCGAGAAAGGCCGGAGTGCCCGCGAGAGAGCGTTCGTCGGCCGCGGGCCAGGTCGTGCCGGGCGGCCCGATCAGGCCGGCGCTCAGCCCGATGACGGCCCCGTAGCGGCGGGGATGCCGGGCCGAGAACTCCAGGGCGAGACAACCCCCCTGCGAGAAGCCGAGGAGGAGGACCCGCTCCGGGGGCAGGCCCAGGCGGTCCAGCTCCGCGAGACGTTCCCGCAGCACGGCGAGCCCCGAGGAGAGGCCGGGCTCGTTTTGCTCGACCGGCGCCAGGAAGGAGCGCGGGTACCAGCTTCCGCCCGCCGCCCGTGGCGCGATCCATGCCACGTCCTCCCGCTCGAGCGTCGCCGCCAGCTCGAGCATCCCCTCGGCCGAGCCGCCCCGGCCGTGGACGAGGAGGACGGCGGCCCGGGCGGCCTCCGGATCCGCACCGCCAACGGCCGGCGGGAGGCTTCCGTGGGGCGCATGGGCCGCGGGGCGGGCGGTCATGCCGAACCGTCCCGGATCTTCCGGAGGGTGGAGAGCGTGTCGGCCTCGGTGGGCGCCTTGTCCTCCCGGTAGCCTCGGACGCGGGCGAAGCGCAGCGCCAGCCCGCTCGCGTAGCGCGGACTCCGCTGCACGCCGTCGAACGCCACCTCCACGACCAGCTCCGGCCTCACGCGCACCACGTGGCCCTCGCGCGCCCGCTCGAGCGCCAGGAGCCGCTCCGTCTGCCATTCGAGCATCTCGTCCGTGAGCCCCTTGAAGGTCTTCCCCACCATCGCGAAGCCGCCCTCCGGGTCGCGCGCGCCCAGGTGCAGGTTGCTCAGCCGCCCGCGTCGGCGGCCGTGCCCCCACTCGGCCGCCAGCACCACGAGGTCGGCCGTGCGCACCGGCTTCACCTTCAGCCAGGCGCTGCCGCGCCGGCCGGCCGTGTACGGCGCGTCGAGCGCCTTGGCGACCAGTCCCTCGTGACCGGCCGACAGGGCCGCCCGCAGGAAGGCCTCCGCCTCGGCGGGCGCATCGGTGACCCGGCGCGGAACCCGGCTCCCGTCGGGCACGGCGGCCTGCAGGGCGGCTTCCCGGTCGGTCGCCGGCAGGTCGATGAGCGGCTCGCCGTCCAGGAGCAGGCAGTCGAACCACCAGGTGGAGAGCGGCAGCGCGCGGCGCGCGGCCCGCACGTCCCGCACGCGGCCGAACCGGCGCATCGTCTCCTGGAAGGGTCGCGGCCGGCCCTGCGCGTCCAGCGCGATCGCCTCCCCATCGAGCACCAGCTCGCGGGGCGCCAGCCCGCGCACTGCCTCGACGACCTCGGGGAGCGCGTCCGTCGCCTCGTTCAGCCGGCGCGTGTAGATGCGGACCTCGTCGCCGCGCTTGTGGGCCTGGATGCGTCCGCCGTCCAGCTTCCAGTTCAGCGCGGCCCGCCCCAGCCGCTCGAGCGCCTCCTCGACGCCATCCGCCGTCTGGGCGAGCATCGGCTTCACGGGGCGGAAGAGTCGGATGGAGAGGGGACCGAGGCCGTCCGGGCCGTCGAGCAGGATCGCCTCGGCCACCTCCCACGGATCGCCGACCAGCATCACGGCGCGCCGGACGCGGGCGGCGGAGATCCCCGCCGAGCGGGCCAGGCCCTCCAGGACCATGGCCTCCTGGGCGCCCTGACGCAGCTCGCCCAGGAGCAGCCGCGCAAGAAAGCGCTGCTCCTCCGCGGTCGCCCGGCCGAGGAGCCGGCCGAGGCGATCCCGACGGGCCGCTTCGGAACCGGCGCCGCTCGCGGCCGCGATCTCCGAGAAGGCGGCGTGAACCTCGGTCACGGTGAGGGAGGCCTCCGCCGCGGGCGGCACGTCGGAGACGGCGCCGAGAGCCGCCGGTCCCACCCCGATCCGCCCCTGCCGCAGGGAGCCGGCGAGCCAGGCGACGGCCGGAAGCGCCTCCGCGCTCTCCACCCGCGACAGGAAGCCGGCCACCAGACCGACCTTCTCCCGCCGGCCGGGGGCAGCCGCCACCTGTTCCGAAGTCCGGACCAGCTCCTGGAAGCGCACGGAAGCTCCTACGTCCGGAGGCCGGGCGGGATCCGGGAAGCCTTCCGTGGGTGCGCGGATGGCAGTCGGTGGGAGCCGGGGCGACGCCCGCCACGCGCCGGCCCGACCCGCTCGGGACCGCGGCGCCCCGCGCCGGGTTATCTTCGGTTCCATGCCAAACGAACGATCGGATGCGGCTCCGGACCTCGTGCTCGCCTCCAGCTCCCCGCGACGCGCGGAGATCCTGCGGCGCCTCGGCCTGCCCTTCGAGGTGAGCCCGCCGGAAGTCGCGGAGACGTTCCGCGCGGGCGAGTCCCCGGAGGCGGCGGCCGCGCGCCTGGCGGCGGAGAAGGCGGCGGCGCGGGCGCGGCCCGGGGCGCTCGCGCTCGGCTGCGACACCATCGTGGTCGACGAGGCGGGCATGCTCGGGAAGCCCGCCGACCGCGACGACGCGGTGGCGATGCTCGGCCGCCTTGCCGGCCGCGCGCACCGCGTGCACACGGGGATCGCCCTGGCCAGCCCAGAGCGGGTGGAGCGGTCGGTCGAGACGACGCGCGTGTGGATGCGCCCGCTGGATCCCCGGGAGCGCGAGGAGTACGTGGACACGGGCGAGCCGATGGACAAGGCCGGCGCGTACGGGATCCAGGCGCTGGGCGCCGCGATCGTGGAACGGATCGACGGCGATTACTTCAACGTGATGGGACTGCCCGTGCAGCGACTCCAGGAGCTCCTGCTGCGGTTCGGGTGGCGCTACGCCTTCGGGCGACTGGCCCCGGTCGAAGCGCCGGAGCCCGCGGCCGCGCGGCGGCAGGGTGGCCCGGGCGGGGACGCGGCGGGATGAGCCGGGCCGGCCGCGCAGCGGGCCGCTCGACGCGTCACGGAAGCCGCCCGGCCGCTCCGGCGGGCGCCGAAGGCGGGACCTGCATGTCCGTAGTCGGCGGCGGCCTCGCCGGGCCGGAGGCCGCCTGGGCGCTGGCCCGGCGCGGCCACCGGGTGGCGCTGTTCGAGATGCGCCCGGCCGCGACGACGCCCGCCCACCAGACGGCGCTGCTCGGCGAGCTCGTCTGCTCCAACTCCTTCAAGAGCGAGGACCCGGCGAACGCCCACGGCCAGCTCAAGCGCGAGATGCGGGCGCTCGGTTCCCTCTTCCTCGCCTGCGCCGAGCGCGCCGGCGTCCCGGCTGGCTCCGCGCTGGCGGTGGACCGGGAGATCTTCGCGCGGGCGATGACCGAGGCGATCGCCGGCCACCCGCGCATCGAGGTCGTCCGTGAGGAGGTGACCGAGCTCCCGGCGGGTCCGGCGGTGATCGCCACCGGGCCGCTCACCCCGGACGCCCTCTCCCGGGCCATCCGGGCGCGGCTCGGGGACGAGGGGCTCGCCTTCTTCGACGCGATCGCGCCGATCGTCTCCCTGGAGTCGGTGGACGAGACGGTCGCGTTCCGAGCGGGACGCTACGGGGAGTCGGACGACTACCTGAACTGCCCGATGTCGCGCGAGGAATACCGCCGCTTCGTGCGGGCCCTGCGGGAGGCGGACGTCTATCCGGGGCACGATTGGGAGGAGATCCCCTACTTCGAGGGGTGCCTGCCGATCGAGGTGATGGCCGGGCGGGGCGAGGAGACGCTCCGCTTCGGCCCGCTGAAGCCGATCGGGCTGACCGACCCGCGGACGGGGCGCCGGCCCTGGGCGGTCGTGCAGCTCCGGCGCGAGGACCGCGCGGGGCAGATGTGGAACCTGGTCGGCTTCCAGACCCGGCTCCGCCACGGCGAGCAGAAGCGCGTGTTCCGCCTCATCCCCGGGCTCGAGGGGGCCGAGTTCCTCCGCTGGGGCGGCATCCACCGGAACAGCTACCTGAACTTCCCCCAGCGGCTGGCGCCGCACGGCGGCCTGCCCGACCGGCCGGAGCTGATCTTCGCCGGTCAGCTGACCGGGGTGGAGGGCTACGTCGAATCCGCCGCGAGCGGGATCCTGGCCGGGATCAACCTGGACCGGATCGTCCGGGGCGAGAAGCCGGCCCTTCCGCCCTCCAGCACGATGCTGGGCGGGCTGTACCGGTACCTGCGCGAGGCGGAGCCCGCCCGCTTCCAGCCGATGAACTGCAACTGGGGCTGCGTGGACCCGCTCCCCGAGCGGATCCGGGGCCGGGGCGAGCGCCGGGAGGCGCTGGCCTCCCGGGCCGACGCGGCCTTCCGGGGGTGGATGGCGCGGCAGGCGATCGACCCGACGCCGCTCCGGGAGGACGCGGCGCCCGCGTTCTCGCCCGCATGAGCGCCGAGCGAACCGCGGATCCGGGGCTCGCCAACCCGGGGCTCGCCGCCATCCTGCGCCGTCGTGCCGTCCGGTGGGTCGGCGGCTTCCTGCTCTGGAGCGCCCTCGGCCTGTTCGAGACGGCCCTCCACCTGGCGTACCACGGCCCGGAGGCGGCCGCGGCCGGTAGCTGGCCGGAGACGTTCTTCCGAATCCTGCCGCGCTGGTACCTGTGGGGCCTGCTCACTCCGATCGTGATCGGGCTCGCGCGCCGCTTCCCCCTGCATCCGCGCGTGGCCCGGCCGCTGTTCCTGGTCCATCTGCCGGCCGGTCTCGCCCTCACCACCGTGCACGCCGTCACCTGGCTGGCGTTGCGGTACACGATCTTCTATCCGCCCGAGCAGGCGGTCGCCTACCTGGCGTACGCCCGGCGCGTCTTTCCCCCCTTCTTCGCCCTCGACTTCATGGCCTTCTGGGCGATCCTCGGGGCCTACTTCGCCCTGTATTACGTGGGACGGTTCCGGGAGCGCGAGGTCCAGCGGGCCCGGTTGGAGCTGGAGGCGTCGCGGCTGGAGACGCGGCTCACGAGGGCGCGGCTGCACGTCCTCACCACGCAGCTGCAGCCGCACTTCCTGTTCAACACCCTGAACGCCGTCGCGGAGCTCATCCCGACCCGGCCGGCGGTGGCCGAGCAGATGGTCGTCCGGCTCGGCGACCTCCTCCGGCGGCTCACGGACATCGGGAGCACGGATGAGATCCCGCTCCGCGAAGAGCTGGAGGTGGTCCGAGCGTATCTGGAGATCGAGCGGCTGCGCTACGGCGACCGCCTCACGACGCGCCTGGACCTGGCGCCCGAGGCGCTCGAGGTGCGGGTGCCGACCCTGTGCGTCCAGCCGCTGGTGGAGAACGCAGTACGCCACGGCCTCGCCCCGGTCGGCCGAGCCGGCACCCTCGAGATCGCCGCCCGCCGGGAGGATGGATGGCTGCTGGTCGAGGTGCGCGACGATGGCCGGGGGCTCGCGTTCGAGCCGGACGAGGAGGGCGTCGGCCTGGGAAACACGCGCCGCAGGCTCCAGAAGCTCTACGGCTCCGAAGCGGCCCTGGAGCTGTCGCCGCGTCCGGGCGGCGGCACGGTGGCCCGGCTGCGGCTCCCGGCCGGCGGCACCGCGGACGCGCGGAGCGGCTGATGGCCCTGCGCCTCCTGGTGGCCGACGACGAGCCAATGGCGCGGCAGCGGGTGCGCCGGATCCTCGAGGCTGAGACGGAGACGGTGATCGTGGGCGAAGCGTCCGACGGCAGCGAGGCGGTCCAGCTCATCCGGCAGCACGATCCGGATGTGGTCTTCCTGGACATCCGGATGCCGCGGATGAACGGCTTCGAGGTCATCGAGCGGATCGGTCCGGGACGCATGCCGCTCGTCGTCTTCATCACCGCGTACGACGATCACGCCGTGGACGCCTTCGAGGTGAACGCGGTCGATTACGTCCTGAAGCCCTTCGACCCGAATAGGCTGCGCGCCGCGCTGGGACGCGCCCGCTCCCGGCTGTCGGAGGAGAACGATGCCGAGCGGGGCCGACGCGTCTCCGCCCTGCTCCGCGACCTGGAGGAGCGCGCAGCCGGCGGAACGCCGGCCGACCGCCCCGACCGCATCGCGGTCAAGTCGCGCGGTCGGATCAGCTTCGTGCGGGTGGAGGACATCGACTGGGTGGAGGCGGCCGGCAATTACGTGCGGCTGCACGTCGGGGACGACACACGGCTGATCCGGCAGACGCTGACCGCCATCGAGGAGCGGCTGGACCCGAACCGGTTCGTCCGCATCCACCGGTCCCATCTGGTCAACCTGGACCGGGTGGTGGAGATGCGGCACTGGTCGTCGGGCGAGTACGTGGTGGAGCTGCGGGACGGCACGGAGCTCAAGCTGAGCCGGACCTACCGCGACCGCATCCTCGAGCGGCTCGACCGCCTGGAGGCGCGGGACTGAAGACACGAGAAAAAGGCGAGGGACGCCGGCGCGTCATGGCCTTGCCACAGGAGGTTTTCACCGTCCCAACCACTTCGCGCGCGACGCCCCTCGACTTCGGGGCGATCTCGTCCGCCGCTCCGTCCGTCAGGTCGGGCGGCCGCCCGTCGTTCGGTCGCTCACCGCCTTGGCCAGCCGGGCGACCGCAACCGGCGTCTCCGGACGATCCTCACTGCCAGGACCCGGGAGCCCCGGTGGGGCAGGCGTCGCCGCTCGCCAGGTTCGGGTTGTTGTCCAGCTCCCGCTGGACGATCGGGAAGGCGACGTCGTCACCGCCTCCGATGTCCGTCTTGACGGGGGGGTAGAGGTCGATCCCGTCCTCCCGCAGTCGCCGGGAGGTGGTCTGGCGGTCGCCGGTGAGCCACAGCTCGCGCGCCCGCTCATCGGCCACCGCCTTCAGGTCGGCCTGCAGGTCGCCGGAAAGGCTGATCGGCTGGAGCAGGTTCTCCGGCGCCGGCGGCTCGACGCCGAACTGGATCGTGGCCCGCGTGCTGTAGTCCGACCGCAGGTCGTTGAGGATCTCCTCCGCCGTGCCGGTCTGACCGGCGCGCACGGCCGCCTCGGCCTCGATGAGGCGCGCCTCCACCCCCGACGCGAGCTTCACGTCCGCCTCGGGCTGCTGGTAGAGGAGCTGCAGCGCCACGGGGATGGAGCCCTGGAAGGTGCTGAACCCCGGGGGCTGGTGCTCGATCAGGTTGAGGGCCTGGAACTCCTCGAAGAACTCGAAGATCTCGTTGCCCCGCGCCGGGAAGGTCCCGTCCCCCACCGTCCACCGGATGGACTGCGTGTCGCCCCAGGTGAAGGCGTACAGCTCGTTGAACTGGTCGGGGTCGTTGTTCGAGTATTCCGACCAGTACACGAAGTCGCGCGGGACCTCGCTGGCGAGGGTGGCCGCCTGGTCGAAGTCGCGGAGCCAGAGGTTCGCGCGCGCCTGGCCCACCACGGCCGCGAGCCGGACGTCCTCCAAGCCCTCGGCCTCGGCGAGCTGCTCCGCCTCCTGCAGCACCCCGAGCGCCTGCTGCATCCGCGCGTCCGGGAGGAGCGGCGCCGATTCCTCGGCCAGCCCCGTCAGGATGCTCCAGCAATACAGCTCGGCGAGCCAGACCCGCGTGTAGCCGCCGTACAGCTTGCCGAGCGCGATCCCTTCGCGCATCTCGGCCGCGACATCCTCGAACTCGGGGTCCCCGAGCCGCTCCTCGAACTGGAAGACCAGCGTGTCGGCCGCCAGGCGGGCGCGGTGCAGCGGCCCGTACATCTCTTCGGTGAGGGTGAGGTTGTTCGCGATGATCCGCCGCGCATCGACCTGCGCCCGGGTCGGGAACGTGCCGGCCAGGATCATCTCATCCGTCAGCATGCCGGCGTACCGGATCACGTCATCGACCGCCTCGTGGTAGTTCCCCACCATCCCGTTCACCAGGGTGGGGACGGCGGCCGGTCCGGCCTCCTCGATGTCGTCGGGGACCACGATCCCCGTGTCGTCCACGTCCAGGATTCCGCCGTCGCAGGCGCCGAGCGCCGCGAGGCCGAGCGCGACGGTCAGGGACAGAGCCCCCCGTCGCAGCGTGCTCGCCGTGTGTCTAGCCATCGTCGTATCTCCTAAGAAAGTCCGGTTCCGCGCTCGTAGGCTCCGCGAGACCCGGACGGAGGGGAGGCGCGCCGCGCCTTCCCCCCGTCCCGCGCCCCCGCATCAGAAGGTGACGGAGAACTGACCGAGGATCCGCTTCGCCGGAGGCAAGGTCAGGAAGTCGGCGCGGGTGGTCTGGGTCCCACCCGCGAAGTTCACCTCGGGATCGAGGCCCGAGTAGCCGGTGAACGTCGCCAGGTTCTCGCCGACCAGCGTCAAGTTGGCCCGACTGGCCCCCAGGGCCTGCGTCCAGCTCTCGGGCAGCTCGAAGCGCGCCGAGACCGTGCGCAGCCGGGCGAAGTCCGCGTCCTCGATCCACGGGCTCGCCAGCACCTGCTGGGCGGCCACCTGCTTCACGCGGGCCTCATCGGTGAGCTCGCCGTCCGACCCCCGCTCGAACGTCTCGGGGCAGACGCTGCCCAGCTCGCCGCCGCCCAGGAAGCCGCACCGGAACTCCTCGGTGCTGTTGAACAGCTGGTGCCCGCCCGCGAAGCCCAGGTTCGCGTACAGGGTGACGCGCTCGACGAGCGTGAGGGTGGTCGCGACCGAGCCCTCCCACTCGGGCGTCGGCTGTCCGAGAAACACCGATTCGTCGGTGACCTCCACGGAGCCGTCCTCGATCGTCACCGCCGGGTGGAAGAAGGAGGCGAACGGGAATCCCTCCTGGTGTCGCTGCGTGTCTCCGCCGAGGCCGAAGATGATCGGATCCTCGAGCTCCAGGATCTCGTTCTCGTTCGTAGAGACGTTCACCCGCCAGTCCCACCGCAGGTCGCGCCCATCCACGGCCACCGCGTCGACGCCCAGCTCGAGGCCACGGTTCCGCATCTCGCCCACGTTGGTGAACATGGGATTGAGGAACCCGGTCGAGGGCGCCATCTGCCGCGCCACGATCGCATCCTCGGTGTTCTGATTGAACCAGGTGAAGTCGAGGCCGAGCCGTCCCTCGAGCATCTCGGCCTCGAAGCCGAGCTCGAGCTCGCGGCCGGTCTCGGGCTGCAGATCCGGGTTGCCGGGACGGGTCAGCGAGATGCCGGCCACGTCCGTGTCCCGGAAGCTCACGCGCTGGGGATCCAGCAGCTGCAACGCGGCGAAGCTCGACGGCTGCTTCCCGGACATCCCCCAGGAGCCGCGCACCCGCAGCGACTGGAAGAGCTCCGGAACGAAGCCCTCCTCGCTCAGCACGTACGAGGCGGAGAGCCGCGGATACGCCTTCATCCCGAGGTCCTGCCCGAACGCGCTGTTGTCATCCAGCCGGATGGCCGGGGTCACGAAGAGCCGGTCCCGGAAGCCGAACTGCTGCTGGGCGAAGAACCCGATGGTCCGGCTCTCCACGACCTGCTCGTTCCCTTCAGTGCGCACGGCGTTCGACACGACCCGCGTGCCCGAAGGCAGGAAGCGCCCGATCGAGCCCGCCGCCTCCAGCTTGTCCCGGCCGAACTGCGCGCCCACGGTGGTGGTGGACTGCAGGTCCTGGCCGAGCTGGAAGGTCGCGTCGGCGCTCCCGGTGGCGGTGAGGTTGCGCTGCACGAAGTTGGTGATCGCGCGGAAGCCGAGCGACAGGTCGTCGAAGGGCCGGTCGGGATCCACCGGCACGAAGGAGCCGGTCTGGTCCGAGTACTGGTCGTAGCCGACCGTCGCCCGCACGCTCAGGAAGTCCAGCGGCCGGTAGTCGGCCGTGGCGCTCCCGATGTAGCGCTCGACATCCTGCTCGTTGTCCAGGCTCGCCACGTCGTCGAACGTCCGGTTCGCGAAGAAGGGATTCTCCGAGCAGCCGAGCGTCCCGAGCGGCGCCCCGGCCGCCCGCGAGAACTCGAAGTCCAGCGGGCAGGTCTCGACGTTCTCCTCGCCCGTGACCGGATCGGTCCGCGTGATCGGCATCTCCCAGGGGAAGCCGAGCATGGCCACCCCGATGTAGCCGAACGCGTTGTTGTCGTTGTCGGGAAGGGAGAGCTGGCTGCTGCTGAACCCGTTGGAGACGGAGATGTCGAGCCGCTCGCTCGGCGAGACGTTGAAGTTCCCGCGGACGTTCAGCCGGCCCAACTCGTTGTTGGGAAGGCTCCCCTCCTGGCTCGACCACTCGCCCGAGAAGTAGTAGGTGATGTCCTCGACGCCGCCCCGCAGGGAGCCGCCGTACGTCTGCTCGTGGCCGGTGCGCCAGGGGGTGGCGTCCGTCCCGACGCCCTCCAGCAGGTTCATCTCGTACAGGGTGTCCGCCGCGGCGGGGCCGAGCAGGGCCTGTGGATGGATGACGTTGCTGGGCCAGTCCGTGTCGTCCCAGTTCGCGCCCTGCTCCGTGCGCAGCGTGAGCTGCGACACCCCGGGCTCGCCCTGCTTCGTGTTGATCACCACCACGCCCGCCGCCGCCTCGGATCCGTACAGCGCCGAGGCCGCGGGCCCCTTGATCACCTCGATGGACTCGATGTCCTCGGGGTTCAGGTCGTTCAGCCGGCTCGTCGTCTGGCCACCGACCCCCGGCCCCGAGGTGATGTCGTTGGACACCCTCGCCCCGTCGATGAAGATGAGAGGCGTGTTATCCAGGCTGATCGATGTGTTGCCCCGGACCTTGATCGTCTGCGCGCCCCCGACCGTGCCCGAGCTCTGCAGCACCTGCACGCCCGTGGCGCGCCCCTGGATGAGGTTGCCGACGTTGGTGGGCGCGGAGCGCGCCACCTCGGCGTCCGCCTCGATCCGGGCGATGGAGTGGCCGGCCTCGCGGCGCCGCTGCACCCCGCTCACGGTCGCGACGACCTCGTCGAGCGCCACCGCGGAGACCTCGAGCGCGAAGTCGAGGGTGGCCGTCTCGCCGCCCGACACCTGGACGGTCTGGGAGGTCGGCCGGTAGCCGATGAGCTGGACGCGGACCTCGTGCGTCCCCGCAGGGACGCCTTCGATCCGGTAACGACCTTCGGCATCGGTCAGCGCGCCGAGATCGGTGCCGGGCAAAAACACCTGAGCGCCGCTCAGCGGCTCGAGGCTCTGCGCGTCGGTCACCGAGCCCGCCACCGCGCCCGGCTGCTGGGCCGCGAGGGCGGGAGGCACGAGTAGAAGGGCGAGCGCGGCGATAGCCGCCGCCCCGCCGCGAGCGAACGGGAAAGACTTCATGTCTGCCTCCTGTGGATCGAGGCCGGAAACGAGCCGGCCGCGCTGTGGCCTGTTGGGTAGAGGACGTGTGAAGTCGTTCAGACACAACGACTTCGGGACGAAGCGCCCCTCAGGCGGGACGAGCCGCGGTGTGGCGGGATGGATCGCGGGAGGGGGTGGGACTCGGCCCGGCGCGCCCGGGGCTTCGGCGCCTGGCGAGCCGATCCCGGAGCGCCGGCCCGTCGCGGGCGGGAGCGCCTGATCGGGACCCGATCAGTACTCGATCCTGTCCTCCTTCTCCCCCCACAGCCGGAACGGCTCAGTCGCTTCCGCGAGCGCGATCCTCCGCAACGGGAGTCGCCGCGCCTCGGGAGGCTTCCCCAGCTCCCGGTAGATGTGCGCGTCCTCGAAGCCGGCGGCGGCGGCCGCTTCCCGGCCGCTCGCGAAGAAGATGCGCTCGGGGCGCGCCCAGTAGAGGGCGGACAGGCACATCGGGCAGGGCTCGCAGCTGCTGTAGACGGCGCAGCCCGTGAGCTGGAAGGACTCGAGGCGGGCGCACGCCGCCCGGATGGCCACCATCTCGGCGTGCGCGGTCGGGTCGTTGGACGAGGTCACCAGGTTGGCGCCCCGGCCGAGGACCCGGCCGTCCCGGACCACCAGCGCGCCGAACGGCCCGCCGCGGCCGAGCCGCACGTTCTCGGAGGCGATCCGGATCGCCTCGCGCAGGTATCCTTCGTGCTCGGAGAAGGTCATGTCGGTCGCCCGTGCCGGCGAGGACGCCGGCGTCATCGCCCGCGCCGGCGGCGCCGGCGTTGTTGCCCGCAGGAAAAGGCCGAGCCACAATGTCGGGTGTCCGTGGCAAGGACCGCCACCCGCTGCGAGGGGAACGCGTGAGACGCAGAGAGGGGATCGCCAAGCTGAGCGGCCGGGAGCGCTACGTGGACGACCTCCCGGTGGAGGGCGTTCTGTGGGGCGGCACCGTCCGCAGCCCGGCCCCTCGGGGCAGGATTCGCGACGTCCGGTTCGGCGACGGGATCGACTGGTCGGAGTTCGTGATCGTCGACCATCGGGACATCCCGGGTCGGAACGCCGTGTACCTGAAGACGTGGGACCAGCCCGCGCTGGCGTCCGATCGCGTTCGGCACGTGCACGAGCCCGTCCTGCTGCTGGCGCACCCCTCCCGCGACGCGGTGCGGCGCGCCGTCCGGGCGGTGGAGGTCCTGGTGGATCCGGAGCCCCCGTGCCTGGACTTTCGTGTCGCCCCGCGCCCGGAGCAGGTCCAGCACGGCGAGGATAACCTGTTCGAGCGCCTCCTGGTGGAGAAGGGGGACGTCGAGTCGGCCCTCGCCCGCGCGGCGCACGTGGTGGAGGGGGTCTACGAGACCGGCGCCCAGGAGCACGTGTACCTGGAGCCCCAGGGAATGTTGGCCCACGAGGAAGACGGCGTCCTGGTGGTCCGCGGGTCCATGCAGTGCCCCTTCTTCGTGGTGAGCGCGCTGGTCCCGGCGCTGGGACGCACCGAGGCGGAGGTGCGGGTCGTCCAGGTGCCCACCGGCGGCGGCTTCGGCGGCAAGGAGGAGTTCCCGTCCATGGTGGCGATCCACGCCGCCCTCCTCGCCCTGAAGGCCGGCCGACCCGTAAAGCTGCTGTACGACCGGGACGAGGACATGGCGGCCACCACCAAGCGGCACCCGGCCCGGATTCGGCACCGGACGGGCCTGGACGGCGACGGCCGGCTGCTGGCGCAGGACATCGAGGTGCTCCTGGACGCGGGCGCCTACACGACGCTCTCGCCCGTCGTGCTCAGTCGGGCGGTGATCCATGCGGGGGGACCGTACCGCTGCGACGACGTCCGGATCGCCGGACGCGCGGTGCTCACCAACCACGTGCCGTTCGGCGCCTTCCGCGGCTTCGGGAACCCCCAGGTCCACTTCGCCGGCGAGCGCCACATGGACGTGATCGCGCGCGAGATCGGGATGGACCCGATCGAGCTTCGCCGCCGGAACCTCCTGCGCGACGGGGAGGAGACGGCCACCGGCCAGACGATCCGGGATGGCGTCGACCGCGTGGCGCTCATGGAGCGGGCCCTGGAGCTGTCGGACTTCCGGGCGCGACGGTCCGAGCACGAGCGCTGGAACGCCTCCCAGGCCACGCGCAGGCGCGGGATCGGCCTGGCGGTCTACCACCACGGCGCCGGCTTCACAGGCTCCGGAGAGACGCGGCTCGACTCGAAGCTGCACGTGGAGGGGCTCCCGGACGGAACGGTGTCCATCCTGAGCGCCAGCATCGAGATGGGACAGGGGACCCTGACCATCTTCACCCAGCTGGCGGCGGAACGGCTCGGCCTCGATCCCGAGGCCATCCTGATCGCGCCCGCCGACACCCACCGGGTCCCGAACAGCGGGCCTTCCGTGGCCTCGCGGACCGCCATGGTGGTGGGGCGGCTGGTGGAGAAGGCGTGCGACGACCTGCGCCGGCGCGTGGGACTCACCGACGACGCCCGGGGCCCGATCGTCCGGGAGGCGATCGCGGCCTGGCATCGGGAGCGGCCCGGCGAGCGTCTGCTCGGCGAGGCGCGGTACGAGCCGCCCCCAGGCGTACGCTGGGACGAGGAGACGCACCGGGGGGACGCGTACGCCGCCTACGGATGGGCGGCCCACGCGGCCGAGGTGGAGGTGGACCTCCGCACCTGCGAGATCCGGGTCACCGACTACGTGGCCGTCTCCGAGGTCGGCAAGGTCCTGAACCGCACCCTGGCGCGGGGGCAGGTGCAGGGGGGCGTCGTCCAGGGCATCGGCTGGGCCCTTCAGGAGGACTGCAAGTTCCGGGACGGCGCCATGATCAACACGCAGCTCACGAACTACATCATCCCGACCAGCGCCGACGTGCCTCCCATCCGGACCGACTTCGTGGAGGTCCCCTACGCGCACGGGGCGCAGGGCGCCAAAGGGCTCGGGGAGCTGCCGATCGAGGGGCCCGCGCCGGCGGTCCTCAACGCCGTCGCGGCGGCCCTGGGCGTTGAGCCGCGGCGGGTCCCGCTCACGCCCGAGAGGCTCCTGGAGCTGATCGCACCATCCGCGGGGGAGGAACGGGACCTCCGCAGAACCGCTTGAGCGCGCCGTGATGGCCGCCGCGGCTCGGAGGCGCTCGTGAGCGGCGGACGGCCGGCCGGAGCCGAGTCCGACGCCATCCCCATCGCCTTCACGCTGAACGGCCGCCCCGTAACGCTCGAGGTGACGGCCTCCGAGCGACTGCTGGACATCCTCCGGTATCGCCTCGCCCTGCCGGGCACCAAGGAAGGGTGCGCGGAAGGTGAATGCGGATCGTGCACCGTGTTCATGGACGGCCTGCCGGTCGACGCCTGTCTCGTGCCGGCCTACCAGGCACGTGGCCGGCGGATCCGAACGGTGGAGTCCCTCGAGCCGCAGGAGCTCGATCCCTTCCTGGCCGGCGGGGCCACCCAGTGCGGCGCCTGCACGCCCGGGGTGGTCCTGACCGCCACCTGGATCCGGGACCACCCGGAGCTGCTCGAGACCCACTCGATCCGCGAGCTGATGGCAGGGAATCTCTGCCGGTGCACCGGCTACGACGGGATCGTGGAGAGCATCGAGGCCGCGCTGCGGGAACGGGGGCGGGAGCGCGGGCGGTGAGCGTGCTGCTGCCCTCCTCGCTCGAGGAGGCGTGCCGGATGCTCGAGGACGGGGAGGCCGTGCCCATGGCGGGGGGCACGGACCTGCTCGTCCACTGGCCGCAGCGTCCCGAGGAGCACGGACGCCGGTACCTGGACCTCTCCGGGCTCGATGCGCTGAAGCCCCACCGATGGACGGACGGGGAGCTCGTGCTCGGGGGCCTCACCACGTATTGGGACGTGATCCGCGACCCGAGGGTGTGGGACGAGTTCCCCCTGCTCGTCGACGCGGCGCGTCAGGTGGGCGCCATCCAGATCCAGGCGCGGGGGACGTGGGCGGGCAACATCGTGAACGCGTCGCCGGCCGCCGACGGGGTGCCCGTGCTCATGGCGTACGACGCGGTAGTCGTCCTGACGTCCAGCGAGGGCACCGAGGAGCTGCCGCTCTCCGACTTCTATCTGGGGTACAAGGAGATGCGCCGGAGCGCGGACCAGCTCGTCACGGCCATCCGCCTGCCGCGCCGCGAGCACGCCTTCCAGCGGTTCGAGAAGGTCGGGTCCCGGCGGGCGCAAGCGATCGCCAAAGTCGGCCTCGCCATCGCCCGCTCGGCCGCCGGGTGGCGCGTGGTGGCCGCCAGCATGGCTCCGGTGGTCCGCCGCTGCCCGAGCGTGGAAGCGCTGCTCGAGGAGCGGGCCCCGGTCTCCGCGCCCGAGGACTTCCTTCCGGCGATCCGGAGCGACGTCTCCCCGATCGACGACATCCGGTCGACGCGCCGATACCGGGAAGAGGTCATGGCCCGCGTGCTCTATCACGACCTGAGAGAGGCCTGCCCGTGGATTCGGTGACCGCGGGCCGCCGCCGACTCCTGGAGAGGCTGGGGGAGGCGAACGCCGCCTTCGCGAGGCGGTACCCGGGCGAGCGGCCGGACCGCCAGCCCGTGCACACGGTGTACGGCGGCGCCCACCTGTTCCGGGCCACCTCCGCGGAGCGGCTGGGGGCGATCGCCCTCCGCTTCCTGCAGGAGTACGCGCCCGAGCCCGCGCGCCTGACCGCTGCGGTGGGGTGGGAGGTCGCCGAGGGCCTCGCCCGGACCGTCTACGAGCGCGTGCGCGAGAAGCTGGAGCGCGAGCCGGTCGAGGACTTCCGGATCGACTTCGAGGACGGCTACGGAAACCGGCCGGACGCCGAGGAGGACGAGACGGCCAGGGCGGCGGCGGCTGAGGTGGCCCGGGGGCTCGCCCGCGGCACCCTGCCCCCCTTCCTCGGCATCCGGATCAAGCCCCTGGGCCCGGAGCTGGCGGAGCGGGCGCTGCGGACGCTCGACCTGTTCCTGGAAGGTCTCTGCACGGAGAGGGACGCCCGGCTCCCGCCGGGGTTCGTGGTGACGCTGCCGAAAGTGGTCCTTCCCGAGCAGGTGGCGACGCTCGCCGCCGCGTTCGACGATCTGGAGGCGCGGCTTCCGATCGACCCGGGGAGCCTGAAGCTCGAGATCATGGTCGAGACGCCCCAGTCGATCCTGGCGGAGGATGGGACCGTTCCCCTTCTGGATCTCGTCGGCGCGGGCGGGGACCGGTGCGTGGCGGCCCACTTCGGCGTCTACGACTACACGGCCGCCCTCTCGATCACGGCGGAGCACCAGCTCCTCCGGCACCCTGCCTGCGACCGGGCCCGGGGGATCCTCCAGGCGGCCCTGGCGGGCACGGGCGTCTGGCTCTCCGACGGCGCCACCAACCTGCTGCCGGTGCCGTTTCACCGCCCGGAAGGCGACGGGACGCTCGCTCCGGAGCGGGTGGAGGAGAACCGGAGGAGCGTGCACCGAGGCTGGCGCCTGCACTTCGAGGACGTGCGGCATTCGCTGGCCAACGCCTATTACCAGGGGTGGGACCTCCACCCCGCGCAGCTCGTCACCCGCTACGCCGCCGTCTACTCGTTCTTCCTCGAGAGCCTGGAGGCCGCGTCCCGCCGCCTCAAGCGCTTCGTTGAGCGGGCGGCGCAGGCATCGCTCTCGCGGGACGTGATGGACGACGCGGCCACCGGACAGGCACTGCTGAACTTCTTTCTCCGCGGGCTGAACTGCGGGGCGATCACCGAGGAGGAGGCGCTGGCGACGGGCCTGACCCTGGAGGAGCTCCAGAGCCGCTCCTTCCTGGCGATCCTCCGGGGCCGGGGAACGACGGCTTCGCCGGTCTGATGCGGGGGCTCTGGCTGGAGGACGGTCGCGCGCGCCTGCGCGACGATCTCCCGCTGCCGGAACCACCCGAAGGGGAGGCCCTGATCCGCGTGCTGCGGGCCGGCCTTTGCAACACCGACCTCGAGTTGGTCCGCGGCTATTATCCGTTCCGGGGGGTGCTCGGCCACGAGTTCGTGGGCGCCGTGGAGGAGGGCCCTTCTTCCCTGCTCGGACGCCGGGTGGTCGGGGAGATCAACGCCGTCTGCGGCACGTGCCGCCATTGCACGGCCGGCAGACGCTCGCACTGCGCCCGCCGCACCGTCCTGGGGATCGTCGATCGCCACGGAGCGTTCGCGGAATATCTGACCCTCCCGATCCCGAACCTCCACCTCGTTCCCGACGAGGTCTCCACCGATACGGCCGTGTTCGCCGAGCCGCTCGCTGCCGCTCTGGAGATCACCGAGCAGGTGCAACTCCGCCCCGGCGACCGCGTGCTGGTGGCGGGCGACGGGAAGCTCGGGCAGCTCGTGGCCCGCGCGCTCGGGCTCACCGGGTGCGAGGTGGTGGCGGTGGGCCGACACCCGCGGAAGCTGGCGCTCCTGGAGGCGAGCGGGGTCCGCACGGTCCTGCTGCCGCGCGATTCCGGCGAGGAGGACACCGAACCCGACTGGAACGGTGGGGCGCTGGAGCCGGGGTCGTTCGACGTCGCGGTGGAGTGCACGGGGAACCCATCCGGCTTCGCCCTCGCGCGAAGGGCGCTCCGACCCCGGGGCACGCTGGTGCTGAAGAGCACGTACGCGGGGCGCCTCACCATGGACGCGTCTTCGGTCGTGGTGGACGAGATCGCCCTGGTCGGCTCCCGCTGCGGTCCCTTCCCTCCCGCCCTTCGGCTGTTGACGGCCGGACGCGTGGAGGTGGAGAGCCTGATCGACGCGCGCTATCCGCTCGCCGAAGCGGAAGCGGCGCTGGAGCGGGCCGGCCGACGCGGGACGCTCAAGGTGCTACTGGACGTCGGCTGAGGGGCGGCCGTCGTCCGACGTCCCCGCCTCCAGCCGGGCACCCTGACGGATCCAAGCCGCCAGCAGCGCCCGCTCCTCCTCGGTCATCCCCGTGAAGTTGCCGAGCGGCATCACCTGCGTGGCCACGGTCGTCTCGTAGATCTTCCCGGCCGCCGCCCGGATCTCCTCGGGACGGTCGAAGGTGAGGCCGCCGGGGGGCGCGTCGAAGAGCCGATGGGCCGGCGAGGCCGAGTGGCACGTGACGCACCGGGCGACGATTACCTCGTGCACGTCGCGAAACGCGACGGCCCCGGGCTCGCCCACCGCCTCGGCCGTCGCCGCGCGGCCGGGCCACCCGGCCGACACGAGCGCCAGCGCCACCATGCCGAGGGCCGCCGCGGGGAGGATCCACGCCTTCGCCCGCCCCTGGTTCCGCAGGTTGAAGTAATGGCGGGCGGCGGCCCCGATCACGAACAGAGCCATCAGGATGGCCCAGTTCCACGCGTGGGCGTAGGTGATCGGGTAGTGGTTGCTGATCATCACGAACAGCACCGGAAGGGTCAGGTAGTTGTTGTGCCGCGAGCGCATAGCCGCGTGCCGCCCCACCGCGGCATCGGGGGGGCGGCGCTCCTCCACCGCGTCCACCAGCTCGCGGTGGGCGGGGATGATGACGAAGAAGACGTTCGCCGCCATCAGGGTCCCGACCAGCGCGCCCACGTGCATGTAGGCGGCCCGATCCCCCAGCGCCCGGACCAGGCCGAAGGCGAGGACGGCCAGCAGGCCGAGGCCCAGGGCGGCGAAGGCGGCCGGACGGGCCTCGAGCGGCGAGCGGCACAGCCGGTCGTACAGGATCCAGCCCACGAGCAGCGTGCCCGCGCCGATCGCGATCGCCGCTCGCGAGCCGAGCCCGGACGCGGGGTCCACCAGGTACACCTCGGCGCCCATGTAGTAGATGAGGACGAGGAGCGCGAAGCCGCTCAGCCAGGTGACGTACGCCTCCCACTTGAACCAGTGGAGCGTGCGGGGGAGGCGGCGCGGCGCCACCTCGAACTTCGAGACCTTGTAGAAGCCGCCTCCGTGGACCGCCCACAGCTCGCCCGCCACGCCCTCGCCGGGATCCTCGGGAGGCTCGAGCCGGTCGTTCAGCCAGTTGAAGTAGAAGGACGTCCCGATCCAGGCGACCCCGGCGATCACGTGGAGCCAGCGAGCCGCGAGCTCGAGCCACTCGTAGGCCCAGGCGGGCACCTCAGCTCCCTCTGTAGGTCGTGTAGCCGAACGGGCCCAGAAGGAGGGGGACGTGGTAGTGCTCGCCGGGCCGGCTCAGCCGAAACGCGATCTCGACGAACGGATAGAACGCCTCCACGTCGAGCGTCCGGAAGTAGGGGCCGGTGCGAAACCGCAGCCGGTAGATCCCGGCGGCCGGCTCCGCCCCTTCGGGCAGGAGGTGGGCGGCCCGACCGTCGTCGTCCGTCCGGTCGCTGCCGAGCTCCTTCCACTCCCCGGTCGACTCCTGCATCTCGAGGGCGACGAGGACGTCGGGCGCGGGCCGGCCGCGCGACAGGTCGAGGACGTGGGTGGTGATCGCGCTCATGCCTGATCTCCCGTCTTGTCTGGTCGCGACGCGAGCTTCTCGAGACGCGACTTGGTGATCTCCAGCTGTTCGCGCGCCGCCTCCCGGAGCTCCGTCTCCGGGTCGTTCTCCAACCGCCGGCGGAGCTCGGCCAGCATCTCCTCCGCGCTACGTCCCGCCGCGCGGATCAGGAAGACGCGTCCGAACCGCCGCTCGTAGTCCCGATTGCCACGCGCCAGAGCGGCGCGGACCTCATCGACCGCGTCCCGCATCCCCGACTGCTCTTCCCGGGACCACGAGCCCGACCGGGTGCTGACGTCCAGCTTCCGTTCGCCGATCCGGGGATGGCGGGAGAACGCCTCGTCCCAGTCCGCCGGCTCCAGCGCCCACCACGCGCGATCCGCCGCCTCCAGGACCGTCTCCTCGTCCTCGAAGGGGCGGGCCGCCAGCATCGCCCGGACCCAGGCCGTCGATCCGCAACACTCGAGGAGCGCCCGGCGGGCCTCCTCCGCCGAGAGGGCGTTCAGGCGCGCGGCGAGGCTAGGCATCCGCGCTCCGCGGGCGCTCGGCCGCCGGTCGCCCCCACAGCCTGAGGCGGCTGACCCCTCCATCGGGGAAGATGGCGAGCCGCACGTGGGTCACCGGCTCCTCCAGCCCGGAGCGGAACCGCTGCGTCGCGTGGGGCGCCAGCGGGCGTCTCGGCACGATCGTCCGCCACGGCCGCTCGCTCCACGCCACCGCACCCGCGCTAGAGACCTCTTCCTCATCGATGCCCTGCAGCTGGAAGCTCTCGGGATGGTTTCCCTTGAAGTGGGTGGTCTCGATCTCGGCGCACGCCACGATCCCGCGCCGGCCCAGCTCGAGGACGACCCAGTCGTGCCCGGAGCCCCGGCGCCGGCCGGTCTCCCATCCCTCTCCCATGTGGGCCGCGCGGCCCGGCAGGAGCAGGTTCGCGGGCTGGCCGAAGGTGCGATCGCTGCAGTCCCTGACCCTGCCGCCGTTCTCGACGGCCACCAGGTCCACCGGCCCGCCCTCGGCTAGCAGCGCCTCCCAGTCGGGCTTGGGACGGCCGTGGACCCGGAGGCGGGCGACCCCCCCATCGGGGTAGACGTTCAGCCGCACGTGCGTCCAGCGGCGGTCGTCGCTCACCGGGAACACGTTCTCGGCATCGCCTCGAAGGGGGGAGCGCGCCACCAGCTCCACCCACGCGTCCTCTCGGCCCGCCAGGTCGTCCCCCGCCGTCCCGCGGGGAGCGGCGCAGCCGTCCACGGAGCAGGTCGCCGGATGGTTCCCCCGGAAGTGGGTGGTGTCCACGGTGATGCGGTGGATCATCCCCGGCGCCCCGAGCCGGACGACGCACCAGTCGTGACCGGAACCCCGGCGCCGACGGGTCTCCCAGCCGTCCATCCACTTCCCGCGCTCGGTGTACTCCCCTTCCCGGAAGGCCGCCCGGCCGGGCTTGAGCAGGTTCTCCTTCGGGGCGAAGAACTCGTCGCTGGCCAGCATCGCCCAACCCCCCAGCCGTTCCGCGGCCAGGTCCACCCACTCCGGGACGGCGCCCTCGCCCTGCGCCTCCCGCTCCGCCGAGGGGCGCGGCGCGCTCACGCCGCCCTCCGCAGCCAGCGGCCGGCCGCGCGCCCGGAGGGGAAACGGGCCTCCGCCCCAGTCCCGTCGAACACCTCGGTGCCCCGGAGGAAGGTCCGCAGCACCCGCCCGTGGAGCCTCCGCCCCTCGTACGGCGTCTCCGGATGCCGCTGGTGGAGCGCCTCGCCGGACACGACGAAGGTGCCATCCGGGTCCCAGACGACCAGGTCGGCGTCGAAGCCGGGCGCCAGCCTTCCCTTTCGCCGGTGGAGGCCGGCGAGGCGGGCGGGCGCTTCACAGAGCCAGGCGGCCAGCCGCGGGAGCCCGTGGCCCCGGTGGCGGGCCGCCGACCAGAGCGCCGGCAGCAAGAGCTGGAGGGAGGCGATCCCTCCCCAGGCGGCCAGGAAGTCCCCTCCTCCGCGCCGCTTCATCTCGGGAGGCGCGGGGGAGTGGTCGCTCGAGACCTGGTCGATGAGCCCGTCGGCGAGACCGTCCCACAACCGCTCGCGGTTTTCCGCCTCTCGGATCGGGGGGGCGCATTTGAACTCCGTGGCGCCGTCGGCGATCTCCTCCGCCGCGAAGGTGAGGTAGTGAGGACAGGTCTCGACGGTGACGGGAACGCCCGAACGGCGCGCCGCGGCCAGCGGTTCCAGGGCCTCGGCCGCCGACAGGTGGACGATGTGCACCGGACAGCCGGTCTCCGCGGAGAGCCGAAGAACCGTCTCCACCGCCTCCACCTCCGCCTTCGGGGGGCGGGAGGCCAGATAGCGAGCGTAGCCGCGCGGGTCGTCCCCGCTCCGCACGGCCGCCGCACGGGCCAGGACGGCCCTGGACTCCGCGTGGACGAGGAGGGGCGCCCCCCACCGCGCGAGGATCTCCATCCCGGACCGCAACTCCGCCTCGGCGACCGGGGGAAATTCTTCGATCCCCGAATCGGCGAGGAAGCATTTGACCCCGGCCACCCCGGCGTCCAGCAGCGACGGGAGCTCGGAGGCGCTTTCCGGCACCAGGCCGCCCCACAGCGCGTAGTCGACGAGGCAGCTCCCCTCGGCCGCGCGGACCTTTCCCTCCAGCGCCTCCGGGCCGGTCGTCACCGGCGAGCTGTTCAGCGGCATGTCCACGATCGTGGTGATCCCCCCCGCCGCCGCCGCGCGACCCGCGGTACGGAACCCTTCCCAGTCCGTCCTCCCCGGCTCGTTCACGTGGACGTGGGCGTCCACCAGCCCCGGCATGACCACCGCGTCGCCGACGTCGAGGAGCCGGGCCTCGGGCCCGGGTGGGTCGTCCTCCGGCGCGTCCGGCGCCTCCGAGCTCGCGCCCGCGCCCTCGGGCGGGGCCGGGGGCTCCACGGCCCGGATCACGCCTTCCGAGATACGGATGACGGCGGCCCGGACGCCCTCGGGCGTCACCGCGCGGCGGGTGCGGACGATCAGCGAGGGCCCCTGCATGCGGGCGAATATGCGGACTCCCCGGGGAGCGGGCCACGCCCGAGGAAGGCGCCGCTCCGCCGGCGCGGCTCACGGCCGGCACGGCTCACGCCCCCTACGGGTCGCTCCCCTTCCCCGGCTGGGCTGTCGACCCGGCGGCGCCGGACCGGCCGCCACGGCCGGACGCCTCCGGCAGCTCCGCGGTCATCTCCCCGAGCGGCGGGTCCGGGCGCTCGCCGAACAGCTCGAACCGGACGCGGCGGCCCACGTGCTCCAGCGGACGGTGGCGCTCGATCACCTCGCGGTAGGTCTCGTAGCGGGCCAGCGCCTCGCGGCCCGCCGCCATGTCCTCCTCGGCGACCTCGACCACGCAGCCGACCTCGTCCTCCTCGGAGGTGCCGAGGTCCAGGTGCTCGGCGACCTGCTCCGCGACGAGGGTGAAGAGCGCCAGCCTGCGCGGCGGCGGCTCCGCCCGTGGACGCGCCCCCTCGTCATGCGCGCCTCGCCGCCGGAGCGCGCAGAAGAGCCGCTTCACCACCGCGTGAGCGACCAGGTGGTCCGGATGCCCGCTGATCCCGTGCACCGCATAGGTGACCAACACGTCGGGACGGAAGCGCTCCACGCGCGCCCGTATGATCGCCTCGAGCTCCAGCGGGTCCTCCCACTTCAGGCCCCCGTCGGGCAGGTCCAGGACCTCCAGCGACTCGACCCCCAGCACGTCGGCCGCGGCCCGCAACTCGTCGGCCCGCACGTTCCCCATCTCCTCGATCGACAGGCCGAGCCGCTCCCGCTGCCGGGTCGCGCCGCCGCGGGTCAGGGTGAGCAGGGCGACCCGTTGTCCCTCGCGGGTCTGGCGATGGATCACCGGACCCGGCCCGAAGGACTCGTCGTCGGGGTGCGGGAAGACGTACAGGATGCGCATGGAACCTCCGCCAGGGTCACCGGACACGGAACGACCTCGTCGCCCGTCACGGAACGACCTCGTCGCACGTCACGGAACGAAATCGTCGCACGTCACGGAACGAAATCGTCGCGCTTCACCGGAACGACCTCCTCGTCCGTGACGGAAGGACGCCGCCGACCGACCGGCCCGTGTCGTCGACCGACCGCCCCGCCCCGCCCCGCCGAGCGCCGCGAGCAGCTCCTCGGCCGCTCGATCCACGGCCGAGGCCAGCCGGTCCAACCCGCGGGCCGCGGCCGCCGGGTCCTCCTCCCGCAGCCCCTCGCGGGCGGCCGGAAGCGGGAGCGGGCCGTAGCCGGTCTCGGAATCCGCGGCGATCGCCTGGTGCCGGTACCAGGGGCGGCCGGGAAGGCCTTCCTCGTCCAGGAACGCCGCTTCGGCCGCCAGCAACGCGCGGTCGACGGCCGCCGAACGATCGGCGTCCGGCCGGGAGTCAAGGTGCGGCTCGCGAGCCGGCCCCTCCAGGACGTCGCGACGGAGCGCCTCCAGACGGCGAGCGGCCGCCCGCAGGCGCTCGGTCGCCGCTCGGGCCTCCGCCAGGGAGGCCTCGACCCCTATCCCGTCCGCGGCCGCGGCTGCCCCCTTCTTCAGCCATCCCCGCTCGCGCAGGTCCCCTTCCAGCTCGTCCAGCCGGGCGTCCAGCCAGTCGGCGGTCGCGTCGTACCGGTGCGGAAGGAGCCGGGCCTCGGCCAGTCGGAGCGCCACCAGGCCCATCACCCGGGCCATGGCCGGCGCGTGGGCCAGGCCCGGATCGGCGTGCCGCCGCAGGTAGTCCGCGTCGTCCAGCGCCGAGTGGTAGACGGCGTACACGCCGCGACCGTTCATGGTGAACTGCAGCGACGGCACCCCGGCGTGATGGAGGAACGCGCTCCAGTCCGACCCGGCGCCGAGGTCGCCGAGCCGGGGCAGGTCCGCGCCCGCCGCCACCCGTGTCGGCTCGGTCGGCTCCACCGGCTCCCGCGGCTCCGCCGCCTCCACCCCCTCCGCCGGCCCCTCGACCGAACCCTCCTCCGACTCGGCCTGGCGATCCCGCCACAGCGCGGCCAGCGTCCGCCCCGTCTCCGGATCCGGCACGGAAGAGGCGGCATCCACCACCAGGTCCCGCAGGGCGGGGGACCCGGACACGTCGAGGACGCCCGCCGTGTAGGTGTCCAGGTTCAAGTAGGCGGCGGTTCGCCCGCGGAGATCGTCGAGGTGGGCCTCCACCCACTCGGTGGATCCCACGACCCCGAACTCCTCGGCGTCCCAGAAGGCCAGCACGACCTCGCGGCGCGGCCTCCATCCCTCGGCGGCCAGGGAGGCGAGCCCGCGGGCCACCTCCAGCAGGACCGCCGTGCCTCCGTGCGCGTCGACGCCGCCGTACAGCCAGGCGTCGTAGTGATTGCCGAGCACCACTCGCCCCTCCGACGCCCCCGCCGATCGCGCGGGAAGGCGCGCGATCACGTTCCGCACGGGTCGAAGACGGTTGTCGAGACGCACGTCCAATCCGAGGCGCGCCGGACCCGGTCCGACCCGGTACGACACGGGAAGCCCCCCGCTGAACCCGTCGGGGGGCTCGGGGCCGCCCAGCGCCTCGAGCACTCGAGCGGCCTCCGCGTAGCCGAGCGAGAGCACGGGAAGCCCGGGCAGGTTCGGGGCGTCCTCGGGCGACAGGCGGGGCACGCCCGGCCGCGCCGGCCGGCCCGGCGTGAGCGGGTCTCCCGTGTAGCGCGAGAGCTCCGCGAGGGTGCCGCGCTGCACCGCCCGGCCCGGCCGGTACGGGCCGGCGGGCAGGGTGTCGCCGCGCGCGTAGCCGTCCTCCGCGGGATCGGGGTAGAGGACCACCCCGACGGCGCCGCGCGCCTCCGCCTCGCGCACCTTCACGCCGCGGTACACGTGACCGAAGCGGGCGAGGACGACCTTGCCCCGCACGTCCACCCCCAGCGCCTCGAGGGCTTCGAAATCCCGCCCCCGACCGTAGTTCGCGTAGACCACCTCCGCCTCGGCTCGCCCCGAGGCGGCGTACGCATGCCACGTCAGCCACCAGTCGGGACCGTCGCCGGCCGCGTCCTCGGGCGAGGGCTCGCGCACGGCGAGCGGGCGCGGCTTGGCTCCCGCCGACTCTCTCAGCTCGAGACCGAGCGAGACGGGATGGGGAAGCCAGGCGAGGAAGGAATCCACCTCCACCCGGAACCCCAGCGCCGCCAACCGGCGGGCCAGGGAGTCGGCCACGGTCGCGGCGGCCGGCGACCCGGACGGGTGCGGGTGACGGGCGAGCCGCGCCGCGCTCGCCGCGGCCGAATCGGCCCGGGGGACGGCCAGGAACCGCCGCTCCAGGTCCCTCTGGGCGGCCCAGTCGCCCGGCGTGAACCCGGCGCGGCGCGCGACCTGCGCCGTGCCCTCGGGCGAGGCGACCTGCGCCGTACCCTCGGGCGGGGCGACCCGCGCGCCATCCTCGCCCCGACCTCCGAGCGGTCCGGCGCCGGCTCCCGCTGCGCCGCCGCCGGCCGCCGATGCGCCGCAGGCGGCCGCGAGCCAGACCGCCGGGAACAGGCGCAGCAACGCCTGCCCGCCGGCCGAGCCGTCGCGTGCCCCCGCATTGTGGGTGAAACCCGGAGGAGGTCGCCTCACAGCGCGTCCCAGATCTCCGCGTCCTCGGGTCCCAGCACCCAGGCGGAGAATCCGCGCAGCCCGTACTCCTCCACCAGGTCCAGCTTGGCGCGGAAGCTCCGCGCGTCCTCGGCGAAGATCCACTCGAAGGTCCCGCCGTTCGCGTAGAACGCGTACGGCACCTGGTGCTCCTCGCTCCACTGGAGCTCGGCCCCGTGCCGCTCCACCAGGGCGAGCGCGCGCTGGTGGCTGATCCCCTCGCTGTAGGAGCGCGCCATCTCCGGCTGGATCCGGTCCTCCTGCGAGGTATACCAGTGCTGCGAGCTGAGAGGGATTCCCATCGAGAGCTTTTCCGGCGGCATGTGCTCGAGGAAGTACTCCACCACCTCGCGCACCCACGGGACGCCGGCCTGCGGTCCGGGCGGGGTCCGGCGGGTATGCTGCGAATAGCTCATGAGCGAGATGAAGTCGCCGATCTCGCCGAGCGCCCGCAAATCGTAGCCGGCCCGCCAGTTCTTGAACAGCCATTTGTGATAGCGCGTCGGCCCCGGCAGGACGTCCGGCCGGTGGACGACCGCGATGCTGATCCCGAATCCCTCCGCCCGCAGCGCCTCGGCGGCCTCGCGGTAGAACGAAGTGAAGGCGTCCCGGTCGTTCACGCTCAGGTTCTCGAAGTCGAACTGGATGCCGGCGAAGCCGTGGCGCCGGCACAGCTCCACCATCGAGGCCACCGCCCGGGCACGCGCTTCGGGATTCGCCAGCAAGGCGCTCAGCATCTCCTGGTCGAAGCCGGGGTTCAGGATGAGCGGCACGACCTCGACCCCGTGCTCCCGAGCCAGGCGCAGGACGCGGGGATCCACCTCGCCCCACACGATTCCATCCTCGTCCACGCGATACGCCGAAGGCGCGACGATGTCGATCTTCTCCACATTCTCGCGGAAGCTGCGGAAGCTCTCTTCGGTATCGACGGCGTAGAACAGCCGCTCCGGCTGCTGGGCCGCCGCGGTCTCCGCCGGGACGGCCGAGGCCGAGAGGACGACGAGGAACGCGAGGAGGAGGGTTCGCAGCGGTCGGGCCATGCGCATGGTCGATCTCCGGTCCAGAGTCGTCCGCGGGCGGTTCGAGTCAACCTGCGGCCGGCGCGAGCCGAGCTACGCCGGTGCGAGCCGAGCTACGCCGGTGCGAGCCAACCTACGGTGGGCCCGACGGCCGATGAATACCTACGAAGCGAGGAGTCGGGCCAAGCGCCGAGCGCGTGTCTTCGGGATCTCCGAGGAGAGAGCCCCTCGCCGCGCGATCCCGCGGCCCGCGACGTAACCCTCGAGGCGGAGGGCCACCGGCCCCCCGGGGACGGAGCCGTTCGCCTGTGCGGCGGCGGGTCCCGCGTCGCTGGCACGAATGCGCGGGAGGGGCACGGCCTCGCCGGCCAGCAGGCGGCGCATCGTCGACCGGTCCACGTCGACCACCCGGTCCCGGAGGTACGGGCCGAGCCAGCGGAGGCCGTCGTTCGTCGGCCGCTCGCCGAACCGCCGGTCTCGCGTCAGCACCCGGATGCCCATGGAGACGAAGCGCACCGCCCCGGACCGGGACCAGGACTCCCAGGGCCAGGCCTCGAGCCGGTGCGCCCACACGCTGTCCCCCCGCACGATCCAGCCGCAGGCGCCGAGCGTCTCGGCGGACACCCCGAACTCTTCGCGCAGGAGGTCCCTCGCGGCCGCGAGCCGCGCGGCGGCGGCCTCGGGATGCATCTCGTCTCCCGGGAACGCCGGCGGCACGGGCTCCCACCCTTCGGGGCCGCGGCCTTCCGGCGCCGCGCCCGCCGCGCCCGCCGACGCCGTCGGCTCCTCGACCCGGAGCCGCGCCATGAAGAGCCCGCCCGAGTCCAGGTGGTGGGGGTACACACGCCAGGCCTCGGACAGGTCGGGGTGGAACGTCTGCCCCTGGAAGCGGGTGAGCCCCGGGGCGTGCGGCGCGTCGAGAGGGATCGCCTCGAGAGAAACGGGAAGCTCGTTCAGGGCCTCGTCCACCACGCCCTCGTTCTCCTCCGGACGGAAGGTGCAGGTGACGTAGAGGACCGTGCCCCCCGGCCGGGTGAGGGCGATCGCGCGGCGGAGGAGGCGGCTCTGGAGCCGGGTCGCGTGGCCGAGGAAGTCGGCGGGCCGGTCCGGCAGCGCGCCGCCGAACCGCCGCACGTTCCCCTCGGCCGAACAGGGGGCGTCCACCAGCACGCGGTCGAACCCGGCGCGGCCGGGGAGCTCGCGGCCGTCGGCCTCGACGACCATCACGCCGGCCTGGCCGAGCCGGTACAGGTTGCCGACCAGGGCCCTGAGCCGCTTCTCGTTCGGGTCCGCGGCGACCAGCCGGGTGCGGTCGCCGACCAGCTCGGCCAGGTGCGTCGTCTTGCCGCCGGGGGCGGCGCACAGATCGAGCACGCCGTCGCCGGGCCGGACGCCGAGGGCGGGCGCGGCGAGCCCCGTGACCCGCTGCTGCACGTACAGCAATCCGAGCCAATGCTCCGGGGTCCGGCTCACCGGGACCGGGGCCTCGTCCACCCGGAAGAAGCCGGCGGGGACGTCCACGGGCGAAAGCCGGAAGCCGGCGCGCGCCAGGCGCTCCGCCAGCTCGGCCGGATCGATCCGGCCCACCCGGGTCCGGAAGGTCTCCGGCTGCGGGCGCGAGGCCGCCGCCCGGAACGCGGCCCAGTCGGGGACGATCTCGCGATAGACGTCCAGGGACATCGGCCCAAGGTGCCGCGGGGCCAGGGACCGGGCAAAGCGCGGGGCGAAGCCCGGACCGGTCCGGCGGCCTCGGCTTCACCGGCCGGCGCGCGCCGGCCGCGCCTCCTCCTCGCGCGAGTCCAGCGGCAGGATCCAGTCGGCGGGACCGAGCGTGCGGGGCACCGCCGCCAGGTCCCGCTCCGGGTCGACGAGCGGCCGGGCCTCGCGGCCGTTCAGCGATACGCGGACGTCGGCCCGCACCTCCACGTCCTCCCAGCCGGACTTCCGGACCTCGGCGGCCAGGAAGTGGGCGTACTGGAGGATCATGTCCGGGCGGGTGAACGCTTTGCGAGCCTGCCAGGGCCGGAGGTGCTCGCTCGGGTCCACCCGCCACGCCATCCGACCCCGCCGGTCGGTGACCAGGAAGTCCACCTCGACGGCCCGCTTGGTCCGCAGCAGCATCCGCCAGGAGAAGCGGTGGCCCTCCTCGGTCCACGCCGGCGGCCCAGGATACAGATGATGGCGGAGGGGCACGAGGGCCTGAACGAGGACCCAGGCGAGGACCAGCGCCGAGACTACGGGCGGCCGGGCACGCCACGTCGCGCCCCGGGCCCGGGGCGCGATCCCCCGCGCCACCCGTAGGCCGCCCTCCGCCGCCCGCCGGCCACCTCCCTCCGCGGGACGCCGGTCGCTCCTCTCCGCCGCCCGGGGACGCCGCAGCAGCAGCCCCCGGGCGCGCCGCAGCAGTCCCCGGGCGCGCCGCAGCAGCCCCCGCGGCCAATCCGGCTCGAAGAACAGCGTGGTCGCGGCGATCATTAGCCAGGGAAACGCCCCGATCGAGAAGAGCCACCAGTTCCCGAGGTGGAACAGGGTGGCCACCCCGAAGGCCACCGCGCGGGTGGGGCGCCAGAGGAGCGCCGGGACGACGAGCAGGTCCACGCCCAGCGCGCCGTACGAACCGACCAGCGCCACCCACTCCTCCTGCGCGACCGCGCCCAGCAGCGGGTCCTGCGTGCGGCGCGCGAGCCAGGTGGCCATCGGCTCGCCCGTGAGCCAGTCCGCGTTCAGCTTCGCGATCCCCGCGTACAGGTAGACGATCCCCACCTGCGCCCGCAGGAGCCACACGGCCGCGGCCGGCACGGTCCCCGAGCGGACGCCGGAGCGGCGCAGGGCATCGAGCGACCACGTGCGGTGCGCCGGGACGAAAACGAGCAGCAATGACAGGAGCGCGATGAAGTAGAAGTGGTTCAGGTAGCGCGCCTGCTCGAGCAGGAACGCGTACGTGAAGCCGAGGAAGAAGAGAAGCGCCGCGGCCCGGTAGAGGAGGCCGAGCGCGATCAGGGCGCCGAGCGCCCCGAGCACCGCCCAGTGCGCGACCAGGCCGGCCTCCGGCCAGGGTTGGACCCAGCCGAAGCCGAAGTAGGTGAAGTGGAAGTCGGGCTCCACCCAGTAGCGCGCGATCCATCCGTGGCGGAAGTAGCGCCAGACCTCCCACACCATGATGCCGCCGAACGCGATGCGGAAGGCGGCGAGGGAGGCGCCGTCCACCGGCGCGCGCGCTCTCTCTTCCAGGCTAGGCATGGTCCCGACGTTCGATGACGACCCGAGGCGCCCCACCCGTGCTCCCGCCACGCGTGCCCGTCCGACGCGTGCCCCCTGACGCCTGACCCTGCAACGCGGAGGCCACCCGAGCCCTTCGGGTCTCCGATGCCTGGCCGCGCCCCGGACGGATCGGCATTCTTGGCGTCGAAGACGGATTGGAGAGGCGATGGAATCAGTCAGGACACGCGATGTAGAACGGCAGCTCGCCGCCCTCGCCGCGCTCCTCGCGCGCCGGCGCGTCGCGGTCCTCACGGGGGCGGGGTGCAGCACGGAGTCCGGCATCCCCGACTACCGGGGCGCCGGGCGGCCCCGCCGCTCCACGCCCCTGCTCTACCAGGTCTTCCTGCGCGATCCGGCGGCGCGTCGGCGGTACTGGGCGCGGAGCCTGGTCGGCTGGCCGCGGGTGGCGAAGGCCCGGCCGAACGCGGCGCACCGGGCGCTCGCCCGACTGGAGCGGGAAGGGCTCGTCCGCGGGCTCGTCACCCAGAACGTGGACGGCCTGCACGGGGCGGCCGGCAGCCGGCGGGTCGTCGAGCTGCACGGCGACCTGGCGCGGGTGCGCTGCGTCGGGTGCGATCGACGGGAGTCGCGGGCGGCCGTGCAGCGTCGGCTGCTCGCCCTCAATCCCGGCTTCGGCCCGGCGCCGGCCGCCCGCATCCGCGCGGCGCCCGACGGCGACGCGGCCGAGGTCCACGAGGCGGCCGAGGGACGCGCGCCCGACGTCCGCGCGGCGCCCGACGGCGATGCGGAGATCGACGAGGGGGCCCTCGCCTCCTTCCGCACCGTCTCCTGCCGACGCTGCGGCGGGGTGCTGAAGCCGGACGTCGTGTTCTTCGGCGAGAACGTCCCCCGCGAGCGCGTCGAGGCGGCGCGGCGAGTCGTCGATCGCGCCGACGCGCTGCTCGTGGTCGGCTCCTCGCTCGCGGTGCATTCGGGGTTCCGGTTCGTGCGGCAGGCCCGCGCGAACGGGGTTCCGGTGGCGATCGTCAACCTGGGCGCGACCCGCGGCGACGCGCTCGCCCGTCTCCGGGTGGAAGGCCGCGCCGGTCGGGTCCTCCCGGCCGTGGCGGACCGGCTCCTGGGCACCGGCGCGTTCGGCTGGCGACCGCGGCTCAGCGGCGAGGCACCCGCCGTGGACGGTCCCGGGCGAGCGTCGCGCAGTTGATCCGCCACGCCCGGGCGGGCGCGGTCAGGTCCAGCTCGTTTCCGAGCACGGCGCGCGCCCGGCCGAGCAGGCTGTCGCCGGACGCGAAGAGCGCCACCCCGCCCCGGGCCTCCCCATCCGCCCAGAGGACCCAGAGCGTGTCCCCGCGGACCAACCAGTGGACGAAGCGGGCGGCGGCCTCCGCGCGCGCCTCGTCCGCCCGCCCCGGAGCGTCCGACCCGTCGGCGGCGACGGCCGGCGCGTCCGCCCCGCCTTCCGAGCCGATCGGCACGGCCCGCCGGGACTCCAGCTCGTTGCCCCAGCGGTCCACCGAATCCGGCAGGAGGAGGATGGTGACGGGGGGCTCCAGGGTGGGCGGAAGCTCTCGCGCAGGCGGAAGCTCGCGGGCGGGCGGAGGCCCACGAGGAGGTCGGTCGATCCGCGCCGCCGGCGCATCGCCTTCGGGGGAGGGCTCCCACGCCTCCACGCGCATTCGGTAGCAGCCCAGCAGGTCCCAGGCCCGAAGCGCCGGCCGTTCGGGGACTTCGCCGCGGGGGGAGGTGGCGGCCCGGCGGAGCCGCTCGGCGAGCCCGAACGCCAGCAGCGCCAGCAGCGCCGCCAGGACGAGGAGGGCCGCCCGCCTCAACCGACGCGCGCGGCTCCGGTCCCGGCCTCCGTCCCGGTTCCGGCCGCCGCCTCTTGACGGCTCAGTCGGAGTCCCCGCCGTAGTACTTGGAGGCGAATGCCTCGGCGCTCGCCTGGCGGGCGTACACGACGTCCGCCAGGCCGAGGAGCTTCAGCAGCCGGATGTAGATCCAGCCGATGTCGAACTCCCACCACTTCGCCTTGAACTTGGCCGAGCGGGGATCGGCGTGGTGGTTGTTGTGGAGCTCCTCGCCCAGGATCCAGATGCCCCAGGGATAGATGTTGTGGCTGTGGTCCTTGGTCCCGAAGTTCCGGTATCCCTTCGCGTGGCCGATCCCGTTGATGATGTTCCCCATGATCGGCATCCAGATCGTCATGACCGACCAGACCAGCAGCCCGACCCACGGCCCAAACAGGAAGACGTCCACGCCGAGCATGAGGCCGATCCCGAGCGAGCGGTGGCGGCTGTACACGTTCCGCTCCACCCAGTCCTCCGGGGAGCCCCGCCCGTACTTCTCGAGCATCTCCTCGTCCTTCGTCGCCCGCTGATAGAAGAAGACGCCGGCGAGCAGGATGGCCCAGAAGCCCTCCACCTCCGGCGAATGGGGGTCCCCCTCCCGATCCGCATGTGCGTGGTGCTTCCGGTGCACCGCGACCCACTCGCGGGTGACGATTCCCGTGGTGAGCCAGATCCAGAAGCGCATCAGGTGCTCGACGGCCGGATGGAAGCGGACGCCCCCGTGGGTCACGCAGCGGTGCAGATAGAGCGTGTTGCAGATGTTGGTGATGTGGCCGATGGCGAGGACCCAGACGATGGGGACCCACCACGGGTGGGCGAGCGCGGCGAAACCTGGCACGAACACTCCTTGGGACGGGATTCGAGAAACTGCGACGCGTGCAGGGTACGCGTGCGGCAGGATCCAGGCCAGCCTTCAGGCGGTTTCCGATTCGCTCTTCATCGGCCGCTCGCGCCCTTGACAAAAAGATTTTTCTAGCCTATCGTGGGCCCATGACGAGCGTCGCGCGGACTCAGGAGAAGCCGTCGGAGCGCCCCTCCCTCGCCGTCCGCCTGGTGCGAGAGCCCGAGGCGGCCGCGGCGCTGCTGGACCCCCAGCGGCGGCGGCTCATGGGGGCGCTGCTCGAAGAGCCGGATTCGGCGGCCGGTCTGGCGCGCCGGTTGGGGGACTCGCGCCAGCGATTGAACTACCACCTGCGCGCCCTGGAAGAGGCGGGATTGGTGGAGCTCGCGGCGAAGCGTAGACGGGGGAACTTCACCGAGCGCGTGCTTCGCGTGGTGGGCCGCCGGTTCGTGATCGATCCGGGGACCCTGGGCGAGCTCGCCGCCGAGCCGGAGGACGCGGGGGACCGCTTCTCCGCCGCCTATCTGATCGCCCTGGCGGCGCGGGCGATCCGCGAGCTGGCGGACCTGCTGGACCGGGCCGCCCGTCGGCGGAAGCGACTGGCGACCGCCGCCCTCCAGGCGGAGGTGCGACTGGCACGGCCGGCCGACTTCGAGGCGTTCGTGAGCGACCTCTCGCGGGCGGTCGCCCGCGTGATCGCGCGTCATCATCGGGCGTCCGGCCCGGGGCGCCCGTTCCGGGTGCTCGCGGGAGCCTATCCGGCGCCCGAGCCGAGCCGCGGTCATCCGGCGCCCGAGCCGGGCCGCGAGGCCGAGACACCGGAGGACACACCCACCGAGGAGGACGGATGAGCGAGGAGAGTCGGACCGTGGCCACCCAGCGGAAGCAGCGGTCGAGCCCGGAGAGCCGCCCGGCCGAAACCATGGAGACCCGATCGACCGAGACCGGGGAGACCCGGTCGGTCTCCGACGAGGTCGAGATCGCCGCCTCGCCGGAGCGGGTGTGGCGGGCGCTCACGGAGGCCGCCGAGCTGGAGCGATGGTTCCCGCTCGAGGCGCGGGTCGAGCCCGGCGCGGGCGGATCGATCTACCTGTCCTGGAAGAACGAGTACGCCGGAGAGTCCCGGATCCTCGCTTGGGATCCGCCCCGCCACCTGCGGATCTCCTGGGGCGCCCTCGACGACACGGAAGGCGTCGCCCAGGTCACCGACTTCCACATCGAAGGAGGCGGCGGACGCGCCCGGCTGCGGGTGGTGACCTCAGGCTTTCCGGCGGACGCCTCCTGGGACGAGTGGGTCGAGGGCACGCGCCGCGGCTGGCGGTACGAGCTGACCTCGCTCCGGCACTACCTCGAGGCACACGCCGACTCGGATCGCCAGGTCGTGTATCTCCGGCGACGGGTCCCCCTCTCGCCCGAAGCGGCCTGGGGGCGCCTCTTCGGACCCGACGGATTCGATCCGGAGACCCTCGGCCGCACGTTCGACGAGGCGCCGCCGCACCAGTACGCCACCGTGATGGACGATCCGCCGGGCGCCATGCTCCGGCTGTCCACCGAGCCGTGCGGGCCGGGCGTCGACGCTCGCGACGTGACCCTGTTCCTGTCGGCCTGGGGCGACCACGGGCCGCGGCTGGAGGCGCTCCGCGGTCGCTGGTCGGAGCTCCTGGAGCGCCTCTTCCCGGAGGGCGAGACGGTCTGAGCCCCGCCGACCGCTTCTCGAACGGACCGGCTCCCCGAGGGTACGGTGGAGGACGCCGGCCCGGGGCCGCGAGCGCGCTCCGTGATCCGGAGCGCCCGGCGCCGAGGCCGCACCCGAACGCCGCACCGGAAGGGGAGCACACCGTTGTCGAACGCGAGCCGCACGCCCCGCTCGGCGCCTCCGGCCCCCGAAGCGTGACCCACGCCCGGGAAGCCGGCCGCGGCCGGTGCTTTGACCTCGTGCTGATGCGCATCCGGCCCGCGACCCCGCGGACCGCCGGCTTCATCGCCAAGCACGCCACGCCCGAGAGCTATCACTGGGTCCTGGTCACGAACCGGCACCACGCGCGACCGGAACCGCTCTCCCGACTCCTGGCGGTCGCGTACCTCGATGAGGCGAACGGCCTGCTCGGCCGGGGCGATCCCCGATGGGCGGTGCCGCGGGCATACCTGCGCACGAGCGGAGAGCTGGAGACCGAGGAGCGGCCGGCGGGCGTCGGGGCGGAGGAACGGCCGAGAGGTCCCGCCTTGCGGAGGGACGCCCTCACGACGGTCGAGCGGTCGGCCGGCGAAGGCGCTTCGAGTCTGGCACCCTTCGTCCGGCGCGAGCTGGCCCGCATCGCCGCCTGGCTGGGCGAGCACCACGCCGACTATCTGGCGCGGCTGGCGCGGGCGTTCCGGACCGGGGCTCCCGAGGACGGATTCGAGCGCCTCACCTCGGAGGCGGCCGAGGCGCGGGGCTTGTGGGATCCGACCGGCCGCGGCCTGCTGGCGCCCTCCCCGCCGCCCGTGGTGACCCGGACGCCCGCCCCCCCTTCGCCCGAGCGGAGCGCCCCGGCCTCCCCCGACCGGTTGGACCGGCTGCTCCCCTGGCGGCGCGTCAGCCCGCCTTCAGGTCGCTGACCGGCGCCGCGAGCGGCGTCAGCCCGCCGTCGGGTCGGTGACCTGCCCGATGAACAGGATCGTCCCGGAGAAGCGCTCCCGGATGGCGAACAGGAAGGGACGGTCCACCCGGAAGGTCGGCGGCATGGACACGACCCCGACCGTCACCGAGGTCGCCGCGGCCGCTTCGGTCCCCTCCTCGTCCACCTCGATGAAGGTCTTCTGCTTGACGAGCGACACGTAGAGGTCCTCTCCGGGGATCGCGGCGGACTCCTCCACCAGCCGCGAGAAGTCGGATCGGTTCGGATCGAACGCCTCATCCATGCCCATCGCCGCGAGCGGCTCGTTCAGCGCCCGCTCCCACTCGAGCCGGAAACGGGGGATCTGAACGACCATGTCCGCCTCGCGCGCTCCGTCCACCCAGTCGCTCCAGGTCGCCGGGTCCAGCTCCGCCGCGAGCTCCGCGGGCGTCCGGCCCTCCGGCGGCAGCAGCACGACCATGGACCACGCGCCCCGGCCGTACAGGAGCTCGACCCCCTCCACGCCCTCGCCCGGCCCGGCCGCCTCGGCCGCCCGGAAGTGGCGGACCTCGCCGCGGCGGGACATGAGCGGCACGTCCACGGTGCCGCCGTCGAGCCGCCGGAAGTCGGCCGTGCGGGTCTCGTCGGGATCGAACGGCTCCTGCCACAGCCCCTGGAAGTAGAGGGCGTTGATGAGGAACATCACGTCCTCGGGCTCGATCGTCTGGATGAGGTCCGTGATCTTCCCCCGCGTCTCCGCCTCCACCCAGGCGTTGATCACCTCCACCGTCCCCGGATCGTCGAAGTCGAGCGACTCGGCCCGGGCGTCGAAGTAGGTCCGGACCAGCTCGAGAAAGGCCTGGCGGACCGGAAAGGCTTCCCGGATCCACACGGAGTTGGCGAGCCCGAGCGTCACGTCATCATCGAGCCCCAGGAGCAGCGCCATCAGGTCGCGGAACGCCTCGTTCGCCTCCTCCTCGGTGAGCGCGGACTGGTGCAGCGCCTCGCGGAAGCCGGCGAGCGTCTCCGAGGAGGCGCCGTTGGCGGTCATCCCGAGCGCCAGATAGGCGCTGAGGGGCGAGAGGACGACGTTGCCCTCCGGGCTGTCCGCCGCGAGGCGCCCGAACAGGTCGAGCCCGAACTCGTTGCCCGAGGCGACGAGCGCCCGCTCGCCGGCCGACAGCTCGCGCGGCAGCTCCTGCAGCGGCTCGGTGGGCGAGCTCCCGCAGCCGGTGGCGAACAGGACCACGAAGGCGGCGAGCGCCAACAAGGCCACGACCGCCAGGGCCATGGCGCGACCCTCGTGGGCCCGGGGGTCCGGCCTGCGTCGGACGGGTTCCCGGTCCCCGTCTCCGCCTCTCGGTACCGGCTTTTGTGCCATCTCCCGCTCCATCGGTCGCGGCCGGCGCTTCACCGGTGTCCGACCTTGCAAGCAGCCGGCCAACCGCCCTCTGACAACAAGACGAGGCGAGACCGCTCGAAGTGACACGGCGGCTCCGCGAAGCGGGCGCGCGTCCCCCATCGCTCGACACGGCCCGGGAGCCGCTCTCACGACGCCGGTCTCGGATGCGGTCCGATGCGGCGTCACACGTGCCCGGTGCCACGCGTTTTTCTGGCAGCCGCCCCGCCACGGGTGACCACGGCCGAAAGGAGGAGCCGGTGATGCGCACGGGATGGAGGTCGGGGTCGCGAGCGATCGCGCTGGCGGGGCTGGCAGCGGCGGGCTTTCTGCTCGGCTGTGACGACGCGACGGGGCCGGGGGATGCGCCGTCCGTCAGCTTCGACTACGCTGGCGCCCTCGAGGGTCGCTTCTCGGCCGAGGCCGGGCCTCCGGTCCTGAGCGTCGAGGGCGTGCCCGAGTTCGGCGAGTGGACCCTGGCCGCGGCCGGTGATTCGGTCGGCGGCGTGGTCGTCTCCGGCTTCCGGGTCTCGGACGAGGCCGGCGACCTGTTCGTCCTCCAGCTCACGGAGCGCCGGACGGGCTCGTTCACCTGTGGGATCGGCCTCGAATGCCACGGGCGGATCCTGTTCGGCATTCCCGACCACGCGGGGCTTCCCCCCGCCCAGGCCGAGCGATGGTTCGAGATCACGTCCGGCACGGTCGAGGTGAGCCGGGCCGACGACGCGCGGTTGGTCGGCAGCTTCTCGTTCACGGCG
>CAZTGV010000009.1:0-45794 GCA_964613475.1 uncultured Gemmatimonadota bacterium
AACTCAGCCCCTGGCCACCCGCAAGCGGGTGTCAGGGGCCGAGTTAGGAGGTTCTCTTGTTTCAGCTCCGCGGCATCATCCTGTTCGATTGCGCGGCCTCACAGGATTCTACGGGCCTGGTACCATTGTTGTCCGATCAGCTGTGCGAGGTCTGGAACCTCCAGGAGCCGAAGCTCCGGTGCTTCCTCACTCACATCGGACGACCCGCAGTGCCTTTCGTCGCCTACAGCCTTCCGGTCTGGCTGGCGCTTCCTCCCGAAGCGCACCCACAAGATAAAAGATTTTTTTTGTCCGTCAACCCCATCCAGGCGCGAACCGGTGTTTTTTCCAAAACCCGATCATGAACCCGGCTTCTGCCGGGGGATTCGAGCGGCTAAAGCTCTCGGATCGTCCGGCGGGGGCGCGTCCCGCAGGCGCCGCCCGCCGGAGACGGCACGCCGCGCACGGCCCGGCGCACGGCCCGCGAGGCGCTCAGAACAACGCCGCCGCCTCCTCGCGCAGCCGCTTCGCGTCCAGGACCGCGCCCTCACGGCCGATCCGCGCCACGGCCCGGTTGAGCAGCGCCTCCTCGGGCAGGGTCTGCCGCAGGCCCTCCGCGGTGCCGACCACCACCAGCATGTCGCGGGTCCGAGAGAGGGCGACGTTCAGCAGACGCGGGAAGTCCGGGTTCCGTCCCTCGTGCAGGAACCAGCTCCGTCCGGGCGGGGCGTCCACCGTGTCGAAGACGACCACGGACTTCTCCCGCCCCTGGAAGCGGTGGATCGTGCTCACCTCCAGGCCGCGGGGCGCGGCGCGGCCCAGCCGCGTCCGGACCAGGGTCCGGATCCGTCGCGCCTGCAGCCGGTACGGGGCGACCACGGCGACCTCGTCGATCCCCGCCCTGGCGGCCGCCTCCAGGAAGCCGACGATCGCCTCCGCGTGGGCGGCGTTGGCCCGCGAGCCCTCGGCCCGCTCCACCGCGGGCCCGAGCGAGGCCGTCTCCAGCAGGACGAGCGGGGCGGCCGGGCCCGGCCGCGTCCGTACCTCCTCGGCGTCGGTGAGCCGCCCACCGTAGAACAGCTCGCTCACCAGCGACCGGACGGGAGGCGCCATCCGGTACTGCTCCCGGAGCATGGCGCACAGCCGGTCGTGCTCGGCCGGGAGCGGGATCTCGCCGGGCGCACCGTCCCGGATCACCTCCGCCTCGCGGAACAGGTCGCGGTCCAACCAGCGCCGGGCGCGCTCGCCGCGGGACACGACGACCGCCGGGAGCTGCTGGAAGTCCCCGATCGCCACCGCCCGCTCCGAAGCCATTCCGGCCGCCAGCGCCGCGTAAGGCAGCGGCGCCGTGCTCGCCTCATCCAGGACCAGGGACTCGAAGCGGAGGCCCGCCAGCTCGTCCCGCACCGCCAGTCCCGCCAGCGTGGACAGGACCACGTCGGCCTCGCGCAGGGCCAGCGCCGCCTGCTTCTGGAGCTCCGCGGCCAGCCGCCCCAACCGCCGCAGGGCTTCCTCGTCCTCCGCGTCCCGGGCGGCCGCCATCAGCCGGCCGAGCCGCGCCCGCGCGCCGCCCGCCCGTCCGGGCCGGGCGCGGAGGATCGCGCGCTCCAACTTGTCGAGCGCCGCCAGCACCCCGCCGCGCCCGGCCGCGATCCTCCGCTCCACGGCCGCCCCCAGCGAGAGCCGCGGGTCCCCGGTGGCCGCCTGCACGACCCCGGCGCGGATGAGGCGGTTCGCCGCCACCGCGTCAGCCCCCATCGCCTCCACCACCCGGGCGGCCGCCTCGTCCACCGCCCCGTTCGTCGTGGCCGCGACGAGCACCCGACCTTGCTCGGCCAGCTCGGCGACGGCGTGGCCGAGGAGCCGGGTCTTCCCGGTCCCGGGCGGTCCCCACACGAAATGGGCTTCGCTCCCGAGGAGACGGGCGAGGGCGGCGCGCTGGTCCTCGTTCAGCGACGCCGAGGCGGCCCGCGCGGGCTCCGCCGTCCCGAGGGCCGGAAAGCGGCGGCCGAACAGGCGCAGGATCGTCTCCGGGTGGAAGCGGTCCGGACGCGCCCGGATCGCCTCCAGGCGCGCGGCGAGCGCGCCGAGCAGCCACGTCGGGTCGAACTCGAGCTCGGCCGCGCCGGGGGCGCGCCCCAGCCAGTCCTGCACGATCACTCGCACGACGCCGGCCCGCCGGTCGGCGGCCGCCACGAAGCCCCTCGTCTCCTGGATGCCGACCCGCACGCGGACGCCGTCGTCGGGCCGGATCGCCGGCACCTCTCCGGGCAGGTCCCAATCGTACCGGTAGCCCGCCCCGGTCGAGGGAGCGAAGCGGCCGGCCCCGACCGCGACCGGACGATCCAGCCCGCGCCGCGCCAGCGCCTCGCGCACCGCGTCGATCTCCTCGGCGACGCCGCCCAGGCAGCCGTCCAGCAGCTCGCGGAGCATCTCGAGCCCGGCTCCGTCCCCGGCGGTCTCCGCGCCCGGAGGACGCGACGAGAGCGGGCGCTCGATCGTGCCAGAACTCGGGGGCGGCTCGCGCGGGGGCGTCATGCGCTCAAAGGTAGCGACGCGGCCCGTTCGCCGAAGGGCCCGGAGAAGCGGTACGCTCGAGGGGCTCGCCTGCCTAGATTGGCGTCCGGACACGCCCGGCAGGCCGATCCGACACCCGAGACACGGAGGACGCGCATGGGCCCCTTCGACGTGCTGTTCCTGATCGGGAGGATCCTCTTCTCCGCCCTCTTCATCATGTCCGGCTTCAACCACATGGCCCAGATCGCCAGCATGTCGCAGTACGCCGGCTCGAAGGGCGTCCCCGCGCCCCGCGCCATGGTGGCGGTGACAGGGCTAATGATCCTGCTGGGCGGGCTGAGCATCCTGTTCTGGTGGTGGGTGGCGATCGGGGCGTGGCTGCTCGTCTTCTTCCTGCTCACCGCCGCCTTCATGATGCACGACTTCTGGGCGCTCGACGATCCGATGGAGAGCCAGAACCAGATGGCCCACTTCCTCAAGAACGTCGCCCTCGCGGGCGCCGCACTCTGCTTCTACGCGTTCGAGATGGCGCCGGGGCCGCTGATCTGAGCTGCGCGGAGCCCGGAGTCGAGCGCCGCGGTTCGCCCTCGCCCCACGCGCTCAAGACCTACCGCAGGGGCGCGGAGTGGGCGCTGGTGGCCGCCACGGCCCAGGAGCTCGGGCTGTTCGAGCGGCTCGCGCGCGGGCCCGCCCGTCCCTCGTCCCTCGCCGCGGAGCTGGGTCTGAGCCCGCGCGGCACCCGGGCGCTCCTCGGCGCCCTCGAGGCGCTGGGGCTCGCCCGGCGGGACGCGGAGGGACGCGTGGCGCTCACCGGGCAGGGACGCGCGCGATTCGTGGACCGGGACGCGCCGGACTTCGAGGGCCCCGCCCTCGCCCTGTGGCACGCCCACATCCGGCGGTGGGCGACGGGGCTCGCGCCCGCCGTCCGCGCGGGGGGGCCGCCCGGGAGCCCCTCCGAGGCAGCGCCGCCCGGGGGACCCTCCGACGACGCGTCGGCGGCGGGGGAAGGACCGGCCGCGGACGAGGAGGGCTGGGCCGGCCGGCGCGAGGACCCGGAGTCGCTGTCCCGGTTCCTGGCGGCGATGGACAACAAGGACCCGGCGCTGGTGCTGGGGACGGTCGAGCGCGCCCTGGCTCGCCTCGAGCCGCCGCCGGGCTCGCCGGTCCGGGTGCTGGACCTCGGCGGGGGCCCCGGGACCTTCGCGCGCGTCTTCGCGGAGCGCGGGGCCCGGGTCGTCCTGTTCGACCGTCCCGAGGTGATCGAGCACGCCGCGGAGGCGTTCGGGCTCGCCGCGCTGGAGCGGCTCGAGCTGCGCGGCGGCGACTTCCTCGATGCCTTCCCGGAAGGGCCGTTCGACCTCGTCCTGCTCGCCAACATCACCCACATCTACGACCCGGAGACGAACCGCCGCCTGCTCGCCGACGCGTTCCGGGCGCTCGCACCCGGTGGCGCCGTGGCCATCCTCGACTTCGTGCGGGGGATGGACCCCTTCGCCGCGCTGTTCGCCATCACCATGCTGCTGAACACCGAGCGCGGCGACACCTACGGCCGGGCCCGCTACGAGGAATGGCTCTCGGCCGCCGGCTTCGGGGGAGTCCGGGTCGAGCGGATGGATGCGGATCGGCACCTGATCACCGCCCGGCGGCCCGCCGGGCACGAGACGCCGTAAGGGCTGACGCGCTCGGCGGGCGGCGAGAGGCCGGGAGGCGGGTTATCTTGACCACCGTAACGAGGTGACGGAACGGCACGGAAGGAGAGCGCGACGCGCATGGAGCGGGTGCGAGGTACACGGAGCGTGGGTCCGGCCCTGTGGCTGGCGGCCCTGATGGCCGGCGCGGCGGGCTGCACGGGCGAGTCGGGGACGGCGCAGGAGGCGGCGGTCGTCCCGAGCGACCGCACCGTGCTCGCCGAGCGGGTGGATCGGGCGCGGGTGCGCGGCGCCGAGGACGCCCCCCTCCGGCTGGTGGAGGTCTCGGACTTCCAGTGTCCGTTCTGCGCGCAGTACCACCGGGAGACGTTCGGCGCCCTCGACAGCCTCTACATCCAGCCCGGCCACGTCCACTACATCTGGGTGTCCTATCCGAACCCGGGCCACGCCAAGGCCTGGCCGGCGATCGAGGCGGCGTTCTGCGCCGGCGGGGTGGGGCGCTTCTGGCCGATGCACGACCTGCTGTTCGAGCGGCAGAGCGCCTGGACGGAGTCGGAGGACGCCTTCGAGATGTTCGTGGGCTACGCGGAGGAGCTGGGGATCGATCGCGCCTCCTACGCCGACTGCCTGCGGAACGACCGGGTGGCGTCCCTCCAGGTGCGCGACTACCAGAACGTGGTCCGGGCGGGGATCGGCAGCACGCCCTACTTCATCCTGGCGGACAGCGTGGCGATCCGCGGCGCCGCGCCGATCGAGGACTTCCAGACGGCGATCGACACGCTCCTGCGGTTGCGCGGCGTCGAGTAGCGGCGCGGGTTCCGCCTCCGCTCGCTGTCTCCTTCCCCTCCGGAGCCTCCTCGCCGTCGCTCCGCGGCGGCTGCGGGGTCTCCTCCGGTCGGAGACGGCTCGCTCGGCGGAATCCCGCGCCTTCCTGGGCCGGCCGCGCCGTGTGGCCGGCCTCCTGAGCCTCAGTCTGCGGCGCGGAAGACGTCGCGCATGCGCTCGATGCCGCGCGCCGTGACCCGCGCGCCCTGGGCGAACACGCGGGCGAGCTCCCGCTCGTCCACCCCGGCGAGCGGAATGTCGAAGCTGAAGTGTACGGAGACGCCGGCCGGACGGACGCGCGCCTCCGGGTCCGCCCACCCCTGCTCGGCGGCGTCCAGTGCGCCCTCGATATGGACCTCCACTACGTCGGCGCCCGCGCCCTCGGCCTGCGCGAGCCGGGTGAGCCGGGCGGCCAGCCGCTCGTGCGCGTCCGGCTCGGGCCGCATCCGGTCCAGCCACAGCGCCGGCGGCGCCACGTCGATGTTCAGGTAGCCGAGGAGCGCCGACGGGTCGGGGACGAGCGCCGGCCCGTCGTCCCGCGCCGGCTCCTCGCCCGTGACCGGATGCGCGGGACCGTCCGCCTCCCGATCCGCAGACCACGCCGGCTCGTCCTCGTCCGGGAACCCGTCCTCGGCGTCGTCGCCGAACCCGCGCTCCTCGGCGTGGCCATCGAACGCGTCGTCGTCGAACGCGTCCTCCTCGCCGTCGGAGAACGCGTGCCCCTCGGCGTGCTCCGGCGGTGCGCCGGCGGCCTCCTCCGGATCCTCCCGATCTTCCGGATCCTGCCGCGCCTCCCGCTCCTCCGCGGCGAGCGGACCCACCGGCTCCGCCGTGAGGTAGGCGGCCAGCCCCTCCGGGCCGATGTTGGCGATCGCCAGGGAGAGCTCGTCCAGCACGAGCTCCACCAGGGCGGAGGGCGCGTGGAGGGTCCGCACGGCCCCGGACTCGAGGATGTCCAGCTCCGACTGGTCGTACGCCTCCACGCGGAAGAACCAGGAGACGGGCTCCTGCCGGCCCTCGAACAGGTCCCGCGACCCGAGCCCCTCGGCCCGGAGCGCGGCCAACAGGCTGGCGCCGACCTGGTGGCGGACGAGCTGCCCCACGGGCGACCTCGCTGGCTCCGCCCGCTCAGTCGTGGATCATGACGTGCGCGGTCGGCGTGCCCGGCATCATGAGCCACGGCAGGCCCGCCTCCGGCCCGGTCGGGAGCCCCGTCTCCTCGGCAGTGGCGTGCGGCACGTACAGGACGGAGAGGCGCCGCGGCTCGGCGGCCTCCCCTTCGGCCCGGGCCTCCGCGTCCCCGGCCTCGGCGGTGAGCGAGAAGAGGGCGCTCGGGCCCTCCGGGAACGGCAGGGTGCCGGCCTCGATCTCCTCCCACCGGCGGGCGATCGACTCGCGGGTGGAGGCGCCCTCCGCCCGCAGCTCCCGGCCGCGCGCCATGTAGGGCTCGAGGCCGTCGTGATAGCAGGCGACGTGGTGGCCCTCCTCGGCCGGGTCGTCCGCCACGCACACGAAGCCGCTCCGTCCGTCGCGCGCACCACGCCCGTGACGCAGGGTGACCAGCCGGCCCTCCCCGTCGTAGCCGAGGACGCGGGCGGCGTCCCGCTCGCCCTCGGGCAGCGGGCGCGTGGCGGCCTCCACCTGAGCCTCGGCGGAGGGCGCCTGCGCCGGCTCCGCGGGACCGCAGGCCGCGGCCGCCATGGCGAGCAGGAGCGCGCCGGCGGCGGCCGGCGGCGGGCGGACCGGGCGCGCGGGACGGCGGCGAGGTGCGGGACGGGCGGCGTGCGCTGGCATGCGTTCCCCCTGGCGGCCCGCCCCGGTCGGCGCCGGGCGGGCGGTCGTGTCGTAGGATGGTCGTTCCCCGCCCATGCTGGCCGGAACGCCGCGGCCGCGCAACCGATGAGCGCCCCGGAGGACACGTTGCGCGGTCCGGGCCCGGCCGCGAAGATTCGCACCGTTCGTGTCCGGAACCGCCCCGATGAGGAGGCTTCTCGATGCAAGGCGCCACCTACAAGTCGATCGAGCTGGTCGGCACGTCGCCGGACAGCTACGCCGAGGCGACGCGCAACGCGATCCGCCGCGCCGCGCAGACGATGCGGCGACTGAAGTGGTTCGAGGTGATCGAGATGCGGGGGCTGGTGGACGGGGACGAGGTTCCGGAGTTCCAGGTTCGGCTGGAAGTCTGGTTCGAGCTGGAGGACTGAGGCGGGGACGGCGGAGGTGCCCTCCGCCCCCTGGGCGGGCGCGCGGCCCGGCCGGCGGCGGAGCGTGGGCCCCGGCATGGGGCGAGGCGCGAGGCTCGCGGCCGCGGGCGGGCGCGCCGGGGCGGTGACCGGGTGAGCGTTCGGGTCGCCGTTCCGGCCGAGACCACGCCGGGCGAGGCGCGGGTCGCCATGACCCCCGACGTGCTTCGCCGGACGGCGGCGGACGGCGTCGCCTTCGCCCTGCAGGCTGGGGCCGGGGCGGGCGCTCGCCATTCGGACGACGCGTACCGCGAGGCGGGCGCGGAGATCGTCTCCGGCGCGGCCGAGCTGCTGGCCGGGGCGGATGTGGTGCTCAAGGTCGCCCCGCCGCGGGCGCTCGGCGGCGCCGAGGGAGGCGGCTCCGCCGAGGAGGGCGCCCACGAGGCCGACCTGCTCCGCGAGGGCGCGGTGCTCCTCTCCTTCCTGCGGCCCCACCGCGCGGGACCGCTCCTGGAACGCCTGGCCGAGCGGCGGGTCACGGCGCTCGCCGTGGAGCTCATCCCGCGGATCACCCGGGCGCAGTCGATGGACGCCCTCTCGTCCATGAGCACCCTGGCGGGCTACAAGGCGGCGCTGCTCGGCGCCGTCTCGCTCGGCAAGCTCTACCCGCTCCTCATGACGGCCGCCGGCACCCTGTCGCCCGCGCGCGTGCTGGTCATCGGGGCGGGGGTCGCCGGTCTGCAGGCGATCGCCACCGCGCGCCGGCTCGGGGCGGTCGTGGAAGGCTACGACATCCGGGCCGCCGTGAAGGAGCAGGTGGAGAGCCTCGGGGCCAGCTTCGTGGAGTGGTCCGAGGAGGAGAAGGCCGAGTTCGCCGCCGCCCGGGAGGAGCGGGAAACGGCCGGCGGATACGCCCGCGAGCTGGCCGAGGAGGAGCAGGCCCGGGAGCGCGAGCTCGTGCGCCGGCACGTGACGCGGGCCGACGTGGTGATCACGACCGCGCTCGTGCCCGGCCGGGACGCGCCGCTCATCCTCACCGAGGAGATGGTGCGCCAGATGCGCCCGGGCTCGGTGATCGTGGACCTGGCCGCCGAGGCGGGCGGCAACTGCGCGCTCACCGAGCCGGGCGAGACGGTCGAGCGGCACGGGGTCACGATCCGCGCCCCGCTGGACCTGCCCGCCACCCTGCCGGTCCACGCCAGTCAGATGCTCGCCCGGAACCTGGCGGCGTTGCTCGGCCTGGTGGTGCGGGATGGCGCGGTCGCGGTGGACCTGGAGGACGAGATCGTGGGCGCCTGCTGCGTGACGCACGGGGGCGAGGTGCGCTTCCGGCCGTAGGCTCGAGGTCCGGGGCGCAGGGACGGAAAGAGCTCACACCACACGGGAGGACGCGTGGAAGGCACGCTGCTGGTCGGGGTCTACGTCTTCGTCCTGGCCATGTTCGTGGGCTTCGAGGTGATCACCCGCGTCCCGCCCACGCTCCACACGCCGCTGATGTCCGGCGCGAACGCGATCTCCGGGATCTCGATCGTGGGCGCGCTGCTGGTGACCGGGGCCGGGGAGGGGCCGGTGTTCACGGTGATCGGCCTGGCCGCCCTCGTGATGGCCACCATCAACGTGGTCGGCGGCTTCCTGGTCACCGACCGCATGCTCCGGATGTTCCGCCGCCGCGGCCGAGAGGAGCCGGAGGCGTGACCTCGCTCGTCCCCGTCGCCTACCTGCTCTCGGCCGTCTGCTTCATCGTCGGCCTCAAGCGCCTCCAGTCCCCGGACACGGCGCGGGGCGGGAACGCGATCGCCGCCACCGGCATGCTGATCGCCGTGGCGGCGACCCTGGTGGACCGGCAGATCCTGGACTTCACCTGGATCCTCGTCGGCCTGGTCGGCGGCGGCGGGATCGGGGCGGTGATGGCGCGGACGGTCAAGATGACCTCCATGCCGCAGATGGTGGCCGTGTTCAACGGCTTCGGCGGGGGCGCCTCCGCGCTGGTGGCGGCGGCGGAGTTCCTCGACCTCTCCCGCACCCCCGGCACCATCGACGCGGACACGGGGATCTCGATCATGGCCGGGACGCTGATCGGCGCGGTCACCTTCTCCGGCAGCCTGATCGCCTTCGGGAAGCTCCAGGGCATCGTGACCGAGCGGGCGGTCCGCTACCCGCTCCAGCGCCCGTTCAACTTCCTCCTCATGGCCGCCCTGGTGGCCTCCGCCGCCTGGCTCGTGGTGGTCGGCGAGGGGGAGGCGCTCTACCTCGGGCTCGCCGCCGCCTCCCTGCTCCTCGGGGTGCTGGTGGTGATCCCGATCGGGGGCGCGGACATGCCGGTGGTGGTGGCGCTCCTCAACTCCTACTCGGGGCTGGCGGCCTCGGCGGCCGGCTTCGTGCTCGGCAACGTGGCGCTCATCATCGGCGGCGCCCTGGTCGGCGCCTCCGGGCTCATCCTCACCGGCCTGATGTGCCGGGCGATGAACCGCTCCCTGACCAACGTGCTGTTCGGCGCCTTCGGGGCCGGCACCGCCGCCGCGGCGCGGGGCGAGGCGGGCGAGAAGACGGCCACCGAGATCGGCGCGGAGGACGCGGCCATGCTGCTCGGCTACGCCCGGCAGGTCGTGTTCGTGCCGGGGTACGGGCTGGCGGTCGCGCAGGCGCAGCACCGGCTGCGCGAGCTGGCGGACCTCCTCTCCGCGCGCGGCGTGACGGTGCGCTACGCGATCCACCCGGTGGCCGGCCGCATGCCCGGCCACATGAACGTCCTGCTCGCCGAGGCGAACGTCCCGTACGACCAGCTCTACGAGCCGGGGGACGTGAACCCGGACATGCCGAACGTGGACGTGGCCGTGGTGGTCGGGGCGAACGACGTGGTGAACCCCGCCGCCCGCGACGAGCCGGGAAGCCCGATCGCCGGCATGCCGATCATCGAGGCGGACCGGGCGCAGACCTCGATCGTGATGAAGCGGAGCCTGAGCCCCGGCTACGCGGGGATCGACAACGACCTGTTCTACCGGCCGAACAACCGCATGCTGTTCGGCGACGCCGCCGAGCAGCTCGGCCGCCTGGTGGAGGAGGTGAAGGCGCTCTAGCGGGTCGGCCGCGCCGCGGCGGAGGACTCGGCCGGCCCGGCCGGGGAGAGGCGGCGGTGGCTGGAGCGGCCCGGCCGGAGACGGGCGCGCGGCGGCGGCTCAGACGGCCCGGCCGGAGACGGGCGCGCGGCGGCGGCTCAGACGGCCCGGCCGGGGACGGGCGTGCGGAAGGTGGGCAGCCGGTCCATGGCCAACGAGCCCAGGTGGACCGTCCGCCGGTCCGGCCCGGCGAAGCAGACGCTGGAGACGAACCGGAGCGTTTCGCCGGCGACCGCGAGGAAGTCCTCCGGCATCGCCTCCCCGTCCTCCCACCTCCGATGGAAGGCGTCGATCGCGTCCTCGCGCGGATCCTCGAGGACGACGCGCCACTCGCCCTCCGGAGTGAGCACGCCGACCCCGTTCCGCGCCGGGAGGGCCACCCAGAGGTTCTCCTCGGCGTCGAAGGCGATCCCGTCCGGGTAGCAGGCGGGGCCGAGCGGGTCGGGGCCGTAGACCTCGCGCTCCCCGAGCGAGCCGTCCTCGCGCACCGGAAAGCGGAGGATGCGCGCCGCCATCGTCTCGGACACGTACAGGTGGCGCTCGTCGGCGTCCAGGCGCGCTTCGTTGGCCGCCCAGATCCCGTCCGCCAGGATCCGCCCGCCCGCCGCGGAGCCCTCGCCCGCGCCCAGCCGATCCGGTCGCTCCACCCGGGCCACGAAGCCGTCCGCCCGCCGATCGCCGACGGTCGCCCACCATTGCTCGGCGCGGGTGGTGGAGGTGATCCACAGCCGGCCACCGCCGTCGAAGCCCACGTGGTTCGCGCAGCCGAGGGGGCGTCCCTCGACCGCGTCCAGGAGGGTCCGCGCGTCGCTCCCGTCCCGCGCCATGTCCTGCACGCGCCCGAGCGCGATGTTGGCGGTCACGATGCGGCCGTCCGGGGCGAGCGCGAGGCCGTTCGGCTCGCCGCCCCAGGGCGTGAAGCGGGCCTGCGCGCCGTCCGGCGCGATCCGGGTAGCGCCGCCCCGCCCGTCGGAGCACCAGAGCGTGCCGTCGGGCTCGGCGATCACCGATTCCGGGCGGGCCAGGTCGCGTCCCGTCCAGGCGAGGTCGCTCGGCTCGACTCGGAAATCTCGGATGTCCATCACGTGACGTCCCTTCCCCCTCCGTCTCTCACTCCCGCGCGGGGCCGGGCGTCCCGGCCGCCGGCGCGGCCAAGGTAACGGGCTCGGGCCCGGCGTCCAGCCGCTCGCGACGGATCGCCTCCAGCCGTTCGGCCAGCTCTCGGCGACGGGCGAGCAGCCGGCGGCGGAGCGCGTCCCGCTCCCGCAGCAGCAGATAGGCGCGGGCTTCGGTCCGAGCCTCGGCCCAGCGCTCCCGCACCCGCAGCGTGAGGAGCCCGAGTGCGAGCAGCGCCGCCGGCGTGAGCGCCCCGACGGCCGCTCCGAAGAATCGGCCGGCGACCACGGCCAGGAGCAGGATCCACGCGCCGTACACCACCGCGCCGCCGAGCAGCTTGACCGTGGCGCGCACGTCCTTCTCCACGGACCGGTGGCGCGCCAGGGCAGCCACGATCCGGTAGGGGATGAAGAAGACGAGGTGGCCGATCGCGGCCGCCGGTGCCGCGAGGCCGAAGAAGAGCGCCTGCCGCAGGCTCCACCGGAAGGCGACGGCCCGGCGCGGTCCGCGCCGACGGAGCTCGTCGGGCCGCAGCTCGAGCCGGCGCAGCAGGGCCCCGTAGCGCGCCAGCGCCTCGTACAGGGACGCCAGCGCCTCCGGCTCGCGCCGCCGGAGCGCGGCCAGGGCGCGCGCCACCTCCGCCAGCCGCCGCAGCCGCTCGCCGGGCGCGGTCGGGAGCGCGTACTCCGCGGCGTACACCGCCTCGGCGCACTCCACGACCGCCGCGTCCTCCCAGCGCTCCAGGTTCAGCGTGACGCTCCGGAGGGCGCGATCGATCCGCTCGGTCAGGAGCCGGACGGCCTCCTCGTCCCCGGCGGCCCGGCCCGCCAGGTCGGACCACGGGACCGGCTCCCCGACCACCGCCAGCGCCTCGGACCGGAAGCGGTCCTTGTCCCGCAGGACGAGCCCGACCGGCAGGATCGGGAAGGCGCCGCCCGGCCGCTCGCCCGCCCGCTCGCCCGGGTTCACCGCCCGCGCTCCCCGAGCCGCCGCGCCGAGGACGATCCGCGCCGCCCCGGTGCGCAGCGGCGCCAGCGCCGGGTCCGAGTGGCTGATCCCTTCGGGGAAGATGCCGACCGCATCGCCGGCGGCGAGCGCCGCGTATGCGGCCCGGAACGTCTCCTCGTTCCGGTGCATCAGGCCGGGATCGTCCTGCCGGCGGTGGACGGGGATGGCGCCGCAGGCGCGCACCAGCGGGCCGATGATCGGCATGGAGAACAGGGGCGCCTTGGCGAGGAAGCGCACCGGCCGGCCGGCCACCGCGCAGACGGCCGCCGGGTCGAGGAGCGAGTTCGGATGGTTGGCGACCAGGAGCAGGGGGCCCGTGCGGGGAGGCGGCTCGCCCACCGCTCGGAAGCGGTAGTAGAGCCGGAGTGCCCGGCGGGAGAGGGGGGAGAACCAGGGGAGGAACCGTCCGCTCATCGCCACGGCCTCCGGAACGGAGCGCTCATGGCCCGGCGCCTCCGTCCGGCTCCGGACCGTCGGCCGCCTCCGGAGCGTTTGCGCGCGGAATCTCGCCGGCCGACACCCGCTCGGCCATGGCGATCCCCCTCTCCTCGTCCACCAGCAGCAGGAGCAGGAAGCCGAGCACGAAGAAGCCCACCACGGACCCCATCGCCCACCGCTGGCTCCCCGTGGCGCCCAGGATGAGGCCGTACGTCAGGGGACCGGCCACGGAGGCCAGCTTGCCCGAGAAGGCGAAGAAGCCGAAGAACTCGCCCTGCTTCCGGTCCGGGGTGAAGGTGGCGAGCATCGCGCGGCTGGCGGACTGGTTCGGCCCCACCATGAAGCCGATGAGGATCGCCGCCACCCAGAAGACCGTCATGTTCGGCGCCGTGGCGCCGAGCAGGCCGGCGAGCGTCAGCACGACCAGGGTGATCCCGATCGTCCGCTTCGCCCCGATCCGGTCGTTCACGAAGCCGAAGGCGACCGCGCCGATCCCCGCCGCCACGTTGAGCACGATCCCCATCACGACGACGTCTCCGGTGCCCATCCCGTATACGGCGCCGACGTAGACGGAGGCGAAGGTGAAGAGGGTGACGAGGCCGTCGTTGTAGACGAGACGGGCCAGGAGGAGCTTGGCCACCTCGCGGTACGTGCCGAGTCGCTTGAAGGTGCGGACGACCCGGCGCACCCCGGCGGCGGCGTAGACCCCGAGGCGCGCCTTCCGTCGCCGCTGCCGTTCGCGGACGATCACGAACATCGGGATGGCGAAGACCAGGTACCAGGCGGCGGCGAGCACCGTCGTCGTCCGGACGTGGAGGCCCTCGGTCTCGGGGAGCCACGCCACGACCCCGAGCGCGAGGATGAGGCAGAGCAGGCCGCCCGCGTAGCCCGACGCCCACCCGATCCCCGAGATCCTTCCCATGTTCTTCGGGTTGGCGAGCTCCGGCAGGAAGCCGTTGTAGAAGACGGCGGCCGCCTCGAACAGGATGTTGGCGAGGATGAAGACGGCCACCGTCTCCATCATCAGCTCGGGCCGGCCAACGAAGAAGAGACCGGCGGTGAACAGCACGCAGCCCAGGGTCGTGACCAGGAGGAAGCGCTTCTTCTGTCCCGAGAAGTCGGCGATCGCGCCCATGACCGGCATGGCCAGCGCGACCAGGATGGCGGAGATGTTGATGGCGCGGGTCCACCAGATCGTCCCCGTCGTCGTGTCCGGGGCCACCACCTGCGTGAAGTAGTGGCCGAAGATGAAGGTTATGATGAGGGTGTTGAAGGCGTTGCTCGAGAACTCGTAGACCGCCCAGGCGACGATCTCGCGGCGGGACCCGGTCGACCAGAGCTGGGTCGCGCCGCGCGATCCGGCGACGGTCGCCCGCATGCGCCCTCCGGGGTGGATGCCGCGTTCTCGCCCGTCCCGACCCCGCCGCGCCCGGCGGCGGAGGGTGGGGGCGGGCCGGATCGGCCGCGGCGAAAGCTACAGCCGCCGGAGACGGGCGCCAGTCGCGCCTCCGTTTCCGGCCGCGGGCCGGCGGCCTACTTTGGCGGCCGTCGGCCCCGGCGGCGCGCCCCGCCGCCGCGGGACCGGCGCGCGGTGTTCTCGGAGACGGGGTCGTGAAGGAGGCGGAGCGGATGAGCGGCGGCATCGGAGGGGAACGGCGAGGGCGCGAGGAGCCGGGCGCCTCGGGCTCGGCGCGCGCCCCACGCGCGCGGGCGCGGCCGGGGGCCTTCGCGCCGCTCGCCCTCCGGGCGCTCCTCCCGCTCGCCCTGTTCGCGCTCCTTCCGTTCGCCCTGCCCCCGGCGGCGGCCGCGGCTCGCGGGCCCGACGCGGTTCGCGTCGCGGACGGATCGGCCCTGCACGTGCGGCTGGTCGGCTCGGTGCCGGCCCAGGACACCACGCTCACCGAGCCGCTGGAGACCGTCCGGCTCGAGTTCAGCGACGCGGTCAACGCCAGCCTGGCCGAACTGCGCATCCGGGGACCGGGGATCGACGGGGAGGCGGGCGTCCTCACCCCCCGGTCGGCCCGGGGGGATCCCCGCGTGATCGTGGCCACGCCCCCGGCGCTCGAGGCGGGGCGCTACGTGCTCGCCTGGAGGATCGTCTCGGCCGACGGCCATCCCGTGTCCGGCGAGATCGCCTTCCGGGTGGCTCCGGCGGCGGCGGAGGTCGGAGCCGAGGGCCGCCCCCCCGCACCGGGGGAGGCGCGGGAGCCCGCCGCGCCGGGGGACACGACCCGGCCGGACGCGGGAGAGGCGGCGTCCGGCGAGCGAGACGCCGACGAGGCCGCGGCCTCCGCGGAGGCGGTACGGCCGGGCGCCGCCGCCCTGCTCCGCGGGATCGCTGTGGGGCTCTTGCTCGCGTTGGCCGGCCTCCTGGCCTTCCAGGCCTGGATCGCGCCCGAGCCCTCCCGCCGCGTCCGGCGGGCGATCGCCGTCCTGGCCGTCCTCGCGCCGTTCGCGCTGGCCGGGCATCTAGTCGCCTGGCTCCTCTACCTGGCCCCAGCCGGGCGCGGCTTCGACCTCACCTGGATCGGCTTCGGCCTCACCACGGAGACCGGCCGCTGGGAGCTCGTGCGGACCGGCGCCGCCTTCTTCGCACTCTGGGCCGCCACCGGCCGGGCGCGACGGCCCGGCCTGGCCGCCGCGCTGGTGGGCGGCGCCGTGCTGGCGAGCGGCGCCGTCGGGCACGCGGCCGCCTCCGACACGGTGTGGGCCGTCCCGGTCAAGTCGGTGCATCTGGCGGCGGTGGCCCTGTGGCTCGGCGGGCTGCTCTGGATCGTGCTCGCCGAGAAGGACCTGGAGGGCCTGCGGCGCGGCCTCCGTCGGGTGGCGAGCGTCTCGCTGATCGCCCTGGTCGTCGTCGCCGCCACCGGCGTCGCACAGGTCTACGATCTGCTCGGGGCGCCGGGCGAGCTGGTCGCCACCGCCTATGGGCGGCTCGCGCTCGTCAAGGCGGGGGGGCTGGGGCTGCTGGCGCTGTTCGGCGCGCGGAACCGGTTCCTGCTCCTCCCGGCGGCGCTCGAGCGCGGGGAGGCGGGCGCGCTTCGGCGCTCGGTGCGGTGGGAGGCCGCCGTGATGGTCGCGGTGCTCCTGGTAGCGGGCTTCCTCGCCTACGTGCCGCCGCCGGGGCTCTGACTCCCTTCAGCCACCCTGGCCCCGGTCTCGCTCGCCCACCTCTCCGGGCGCCGCGAGCCCGGCCAGGGCGAGCGCGAACAGCCCCTCCTCGTCCGTGCTCCAGCGGAGGAGCGCGAGCCCCGCCCCGGAGAGCAGCCGCTCCACCGACGCGCGGGTGTACTTGTGGCTCAGCTCGGTGAGGAGCGGCTCGCCCTGCTCGAACCGGACCTCCAGGTCCAGCGCCTCCAGCCGCACCGTCAGGGCCCGCTCCGCGACCAGGTACATCTCGATCCGCGCTTCGCGCTCGTTCCACACGGCGCGATGGGCGAACGCCTCGGGATCGAAGTCGGCGTCCAGCTCGCGGTTCAGCACCCGCAGGACGTTGCGGTTGAAGGCGGCCGTGACGCCCGCCGCGTCATCGTAGGCGCGGACCAGCCGCTCGGGATCCTTGACCAGGTCGAAGCCGACCAGCAGTCCCTCGCCCGCACCCAGGACCCGGGCGATCCGGCCGAGAAAGGCGGAGGCCGCGTCGGCCTCCAGGTTCCCGATCGTGGAGCCGAGGAAGGCGACCAGTCGACGCCGGTCCGCGAAGGGGAGCGCGAGGGGGGACTCGAAGTCCGCCACCACCCCGACCACCCGTACGCCGGGGTACTCCTCCGCTACCCGACGGACCGTCTCCTCCAGCGCCTCCCCGCTCACGTCCACCGGCGCGTAGCTCCGCAGCTCGCCCTCGCGCCGCATGGCGGTCAGCAGGAGGCGCGTCTTGGCCGCGCTTCCCGCTCCCAGCTCCACCAGCGCCTCCGGCCGGCATCGGCGCACGACCTCGGGCGCCACGCGCTCCAGGATCGCCCGCTCGGTCCGCGTCTGGTAGTACTCCGGCAGCGCCGTGATGCGCTCGAACAGCCGGGAGCCGCGCGCGTCGTAGAACCACTTCGGGGGGAGCGCCTTCGGCCGCGCCGTGAGGCCGCGACGGGCGTCCTCCGCCAGCACCAGGCGACGCGCCGCGGGGTCGAAGGCGCGCCGGATCTCCGTGTCCCCCTTCCTCCGCGCCACCGCCGGGTCGCCGCCGCTCCGGACTTCCTCGTCCCCGTCCCGGCCGGACCCGGCCGTCGGCCGGCACCCGGGCCTCCGCCCGGTGCCGCGCAGACCGGAGCGCGAGGCGGTCACAGGCGGAGCCCCACCATCAGGAAGAGGTCGTTCTGGAGCCCGCCCTCGCCACCGCCCGCCTCGAAGCGCGAGACGTAGTCGCTCAGCTCGACGACCGCGTCGATGAGACCGAGGCCGAGCTCCAGGCCGGCCCCCAGGTGGAGAGCCGTGCTGGAAGGGTCGCCCGCCACTCGGGGGAAGCCGGAGGCGCGAAGGTCCTCGTCATTCACCCCGTGGCGCTTGGCGGCCACTCCGGCGAGCAGGTAGGGACGGACGACGAGGAGCGAAGGGGCGGGTCGGATCAGCAGGCCCGCCCCGGCGACCACGAGGTGGCTGCTGGCGCGACACCCGGCGCATCCGGCGCCTTCCAGGGGGAGCTCCGCCGAGGTGCCGAACAGGAGGCTCCCCCGGAGCGAGACGGGCCCGCGGGCGCCGAGCTCGGCGGCCAGGCCGAGCGCCAGCGCCGCCTCGCGCCGGCCCAACGACACCGCGCCGCCGGCGCCCTCCATCCGCCCGAGGTCGTTGAGCGGCACGAAGCTGCCCACCTGGGGGATCAGCTCGAAGCCCTGCGCCTTCGCCTCGGGAGCCCCGGCCCCGAGCGCGGCCAGCGCGGCCAGCGCGGCCAGGACCCCGGTCACCGAGGCCGCGCACGTCCGGCCGGGAGCCCGTCGCGGGCCGCGCGGAGGCCATGCCGGCGCACGCGGAGCCCGCCACGGCGCGGCGAGCGGCCGCCTCGGGGCGCACGGAGGCCCGGGACGCCCTCCGTCCCATGCCCGGTCGTTGGCCAGCATTCCAACCTCCTCCCCTCGCGTTCCCGTCCACCCCTGCCGAACTTCCGTGCCGACACCTTGCAGAAGATACGCCGCGCGCCGTGCCCTCACGAGAACGGGTCGGTCGCGGAAACGGTTCAAGCGAGCGCGGAGGCGGAATGGCAGGTCGGAGCGAGCGTGGGCGCGGGCCGGTCCTGGGACTCCTTCTCGCGGCGGCGTGGGCGGCGGCGGGCACGTCGGTCCCGGCGTGGGCGGCGGCCCCGGCCTCGGTGTCGACGGCCGCCGCCTCCCCCTCGACCCTCGCCCTCGCGGCCACGCAGGACACGGCGGAGGTCCTGCCCCGATTCCGGGACGAGATGGAGCGCCTCATGGCGCGCCCGGCGGTGCGCGAGGCCCTGCGCCGGCTGGAGCGCGACGAGGGCCGCACGGTGGAGGAACAGATCGCCCTCACCGAGATCCCCGCCCCGCCCTTCACGGAGGAGGAGCGCGCCCGGGCGTTCGCCGACCGCCTCAGGGAGGCCGGCGCGGACACCGTCTTCCTGGACGAGGAAGGGAACGCGATCGGCGTCCGGAGGGGGACGGCGGAGGCTCCCGAGGACGACCGCCCGACGGTGATCGTCTCCGGGCACCTGGACACCGTGTTCCCGGAGGGCACGGACGTGACGGTGGAGGAGCGGGGGGACACCCTCTACGCGCCGGGGATCGGTGACGACGGGCGGGGCCTGGCCGCCGTGCTCGCCCTCCTGCGAGCCGTGGAGGCGGCCGACCTGCGGACGGTCGCGGACGTCTGGTTCGTCGGGACGGTGGGCGAGGAGGGCCTGGGCGACCTGCGCGGGGTGAAGCACCTGTTCCGGGACGGCGGGCCGCGGATCGACGCCTTCGTCTCGATCGACGGGACCCGGGTGGACCGGGTGGTGAACCAGGCGCTCGGCTCCCGCCGATACCGGGTCACCTTCGAGGGCCCGGGGGGGCACTCCTGGGGCGCCTTCGGCCTCGGCAATCCGGCCCACGCCCTCGGCCGCGCGATCCACCTGTTCGACCGGCGGGCCGCCTCGTTCACCGCGGAAGGCCCCCGGACCTCCTACAACGTGGGGCGCATCGGCGGCGGCACCTCGATCAACGCGATCCCGTTCGAGGCGTGGATGGAGGTGGACATGCGCTCGGTGGAGCAGGAGCGGCTGCTCCGACTGGACTCCCTGTTCCGCGACGTAATGACGGAGGCGCTGGAGGAGCAGAACGCCACCCGGCGCTCCGGCGTCCCGCTGGCGGCCAACGTGGAGCTGGTGGGCGATCGGCCGTCGGGCGAGATTCCCCCGGAGACGCCGCTCGTGCAGCGGGCGGCCGCTTCGGCTCGGGTCCTCGGGTTCGAGCCCACCCTGGAGCGTTCGTCCACGGACGCGAACGTGCCGATCTCGCGCGGCGTACCGGCCGTGACGATCGGCGGGGGCGGCGAGGGCGAAGGGGCCCACTCGCTGGACGAGTGGTGGCGCGATCCGGGCGACGCGCAGCTGGGCGTGCAGCGGGCGCTGCTCCTCCTGTTGGCCGAAGCGGGGCTGCCGGATTGAGCGCTCCACAACCAGGATCACCGCGACCGCGGGGGACGGGATGAGGGACGAGGGGTCGAGCGCGCGGCGACCGAGGACGGTGTGGAAGGCGGCTGTCTCGGGCGTGATCGTCGTCACGCTGGGGTTCCAGACGCTGGCCACCTTCAAGTGGACCCCCGGCCCGATCGAGCGGCCTCCCTTCCTGTTTCCCTTCCTGGACTACGGCATGTACAGTCGGGTGCAGGCCCCCGGCACGCCGATCCGACGGATCCACGTGGTCGCGCTGACCGCGGACGGCGAGCGGACGCTTACACCCGACGACGTCGGCCTGAACTTCTGGACCTACCAGTGGGGGTTCGTGGACGCCATCCGCTACGAGCAGCGGGACCAGCTCACGGCGTACGCCGAAGCCGTGGAGCGCCACACGGGCCTCCGCCCGACCGGCTTCCGGGTGGAGGATCGCCCCGCCCTGCTGACCAGGGACGGAATCGCGGACGGCGAGACCGAAGTGCTGTACAGGGTCACGCTGGTCCCAGACGGAGGGGACCGGTGAAGGCGCTCGTTGGGTCCTGGCGCGCCTGGGAGGGGTACTGGTTCCGTCCCGCGCGGCTCTTCGACCTGGCCTGCTGTCGCATCGCGATCGTGGCGGTCCTGCTCTGGTACCGGTACGACTACAATCGGTTACGCGGCCAGTTCGAGGAGCTCGTGGGGATGCCGGCCGAGCTGTACAACCCGCTTCCCGTCCTCCACGCTTTGGTCTGGCCGATCGATTGGATGTACAGGCCCGACATGGCGGTGCTGGAGGCGGTTTACGTGGTGGCCCTGGTGGCGGGCTTCGCCGGCTTGGTCGGCCTGCTCACGAACGCCTCCCTCCTCGTGTTCGCGCTGGGCACCCTCTTCCTCCAGGCACACGCCTACTCCTACGGCGACCTCCACCACACCGAGGCGCTCGGGATCATCGCCGTGGGCCTGCTGGCGCTGGCTCCCTCCGGACGGGTGCTCTCGGTCGACGCGGCCGCCCGCGGCTGGATCGCCCGCTGGCGAGGCCGGATCGCCCCAAAGCTCGACACCGTACGGGCGCGCAGCGTCTGGGCCCGCTGGCCCAAGCTGCTCATCGGCTGGCTCCTGGCGCTCGCCTACTTCTCGGCCGCCTACGGCAAGATCGTACCGGACAAGGGGTTGGAGTGGATGAACGGGTACACCCTCCGCTATTACCTGGCGCAGGACGGCCTGCGGTGGGGGCGTGAGGTCGGCCTGTGGCTCGCCCAGCAACACGAGCTGGCCGTCCTCCTTTCGTGGGTGACGTTCGTCTTCGAGGGCACGTTCTGGCTCGCCCTGCTGGTGCCGCCCCTCGCCCTTCTGTACGTGGCCGTGGGAGTGGCGCTCCACACGGGCATCTTCGTGGCCATGCGGGCGCCCTTCTTCGTGTTCATGGCGCTCTACTCGGTGTTCCTGCCCTGGGGCCGCTGGGCGGAGGCCCTGCGCCGGCGCCTGGGGGGGAGTCCCGCGGCGCCCGCCTTCGGTCGACGCGAGGACCGGTAGGGACCGGCCGAGCGGCTTGCGGGCGCCGGAACCCGCGCGCCAGAGTGATCCGAACCGAACCGCACGGGCTTTTCGGCCCGGCCCTTCACCCGGCCGGGGTCGCGCCGGTCGCGCGACGCGCGGCCGGCTCACGCGGCCCGTTTCTGGCCGCACCGTTCCCGCGCGCGTAGTTTTTCGGTCGTTTCCTCCCCGCGGCCGCGCGTCGCGGGGCGGGCGTTCCACCCTGGAATCCGGGATCCGACGCATGGCAGACGCGAAGCCCGAGGCGGACGCGAACGAGTCGCGCCCCCGCGGCGCGGCGGAGGTGAGCGAGGCGGAGGCGCGCCGCGTCGCCGAGGCGGCCCGCGAGAAGGAGTGGGGCGGGGCCACCTTCCTGCGCGACCTCTACCTGGGAGACCTGCGGCTGGAGCTCGTGCACCCGTATCCCGACCCGGAGGACTTCATCTCGGACCGGGCGCGGGCCTGGATCGAGGAGTTCCGGACCTTCCTGCGCGATGAGGTCGACGGGGACCGGATCGACCGCGAGGGCAAGATCTACCCGGAGGTCATCGAGCGACTGAAGGAGATGGGAGCGTTCGGGATCAAGATCCCGACCGAGTACGGCGGTCTCGGCTTCAACCAGACCGAGTACTGCCGGATCATGCAGGCGCTCGGGAGCTGGGACGGGAACCTGGTCGCCCTGCTCTCCGCCCACCAGTCGATCGGCGTCCCGCAGCCGCTCAAGCTCTTCGGAACGGAGGCGCAGAAGAAGCGCTACTTCCCGAGGATCGCCAGGGGCGCGATCAGCGCCTTCGCGCTCACCGAGGACGAGGTGGGCTCCGACCCCGCCCGGCTCGAGACTTCCGCCATCCCGACCGAGGACGGGGAGGCGTTCATCCTGAACGGCGAGAAGCTGTGGGCCACCAACGGCACGGTGGCCGACCTGTTCGTCGTGATGGCCCGGGACCCGGAGACGAAGAAGATCTCCGCCTTCATCGTGGAGACCGAGTGGCCGGGCGTCGAGATCGTCCGCCGCTGCCACTTCATGGGCCTGCGGGCGCTCGAGAACGGGATCGTCCGCTTCACGAGGGTGCGAGTGCCGCGCGAGAACCTGCTCTGGAAGGAGGGGCGGGGGCTCAAGCTGGCGCTCATCACGCTGAACACGGGCCGGCTGACCATCCCCGCCGCCGCGGCGGGCACGGCCAAGATCTGCGTGGAGATCTGCCGCAAGTGGGCGTCCGAGCGCCGCCAGTGGGGGGCGCCGATCGGCAAGCACGAGGCGGTGGCCCACTACATCGCGGACATGGCGGCGGACGCCTTCGCCCTGGAGGCGATCTCCGAGCTCACCTCGATGATGGCCGACAGCGGCGAGTTCGACATCCGCCTGGAGGCCGCCCTCGCCAAGCTCTACAACACGGAGGCCGGCTGGCGGATCGTCGACGACACCGTGCAGGTCCGGGGCGGCCGCGGCTTCGAGACCGCGGACTCGCTGGAGGCGCGCGGTGAGCCGCCGGTCCCGGTGGAGCGGATGCTCCGCGACTTCCGGATCAACCGGATCTTCGAGGGCTCGAGCGAGATCATGCGGCTGTTCATCGCCCGCGAGGCGGTGGACAAGCACCTCGAGGTGGCCGGCGAGCTGGTGGAGGGGGACCTCTCGGCCTGGGAGAAGGTGAAGGAGCTGCCGAAAGTGGGCGCCTTCTACGCCGGGTGGTACCCGAGCCGCTGGCTGGGCTGGGGCCGCTGGCCGAAGCACGGCGAGTACGGCGCGCTGGCGGGACACATCCGGTACGTCGAACGGGCCTCGCGGAAGCTCGCCCGGGAGCTGTTCCACAAGATGGTGCGCCACGGGCCGCGGCTGCAGCGCCGCCAGGGGCTCCTGTTCCGGGCGGTGGACATCGGCGCCGAGCTGTTCGCGATCGTGGCCACCGTGGGCCGGGCGGAGATGATGCGCCGGACCGGCAAGCCGGGCGCGGAGGAGGCGGAGACGCTGGCGGACGTGTTCTGCAAGAACGCCCGCCGCCGCGCCGATGTCCTGTTCGACGGCCTCGACTCGAACGACGACGAGGACCGCTACCGGCTGGCCCAGCGGGTGCTCGCCGGCGACTACCGGTGGCTGGAGGGCGGGACGGTGGGCCTCCCCTGGTCGGCCGAGGAGCTGGCGCCGCGCTACGAGGCCCCGGTGGGGCCGGGCCCGGCCGCGCGGACGGAAGGGTTCGAGCCGGAGCCGGAGCCCGCCCGGCGCGCCACCACCGGCTGAGGCCGGGCGGAGCGCCCGGCCGCCCTCATCCAGGGCTGAAGCGGTCGATGAAGGTCCGCTCCCGCTCGCTCAGGCTCCCGACCCCCTCCTCCTCGATCTTCCCCGCGATCCGCCGGTACTCGGCCCGGTTCACCTCGTGGAGGCCCTCGGGGTCGATCCGGCGGAAGCGGTCGAGGGTGGCCCGGTCCCCGAGCCGCGCGCCCGCCGGCGCCGCCTTCTTCTTGAACCGGTGCCCGGCGGAAGCCCGCTCCCGCACCTTCAGGTACAGCCAACCGCCCAGGAAACCGCCGAGGTGGGCGAAGTGGGCGATCCCGCCCGCCTGCCCGCCGAAGCCGCCCCACAGGCTGGCCACGGTGAGGAGCGCCACCAGCCACCGCGACTCGATCGGCAGCACGCCCCAGATGAAGATCCGCTCGCGCGGCCAGTACATGGCGAAGGCGAGCAGCACGCCGAACACCGCCCCCGAGGCGCCGACGATCGCCGCCTGCGGCGTGAACAAAAAGGAGAGCAAGGCGCCGGCCACCCCGCTCACGAAGTAGAGCCCCAGGAAGTGCTTCGCCCCGAGGCGGACCTCGAGCCGGGGGCCGAAGAAGAAGAGGGCGATCATGTTGAACAGCAGGTGGAGCAGGTCGCCGTGCAGGAACATGTAGGTGAGGAGCGTCCAGGGACGCGCCGCCAGGAGCGCCGGGACCAGCATCAGGCTGGTGAACAGCCCGGGCACCACGGCGGTCGCCACGAAGGCCACCCCGTTCAGGAGCAGCAGCTGGAGGACCCAGGGGGTCATGCGGCGGCGCCCGCCAGCTCCAGGAAGAGGGCGGCCAGCTTCGGCCCCACGGCCGCGTCCTCGTGCTTGAAGAAGACGAACGCCTCGCGCCAGCCGGCCTCCCTCACCCGGCCGGCCCAGCGGGCCAGGGCGGCCTCATCGTAGTCCTCCCGGCGGAGCCGCAGGTATCCCCAGTCGGCGGTGGAGACGAGCTCCGCCTCCGGCCCCTCGTCCATGTCCGCCACGCACCAGGCGGCGCCGCGCGCCCGGAGCGCCTCCCACACCGTCTCGTCGTGCCACGAGGGATGGCGGAACTCGAACGCGGAGCGTCCCGGGTTCGGCAGGACGTCCAGGAAGGCCTCCAGACGGGCGAGGTCGAGGCGCTGGCTCGGCGGGAGCTGGTAGAGGAGCGCGCCCGCGCGGGGACCCAGCCGCGAGGCGGTCCGCACGAAGTATCCGACGTCGTCCTCGGCGCCGGCCAGGCGCTTGTGGTGAGTGATCCGGCGCGAGGCCTTGAGGGCGAAGCGGAAGCCCTCCGGTACCCGGCCGGCCCACCTCTCGAGCACGTCCTCGCGGGGCATGCGGTAGAAGGTCTGGTTGATCTCGACGGCCGGAAGTCGTTGCGCGTAGTGGCTGAGCATCTGGTCGTCCGACAGGTCCTCGGGATAGAAGGAGCCCTTCCACGCCCGGTACGCGAAGCCGCTCGTCCCCGCCCACAGGTCCATGACCGGACATGGTACCACCTTCCTTCGCGGGACGCGAAGCCGTGACGAGGCGCGCCGCGTCGGGTGCGGCCGCGTGACCGGGACGGCCGCGTGACCGGGACGGCACGGCCGCGGGTCGTGCTGGTGGGCGCCGGCCACGCGCACCTCCACCTGGTCGAGCGCGCGGCCCGGCTCCGGGCGGCCGGCGCCGCGGTCCATCTGGTCGATCCGGACGCCTTCTGGTACTCGGGCCTCGCCACCGGCATGCTCGGCGGCATGTACGGCGCGGAGGAGGACCGGGTGGACCCGGCCCCGCTCTGCCGCGCCGCGGGCGTCGCCTTCCACCGCGACCGCGCGGTCGCGGTGGACCGCGCTTCCCGCACGCTCCGCCTCGCCTCGGGCGAGGCGCTGGCCTGGGACCTCCTCTCGTTCAACATCGGCAGCGAGGTGCCGCTGGAGCGGATCCCCGGCGCGGCCGAGCACGCCTGGTCCGTGAAGCCGGTGCGGAACCTGTGGGCGCTCCGGCGGCGGCTGGAGCGCGCGTTCCGCGCCGGGACGCGGCTCCGCGCGGTGGTGATCGGGGGCGGGGAGACCGGGTGCGAGGTGGCCGCGAACCTCCGGGCGCTGGCGGAGCGTCGCGGCGCGCCGATCGCGGTAACCGTGCTCGCGAGCGGCTCCCGGCTGCTGGAGGGGCGTCCCGCCCGCGCCGGGCGCCGGCTCGCCCGGCACCTGCGCCGGCGGGGCCTCCGCGTCGTGCTCGGGGAGCGGGCGGCGGAGGTCACGGCCGGCGAGGTGCGGACCGCCTCCGGGACGCGCCTCGCGGCGGACCTCGCGGTGTGCGCGACCGGACTCCGCCCGCCGGCGGCGCTCGCGGCGATGGGCCTCCCGACCGGACCGACGGGCGGCCTGGCCGTGGGCCCGACCCTGGAGGCATCCGACCTCCCTGGGGTGTTCGGGGCGGGCGACTGCATCGACTTCGCCGGTCGTCCCCTCCCCCGGCTCGGGGTCCACGCCGTCCGCCAGGCTCCGGTCCTCCTGCACAACCTGGAGGCGGCGCTCCTGGCGGCCGGCGACTCGGAAGGGGCCGGTCCGGAGGCGGAGCCCGGCGAAGGGCCGGAGCCTCGCGCCTACCGCCCGCCGGCGCGCGCCCTGGCGATCCTGAACCTCGGCGACGAGCGGGCGTTGGCGCTCTGGGGCCCGCTCCACTGGCTGGGCCGGGGCCCGCTCCTCCTCAAGGACCGGATCGACCGGCGTTTCCTGCGCGGGATCCGGGAGGTCGCGGAGCGGGCACCCGAGCCCTTGCCGTCGGAGACGGCGGGCTAGGGCTCAGACCTCCAGCACGACCCGCCCCAGGTTGCGGCTCTCGGCCATGTAACGGTGCGCCTCGGCGGCCGCCTCGAGGGGAAACGTCCGGTCCAGCACCGGACGGAGCCGACCCGCCTCCAGGAGGGGGAGGAAGCGCGCTCGGAGGCGCTCGGTCACCGCCGCCTTCTCCGCCACGCTGCGGGCGCGCAGCACGGTGCCGACCACCGTCAGGCGGCCGCGCATCAGACGGCCCAGGTCCACCTCGGTCCGGGCGCCGCCCAGCAGCCCGAGGAGCACCAGCCGGCCGAGCGGGGCCAGGGACGCCACGTTGTCGTCCCAGTACGGCGCCCCGACGGTGTCCAGGATGACGTCCACCCCGCGCCCGTCGGTCGCCTCGGCCACCGCCTCCCGGAAGGACTCCGTCCGGTAGTCGATCCCCAGGTCCAGGGGGAGGCCGAGCTCGCGGATCCCGCGCAGCTTGCCGGCCGAGGCGGTGCCCAGGATCCGCTCCGCGCCGGCCGCGCGGGCGAGCTGAAGCGCCGCCGTCCCCACCCCGCCCCCGGCGGCGTGGACGAGGACCTCCTCGCCCGGCAGCAGTCGACCGCGGGCGAACAGGGCGTCCTCGGCGGTCAGGAACGCCTCCGGCACGGCGGCGGCCTCCGCCCAGTCCAGTCGCTCCGGGACCGGGAGCAGCAGCGGCGCCGGGACGACGGCCCGCTCCGCGTAGCCGCCGCCGGGAAGCAGCCCCATGACCCGCGCGCCGGGGGGCGGGGCGGCGTCCGCCCCTCCCTCCACCCGCTCCACCTCGCCGGCGAACTCGAGCCCGGGGATGTCCGCCGGCGCGCCCGGGGGCGCCGGATAGCGCCCCATCCGCTGGAGCAGATCGGCCCGGTTCACCCCGGCGGCCCGGATGCGGACCAGCGCCTCGCCGGCGCGCGGGCGCGGCTCGGAGACCTCGACGACCTCCAGCACCTCCGGCCCGCCCGGTCGGGCGATCCGGACCGCCTTCACCGGCCGCTCCCGGCACACCCGCCGCCGGAGGCGGGTACGGAACGCCGAGCCGGCGGCCCGGCGCGCCGCGAGCGCCCCGCGAGCCGCCCCGAGCGCCACCCCGTTCCAGGACCGACCCAGTCTCGATGAACCCGCTGCTCGCGCGCGCGCTCGCCGACCTCGTGATGCTCGCGCACTTCGCCTTCGTCCTGTTCGTGGTGCTCGGCGCCCTGCTCGTCCTGTGGCGCGGCTGGGTGGCGTGGCTGCACGTGCCGTGCGCGGCCTACGGGGTGGCGATCGAGCTCTTCGGCTGGATCTGTCCCCTCACGCCGCTCGAGCGCCGGCTCCGCCTGGCGGCCGGCCAGGGCGGCTACGAGGGCGGATTCGTGGACCACTACATCGGCGGGGCGCTCTACCCGGCCGACTGGAGCGACATCCACCTGCTGCTGGCCGCGGCGGTGGTGCTGGTGAACGCGGCCCTGTACGGGCTCGTCCTCCGGCGCCGGCGCCGCGGGCGCGACGGCGCGCCGGAAGGGGCCCGAGACGAGGAAGACGCCCGGGTCCCGGCGGGTCGAGGCTGACCAGGCCCCCGAGCCGTGGCAGGCGTACCAGGCTGGCAAGGCGCCCGAGCCGCGGCAGGCGGCCGAGGCGAGGGCGCTCGCCGTCAAGACGCCAGGAGCCGCCGCGCCTCCTCCAGCCGCTCCGGCGTCCCGACCTCCAGCCATCGCGCCTCCCCGATGTCGTGCCATCCGAGCCGCCATCCCTCCCCCACCAGCCGGAAGTACGGGTCCCAGATGGGGAACCGGCCGCGCTCCGGGGCCGCGCGGAAGATCTCCGGAGAGACGACGTGGATCCCGGCGAAGGCGATCGTCCTCGGCTCGCCACGCGGGGGCCGCGCCTCCCGCCGCCAGCCGCTGCGCAGGTCGGCCACCCCGAACACCCCCTCTTCGTCGACCAGCAGCGGGCGCGCCGTCTCCCGCCGCTGGACGGCCAGCGTGGCCAGCGCGCCGGACTCCGCGTGCGCGTCGTAGAGCGCCCCGAGGTCCAGGTCGCTGATCACGTCCACGTTGTGCAGGAAGAAGGGCTCGTCGCCCTCGAACAGGGACGCCGCCGCCAACAGACCGCCCCCGGTTTCGAGCGGCAGTTCGCCGCGCTCGTGCGAGACCCGGACCTGGATGCCGAAGCCGTCCCGCTCGTCCAGAAAGCGCCGTACCTGCTCGGCCCGGTGATGGACGTTGACCACCAGCCGCCGCACGCCGGCCTGGATGAGCCGGCGCGCCACCCGCTCCAGCATGGGCACGCCCGCCACCGGGACGAGCGCCTTCGGCACGCGCTCGGTGAGCGGGCGGAGACGGGTGCCGAGCCCCGCGGCCAGGATCATGCCCTCCACGCCGCCTCCCCGGAGACGGACCCGTCGCCCGGCGGCCAGCCCGCGCGCTCGCGGTGGGAGAGCCGCACCTCGATGGCCGGGAAGAGCTCCCGGAGATGGGCGGCCAGCCGCTCCGCCATGTAGACGGACCGGTGCTGCCCGCCCGTGCAGCCGAAGTGCACGCACAGGCTGGTGTAGCCCCGCCGCTGGTATTCCTGCACCTGCGCCTCCACCAGGTCGCGGACCCGCGTCCAGAGCGCCTCCGACTCCGGCCGCTCGCGCAGCCAGCGGACCACGTCCTCGTGCCGGCCCGTCGCCGTCCGGTACGCCTCCTCCCGCCCGGGATTCGGAAGCGCCCGACAGTCGAACACGAACCCGCCGCCGTGGCCCCCGGGATCCGGCGGGTAGCCGCCCCGATAGCTGAAGCTCCCGACGTGGACGACCAGGCCGTCCCGCTCGGCCGCCTCGGGCGGAGGCGGCGCCCATTCCTCCACGATGTGGCGGAAGGCCGATTCGATCGCCGGCAGGCGGAGCGGCAGCCCCCGCTCGATGAGGAGGCCGATGTTCCGGGCGGCGTACGGCACGCTCTGGAGGAAGCGCGGCTTTCGCTCGTAGAAGCCGCGGTACCCGTAGGCGCCCATCGCCTGCATGATCCGAACGAGCACGAACGCGGGGTACCGCTCGAGCCAGGCCTCCCGGTCCACCTCCGTCCGCTCCTCGAGCGCGTCCAGGTAGCGCGCCAGCAGGCGCTCACGGAGGGACTCGGGGAGGTCCGCCTTCGCGTCCCACAGGAGCGAGGCGACGTCGTACTGGAGGGCGCCCCGCCGCCCCCCCTGGTAGTCGATGAACCAGGGCGCCCCGTCCCGCACCATGACGTTTCGGGACTGGAAGTCGCGATACAGGAAGTGCTCCCGCTCGGCCCCGAGGAGGAAGCGCGCCAGGCGTGCGAAGTCGCGCTCCAGGCGGTCCTCGTTGAACGGGACGTGGGCCAGCTTCAGGAAGTGGTACTTGAAGTAGTTCAGGTCCCACAGGATGGACTGCCGGTCGAACGCCGCCCGCGGGTAGGCGACCCCGAAGTCGATCGCGCGTCCCCCCTCCACCTGGAAGCGCGGCAGCATCGCCACCACGCGCTCGTAGACCGACGCGACCGACTCCGGAAAGCCGGCCGCCGCGCGCCGCCGCGCCTCGGCCAGCAGGTCGAAGAGCGTCGTGTCGCCCAGGTCGTCCACCAGCCACACCCCGCGCTCGGGATCCGCCGCGTGGAGCCGCGGCACCGGGAGCCCCAGCTCGGCGAAGGTGCGGGTGAAGGAGAGGAAGGCGCGGTTCTCGTCGGGATCCGGGCCGTACGCGCCCACGAGGCGCTCCCCGTCCGGGTGGAAGATCCGGAAGTAGCGCCGGGCCGATCCGTCCGGGACGAGCGGCTCGATCCGCGCCGGCTCCCTGCCCGCGTGCGCCTCGAACAGGGCGACCACCCGGGCCTCCGCCCCGAATTCCGGCGCGGCGGCGCTCATCGCGTCGCTCGCGATGGGCGCGGGGTCGGCGCTTCCTCGGGCGCGCCGGTCGGCGCCTCCTCGGGTCGCGGGGGCAGCTCGAGCGCGCCCACCAGCTCCGACAGCCGCCCGATCCCGTGGCGCTCCAGGTAGGCCGCGATCCCCTCCCCCACCCGCACCGCCGCCGACGGGTCCACGAAGGAGGCCGTCCCGACCTGCACGAGCGTGGCGCCGGCCAGGATGTATTGGAGGGCGTCCTCGGCCGAGCGGATCCCGCCGATGCCGAGGATCGGCAGCGAGGTGGCCCGGGCGGCCTGCCAGGTCAGGTAGACCCCCATCGGGAGGATCGCCGGTCCGCTCACGCCCCCGGTCACGTTGCCGATCACCGGGCGGCGGCGATCCACATCCACCAGCATGCCCGGAAACGTGTTGATCGCGCTCAGGCCGTCGGCCCCCTGCTCCTCGCAGATCCGCGCGAACAGGCCGATCTCCGGCACGTTCGGGGTGAGCTTCACGACCAGGGGGCGCTCGGTCTCGGCGCGCAGCCTCCCTACCAGGGCGGCGAGCGAGGCCTCGTCCGTGCCGAACATGGTGCCGCCCTCCACGTTCGGGCACGAGACGTTCACCTCGAAGCCGAGGAAACCCTCCTCTCCGTCCAACCCCGCCACCACCGTGGCGAAGTCGTCGACCGTCTTGCCGACCACGTTCACGAGCACCCGCGCCCGGCGGAGGTGGTCGCGCAGCCAGGGCAGCTTCTCGGTCCGGAAGGCCGCCAGCCCCACGTTGTCCAGCCCGATCGCGTTGATCATCCCGCCCGGCGTCTCGCTGATCCGGTGCGGCGGGTTGCCGGCGCGGGGCTCGGGGCTCACCGCCTTGGTGACCAGGCCGCCCAGCTCGTCGAGCGGGATCAGGTCGGCGTACTCGCGGCCGTAGCCGCAGGTGCCGGAGGCCAGGAGCACCGGTCCCTGGAAGGGGACGCCGAACACGGTCTGCGTCAGGTCGGCCATCGTCCCGCTCGCCGTTGCGGCCACGCCATCCATCCCGCTCACACGTCCGGCCAGGCCAGCGCCCGGGCGTCGAAGACCGGCCCTTCCACGCACGACTTGATCCAGCGCCCGTCCGCGCCGCGGACCACGCAGCCCTGACAGGTGCCGATCCCGCAGCCCATGTTCTCCTCCACCGCCACCTGCAGCCCGACCCCGCGCGCCCGGGCGAGCTCCGCCATCGCCCGGAGCATGGCGGTCGGTCCGCAGGCCAGGAGCTGGGCGTCGCCGGGCGCGTCCACCCCCTCCGTCACCCGCCCCCGGCGGCCCCGCGCGCCGTCCTCCGTCCACACCTCCACCGGCCCGCGGCACAGCCGCTCCAGCAGCGCCGGATCGAACACGTGCGTCCCGATCCGCTCGCCGTACAGCAGGCGCAGCTCGCGCCCGCCCGCCCGGGCGTCCGCCGCCAGGAAGATGAAGGGGGCGAGGCCCACCCCGCCCGCCACGCAGACGGCCGGCCGCTCCGGATCGAGGCGGAAGCCGCGGCCGAGGGGGCCGAGGAGGAGCATCGCGTCGTCCGTCCGGAGCGCGGCCATTCGCCGGGTGCCGACGCCGAAGGTGCGGAGGAGGAGCCCGATGCGGCCGTCCTCGCCGCGCCAGCCGACGCTGAACGGCCGCGGGAGCATGAAGAGCCCCGGGCTCTCCAGGCCCCAGCCGATCATCACGAACTGCCCCGGGCGGCTGGCGGCGGCGATCGCCGGGCTCTCCAGCTCCAGCCACCAGGTCGCCTCCGCCACCGGGCGGTTCCGCAGCACCCGGGCCTGATGGCGGATCGGCCCCGGCGCGGCGCTCACTCGCCGGACGCCGTCACGCCGACCCGCCGACCGTAGTCCTCGAAGTAGTCCGCCACCGCGTCGGCGATCGCGCGGGCGAGCCGGTCGCGCCCCGTCCCGCCGGCCAGGAACCGCTCCTCGTCCGCGTTGGACAGGAAGCCGACCTCCACCAGCACCGCGGGCATGCTTCCGCTGGCGCCGACCAGGACCCAGTACGGGCCGGGCTTCACGCCTCGGTCCGGGCCGGGCTGCGTCCCGCGCAGCGCGTTCTGGATGAAGCCGCCCAGCCGGCTCGACTGGCGGATCCACTGGCTCCGGTCGAGACCCGCCAGGATGAACTCCAGGTCGTGGATCTGGTCGTCGCCGACCTCGCCGTTCGACTCGAACTGGAGCGCCGCGTTCTCCCGCATGGCCACCCGGCGCGCCTCCTCCGAGCGCGCCTCGCCCAAGAAGTAGGTCTCGAAGCCGCGGGCCCGCCGGTCCGGCGCCGCGTTGGCGTGCACGGAGAGGAAGAGGTCCGCCTCCCGGCGGATCGCGAATCGGGAGCGCTCCCGGAGGTCCACGAACACGTCCCGGTCCCGGGTGAGGATCGGCTCGAAGCCGCCCCGGGACTCGAGCAGCCGCGCCACCCGCCGGGCGATGTCCAGCACCACGTCCTTCTCCCGCGTGCCGCCCCGCCCCCGCGTGCCGGGGTCCTTTCCGCCGTGCCCGGCGTCGATGACCACCCGCCAGGGCCCCGGGCGGCGGTTGGCGGTGGGGACGGGCTCCCCCGGCGGCCCCGCCAGGCCGGTCACCGCGAGGCCCGCCTCCTCCCGGACGCTCGGCCACCAATGGGTGACCACCTCGGTCGGGACCCAGTAGGAGCCGCCGGCCAGGTAGGGCGGATTGGCGAGCTGGTGGACGCGGCCGCCGAAGCGGAGGAAGGGGGATCCGGCCCGAAGGATGAGCTCCTCGCCGGCCAGCCGGGCGCGCGCCGTGCCCCCGTCCAGCGCGACCTCGGTGAGGAAGTCACCGAGGAGCTCGGCCAGGTTGACCGCGGGGTAGCCGTGGTGGCGGACGGCGTGCAGCTCGACCGTCCCGCCGTCCACCTCCGCGGCGATCCGCTCCGCCGGGCCGGACGCGCTCTGGGCCAGCAGGGGCGGCGCCCCGGCCACGGCCCCGCCGGCGATCGCCGCCAGGAGCGCCACGAGCGCGCCCCCGCGCCCCCGGCCGCATCGTCCCGTCACCACCGTCTCGCCGCGCCCGCCCGAAGCGGCCGCTCCCTCAGCGCTCCCGCCGCGCCGCTTCCACCGCACGCTCCACCTCCCGCCGCATCGCCTTGCGCTTCAGGTCTTCCCGCTTGTCGTGCCGCTTCTTCCCCCGCGCGAGCGCCAGCGTCACCTTCGCGTAGCCCCGCCGGAAGTGCAGGTCCAGCGGCACCAGGGTGAGCCCCGTCTCCGCCGTCTGCGCCGCCAGCCGTTCGATCTGCCGCTTGTGCAGCAGGAGCTTCCGGGTCCGCGTCGGGTCGGGCCGGTCCGTGCTCGCCGCATCGTAAGGACTGATGTGGAGGTTGTAGAGCCACATCTCGCCCCCATCGACGCGCGCGAACGCGTCCGTGAAGCTCGCCTTGCCCTGACGGAGGGACTTCACCTCGGAGCCCCGGAGGACCAGGCCGGCCTCGTGCTCTTCGAGGATCTCGTACTCGTGCCGCGCCTTGCGGTTGCGCGCGACCACGCGCACGCCGTCTCCGGACGCGTCCATCGGCTGCTGACCTCCGGAAGCTGGCGGGCGGAGGGACGGGACGCCGGGAATCTACCCCGGGCTCGGCCGCGGTGCCACGCGGGCGGGCCCGCCGGCGGTGCGGCGCGGGCGGGCCGCCGACCGATCCGGACCGCCCGGTCAGTCCAGGATCTCGCGCTGCCGCCGCGCGAGACGCCGCTGCTCGAACACCTGCGCCACCTCGCCGCCCATGAGGAAGAGGACGGCGGCGTAGTAGATCCCGACGATCAGGATCACCAGGGTGGCGAAGGCGAAGAAGATGTTCGAGTAGTCCGCCCAGTTCGTCACGTACCAGCCGAAGCCGAGCTTGAGCAGCTCGAAGCCGAGGGCGGCCACCAGGGCGGCGATCGCCGCGGTGCGCCAGGCGAGGCGCCGGGCGGGCACGTACTTGTAGATGAGGAGGAACATCACGTAGATCGCCGCCGGGACGACCACCAGCGCGATCAGGCTCTGCACCCGCCCGAGCTCGACCCCCGCCTGCTCCAGCACCCGGCGCCCCTGGGTTCCGAGGAAGGCGGTCAGGATCACGTTCACGCTGAGGAGCGCGGTGCTGACCAGGACGAGTCGGAAGTCGGTGATCTTCCCGGTGATCACGTTCCGCGGGTCCTCGATGTCGAACACCTGGCTGAGCGCCGTGCGCAGGGCGCCGAACAGGCGGGTCGAGAACCAGGCGAACAGGAGGGCGCTGACCAGCCCGATCTGGCCGGCGGAGTCCACGATGGAGCGGATGCGCTCGCGCAGCTCGGCCTGCACCTCGGGCGCCGCGACCGGGAGGATGCGCCACAGCCAGGTCAACGCCTCCTCCTGGAAGCGCTCGATCTCGCCCAGCAGCAGGGTGGGCAGCGACAGGACGAGCAGGAGGAAGGGGATGGCGGCCAGGAGGATGCTGAAGGTGAGGCCCGAGGCGAGGAAGAAGATCCCGTCGTCGGCCGAGCGATCGAAGACGTCGGCGAAGAAGCCCTTCACGCCGCTGCGGGGGGCCGTGGACCGCCGGCGCGACCGTGGGGGGACGCGCCGGCGGTCACCGCGGCATCAGGCGCCCGGGGGGGACTCGCTCGCCGCCGAGACCTCCGAGGCGGGCTCGGCCGCCGCGCCCTCCATCCCTTCCCGGTAGGATGCCTTCGACTCGGCCACCCGCCGCTCCAGGTCGCCGCGCGCGCGCTGGGCGGCCTCCCGCCCGGCGCGGAGCGCCTCCTCGGCCTGCCGGCGCCGCTCCCGGACCTCCTCGCGGGCCTCCTCGAAGCGGTGGGTGAGGTCGGCGCGCGCCTTCTCGTAGCCCTCCTCGACGTCGCGGCGGAGCTCCTGGAACTTCTGCTCCGCCTCCTCACGGAAGCGGCGCGCCCCCTCCTTCAGGTCCTCCTGGGTCTCCTCGCCCGACTTGGGGGCGAAGAGCAGCGCCGCGGCGGCGCCGACGATCGCCCCCCACAGGAACGACCCCAGTCCGCCGCTCTTCTCGATGATGATGGTCGGGACGTCCTTCTTCTCCGTCATGGCTCGCTCCCCTGTCGTTTCAGGCTTCGGCGACCGCCGGCTGCGCTTCGGGCTCGAGCAGCTCGAGCAGACGCTGGTTCAACTTCTTCTCGGACATCCCGAGGATGGCCGCCGCCCGCGGCCGGTCTCCCTCGGTATAGGCGAAGGTCTGCAGGATCATGCGCCGCTCCGACTCGGCGAGCGACTCACCGATCGGCAGGCGCACCTCGGACACCTTCCGCTCGCGGGCGGCCCGCGGTCTGAGCGCCTCCAGGGGTACCTGGCCCTTGCCGGTCATGATCACCGCGCGCTCGACCGCGTTCTTCAGCTCCCGCACGTTCCCCGGCCAATCGTAGGCGGCGAGGAAGTTCTGGGCTTCCTGCGAGAACCCGCTCACCTCCTTCTCGTGCTCCTCCGTGAAGCGGTTCAGGAACTCCTGCGCCAGGAGCTGCACGTCCGCGCCGCGCTCCCGGAGGGGGGGCAGCGGCAGCTCGACGACCGACAGCCGGTAGTAGAGGTCCTCCCGCAGGTCCCCCTCGTCCAGGGCCTGGTGGACATCGCGGTTCGTCGCCGCGATGACGCGGATGTCCACCTCGATCTCCTTCTTGCCGCCGAGGCGCCGGAAGCTCCGGTTCTCCAGGACGCGCAGCAGCTTCACCTGCGTATCGGTCCCCATTTCGGCGACCTCGTCCAGGAAGATCGTGCCCCCGTCGGCCAGCTCGAAGCAGCCGGGCTTCTCGTTCAGGCTGCCGGTGAAGGCGCCCTTCTCGTGCCCGAACAGCTCGTTCTCCAGGATGTCCTTCGGAAAGGCGGCGCAGTTCACCGCGATGAAGGGCCCGCGGGAGCGCCCCGAACGGTCGTGCAGGGCGCGGGCCACCAGCTCCTTCCCGGTGCCGGACTCCCCGTAGACGAGGACGCTGGCGTCGGTCGGCGCGACGGCCTCGATCACCTTGTACACGTCCTTCATCTGGTCCGACTGGCCGAGGAGCTCGCCGAAGCGCGTCAGGTCGGCGACCTTCCGCTCCAGGGCCGCCATCTGCTCCCGGACGTCGTACTTCTCGAGCGCCTTCGGCACCACCGCCCGGAGCCGGTCCATCTCGAGCGGCTTCAGCAGGTAGTCGTAGGCGCCCTCCCGCATCGCCTCGACGGCCGAGGAGACCGAGCCCTGGCCGGTGATGATGATCACCTCGGAGCCCAGATCGTTCTTGCGGATCCGCCGGACCAGCTCCAGGCCGTCCAGCTCGGGCAGCTTCAGGTCCACCAGGACGAGCCCGTAGCTCCGCTCCTGGAGGAGGTCCCACGCCGACTCGCCGTCCCGCGCCGTGTCCACGTCGTAGCCGTCGGCGGTCAGCACCGCCTCCAGGCCTTCCACGATCTGCTTCTCGTCGTCGACGACCAGGACGGGCGCCGCGTTCTTCGCCTTGTCGTTCTTGGAATGATCGCTCATGAGGCCGTTATCGATACCCTCGTTGTGGTCGCGTCTGAATGTGCCGCCCGCGGGCGCGGGCGGCAACGTGGCCGCGGGGTCAGCGCCCCCCTTCCACGACGGTTCGGTACGCCTCCGGATCCCACTCCGGGCGCTCGTCCGCCTCGGCCACGGAAACGCCCAGATGGAAAACCAGCCGAACGATTCGTGCCGTCTTTTCGTAATCCAGCTTCTCGGGGGTGTCCGAGGGGCGGTGATAGTCCTCGTGCACGCCGCTGAAGAAGAAGAGCGCGGGCACGCCCCGGCGGGCGAAGTTGAAGTGGTCCGAGCGGAAGAAGAACCGCTCCTGCGGCCACGGATCGTCGATCACCGTGAGGCCGAGCTCGGGATGCGCCGCGTTCACCCGCCGGAGGGCGGGCCCGAGGCTGGACGCCTCCTGCCCGATCGCCACCACCGTGTCCCGCCAGTTTCGCCCGATCATGTCCATGTTGATGTTGGCGACCGTGCGCTCGAGCGGGAAGACCGGGTGCTCCGCGTACCACTGCGAGCCGAGGAGGCCCTGCTCCTCGCCGCTCACCGTCATGAAGACGACCGAGCGACGCGGCCGCGGCTCGAGCGCGGCGAACGCCTCCGCCAGCTCCACGATGGCGGCGGTGCCTGAGCCGTTGTCGTCCGCGCCGTTGTAGATGGAGTCTCCGTCCACCGGCCGGCCCACCCCCACGTGGTCCATGTGCGCCGTGAAGATCACGAGCTCGTCCCGGAGCTCGGGGTCGGACCCCTCGAGCCAACCGATCGTGTTCCACGCCTCGGTGGCGTCCACCCGCGCGTGCGTCTGCAGGGCGGCGGACCAGTCCGGCGGGACCGGCCGATCGGCGGCGAGGCGCTCGGCCAGGGTCGGCGGCAGAGCGGCCGTCGGGACGATCGCCACCGGGCCCGGGAAGGCGTCCGGCCGACCGAGGGAGACGCGCCGGGAGGCGAAGAAGCGGCGGACCCCCGCCAGGTACTCGGGGCTCGCCTCCAGGACCAGCAGGACGCCGGCGGCCCGGCGCCCGGCGAGGAAGTCCCGGGCGCGGGCGAGCGCGGCCTGCAGGGTCGCCGGGACGACCGGCAGGAGAACGACGTGGCCCATCACGTCCGTCGTCGCGTCCTCCAGCGGCACCGACACGAGCCGTCCCTCCGCCCGGAGCGCTTCGCCCGCCGGGACGGGGATGAAGTCGCGCTCCGCCCGCAGCGTGGCCTCCTGGCGGGGACCTTCCAGGCGGAGCGACTGCCGCTCCGCCGGACCCGGCTCCACCACGGTGAGGGGGAACGACTGGCGATATCGGCCGTCCGGGGCGGGCCGGAGGCCGACGTCGCGGAACCGCGCCTCGACCCAGGCGGCCGTCTTCTCCAGCTCCGGGCTCGGGGTGTCCCGGCCGCGCATGGAGTCGTGGGCCAGCGTCCGGACGCGCTCGCGCAGGTCGGAGGCCCGGATCCGCTCGGCCGCCTCGTCGGCTCCGACCGCGCCGGCCGCGGTCGCGGCCTGCGCGTGCAGCGGCGCGGCGGCGCCGGGGGCGCCCGCGACCCCGGCCAGGCCGAGGACCGCCGCGACCAGGACGCCTCCGCCGGCCGCGTTCGCGGGACGCTTCGGCGGATGGGCTCGGGGGACGCGGCGGACGAACGGATCGCGCATCGGGCGGCTCCTTGATCGCGTGGCGGCTCTCGGTCGCGTCGGTCCAGCGCGCGCGTCGGCGACGGCTCCGACTGGGCCTCGAACGGGCCACGACGGCCCGGACGCGAGGCCGGGCCGAGCGGGACGTCGCGCGCACTGGCAGGGTACACGGGACCGTCGGCCGTGTGCCCGACGCCGGAACCGTTCCAGAGGGCGGCGGTACTCATGGCGGATGTCGACTCCGGAACCCCCATGCGCCCGCGCCCAGGCGCCGTCCGCGCCCCGGTGCGCCCGCGCCCGCACCCGCCGGACACCGCCGCCGTTCGACGCGCCGTGATCCTCGAGGCCGTACGGGAGCTGCTTCGGAAGCGGGAGCTGGCCGACCGTCTGGCCGCCCCGGCGGGGCGGGCCACGGTCGCCGACCTGCCCGGCGCCGCGCCGGCCGCCATCGCCGCCGCGCTCGCCGCGAGCCCGGAGCGGATCGTGGTCCTGGTCGCCGACACACCGAACGAGGCGGACGAGCTGTTCGGGGATCTCGAGACGCTCCAGGCCGAGGGCGCGCCCCGCTACTTCCCGCAGCGCGAGACGCTCCCCTACGAGGACGCCGACCCGCACGTGGAGATCTCCGGCCAGCGCATGGAGGCGCTCGGCCGCCTGCTCGCCGGCCGGACCCGGCTCCTGGTGACCACCGCCCGCGCGCTCGCCGAGCGCTCCCCCGTCCCCGCCGTGGACGGCGCGTTCGGCCTCGAGGTGGCGGTCGGCCAGCCAGTGCGCCGCGACCGGTTGGCCGAGCGGCTGGAGGCGATGGGCTTCGAGCCCGTCCACACGGTCGAGGAGATCGGGGAGTACGCGCTGCGCGGCGGGATCGTGGACGTCTTTCCCTTCGGCCACCCGCGCCCGCTCCGCATCGAGCTGTGGGGGGACGAGATCGCGTCGCTGCGGCGCTTCGACCTGCTCACGCAGCGGTCGGTGGAGCGGCTGGAGCGGACGGAGGTGCTCCCGGTGACGCTCGAGGGGGGCGCGGCCCCGGGGCGCGACGGGGCCGCCCCGGCGAGCGACGGCGCGGAACCGTCCTCCCCGCCCGAGCGGCGGAGCCTGCTCGAGCTCCTGCCCGAGACGGCCGTGCTGTTCGAGCTGGATCCCGCGCGCGGCGGGGAGCGCCGGCGGCGGCTGTGGGAGGAGACGGCGGCGGCCCGTCGCGGCGCGGCCGCCGGTGCGCTCGCCGCGGACGCGCTGGTCCTCCCGCCGGAGGAGGCCGAGGCGCGGCTCGCCCGGTCGCGCCGGCTCCTGTTCGATCCCGACGCGGGCGACCCGCTCGGCCTCGAGCCCCCGCCCGCGGTGGACCGGGACATGGGTCGGCTGGTCTCGGTCGCCCGACGGGCGCTGGACGACGGCGACCGCGTCTTGATCCTGTGCGACAACGAGGGCCAGCTCGAGCGACTCGAGGAGATCCTGGCCGAGCGCGGATCGCCGCGCCTGGTGCGCGAGGTCGTCCTGGCGATCGGCTCCCTGAGCGGCGGCCTCCGGATCCCGGGGCCGCGGCCGCTGCTCGTCCTCACCGACCACGAGATCTTCCGCCGCTCGCACCGGGTGCGGCGCGGTCAGCGCTTCCGGGGGGCGGCGACGCTGGAGTCGGTCGCCTCCATCCAGCCCGGCGACTACGTGGTGCACATGGACCACGGGATCGGGCGCTACCGCGGGCTGGACCGGGTGGAGGTGGGCGGCGAGACGATCGAGACGCTGGAGATCGAGTACGCGGAGGGCGAGGTGCTGCGCCTGCCGCACTACCGGGTGGACCTCCTCGAGCCCTGGAGCGCGGCGGGGGAAGCGGGCGAGAACGGCGGCGCCCCGGAGCCGCCCCGGGTGCACAAGCTCGGGGGCAGGCGGTGGAAGCGGCTGCGGGCGCGCACCGAGGCCTCGATCGAGGAGACGGCGCTCGAGCTCCTGCAGCTCTACGCGGAACGAAGGTCCGCCCCCGGGCACGCCTTTCCGCCCGAGACGCCGTGGCAGCGCGAGATGGAGTCGGCCTTCCTGTACGAGGAGACCCCCGACCAGCTCGCCGCCTGGGAGGACGTGCGGTCGGACATGGAGGAGCCGCGCCCCATGGACCGGCTGGTGTGCGGCGACGTGGGCTTCGGGAAGACGGAAATCGCCATGCGGGCCGCCTTCAAGGCGGTGCAGGACGGCAAGCAGGTGGCCGTGCTGGCGCCCACCACCGTGCTGGCGGAGCAGCACCTGCACACCTTCCGCGAGCGCCTCGCCGCCTTCCCGGTCCGCATCGAGGGGCTCTCCCGTTTCCGCAGCGTCGCCGAGGCGCGGCAGGTCCTGGAGGGGCTGGCGAGCGGCGCGGTGGACATCGCGGTCGGCACGCACCGGCTCCTCTCCTCGGACGTGGCCTTCGCCGACCTCGGCCTGCTGGTGGTGGACGAGGAGCAGCGCTTCGGGGTGCGCCAGAAGGAGCGGCTGAAGGCGCTGAAGCGCTCGGTGGACGTCCTCACGCTCACCGCCACCCCGATCCCGCGCACGCTGCAGCTGGCGATCGGCGGGATCCGCGATCTGTCGGTCATCGAGACGGCCCCGCGCGGGCGGATGCCGGTGATCACCCACGTGCTCGAGTGGCACGACGGGATCCTGGAAGACGCCATGCGGCGCGAGCTCGACCGCGGCGGGCAGGTCTTCTTCGTCCACGACCGGGTGGAGACGATCGACACCCTGGCGGTCCGCGTCCGCCGTCTGGTGCCGGACGCGCGGGTCGCGGTCGCGCACGGGCAGATGCCGGAGAAGGAGCTGGAGGGGGTGATGGAGGCGCTGATGGCGCGGACGTGCGACGTCCTCGTCTGCACCTCGATCATCGAGAACGGCCTCGACGTGCCCACCGCGAACACGATGGTCGTGCACCGGGCGGACCGCTTCGGGCTCGCGCAGCTCTACCAGCTCCGCGGCCGGGTCGGCCGCTCCCACCGCCGCGCCTACTGCTACCTGCTCGTCCCCTCCGAGGTGACGCGCGAGGCCGAGAAGCGGCTCCGGGTGCTCGAGCACCACACCGAGCTGGGCTCCGGCTACCGGGTGGCGCTCCGCGACCTCGAGCTCCGCGGGGCGGGCAACCTGCTGGGGGCCGCGCAGTCCGGCTTCGCCACCGCGGTCGGCCTCGAGACCTACCAGCGGCTGGTGGAGCGGACCGTCCGCCGCCTGAAGGACGGCGGGCGCGAGGCGGAGCCGAAGGATACGCAGGTCTCGGTGGGCGGGGACGCCTACCTGCCCGACGGGTACATCCTGGATGCCGAGCAGAAGATGCACCTGTACCGCCGGATCGCCCGTCTACGGGAGGTGGCCGAGGCGGAGGACCTCCGGGAGGAGCTCCGGGACCGCTTCGGTCCGCTGCCCGAGCCGGCGGAGCGGCTCCTCGCCGCGGCCACCCTGCGGGTGCTCGGCGGGGCGATCGACGCCGAGTGGATCCGGGTGTCGGGCGGGACGGCGCGCCTGGTCTTCCGGGAGGACGCGGTCCCTCGACTGACCCTGCTCAAGAACGCGTTCACGGATCGCCAGCTGGATGTTGAAGTCCGTCGACTCCAGCCGTTATCGTTGATGCTGCGGCGGGCGGGCGCCGAGCCGCTGCTGCCCACCCTGGTCGAGGCCCTCCGGCTGCTGGCGACGGCGGAGGGGCGGGACGTCCGCCTGGCGGCGGGAGGGAGTCGAGGATGAAGCATGTGAGGCGGGGCACGCTCCTCGCGCTGTGCGCCGCGGTGGCGGCCGGAACGTCCCCGTTCCCGGTCGCGCCCGGGACGCCCCTCTCCGCGCTGGCGGCGCCGCTTTCCGCCCAGGAGCCGGAGCTTCCGCCCGCCGACACGGCGGCGGAGGCGGCGCCCGATCCCCTGACCGAGCCCGCCCTGCCGGGCGGGGCGGCGGAGGGCGACTCGCTGCAGCTCGTGGACCGGGTGGTGGCGGTGGTCGGAGATACCGCGATCCTGCTCTCGGAGGTGCGCCAGGAGTTCGTCCGCCTCCAGGCGCAGGGGGTGGAGATCCCGCCCGCCGGGACCCCGCAGCACGACGCGCTCGCCGACCGGATCCTCTCGGCCATGATCGACCGGTACCTGCTCCTCGACCAGGCGAAGCGGGCGGACATCTCGGTCACCGACGACGAGGTGGAGCGCGAGACGGAGCGCCGTTTCCAGCAGGTCCGGAGCAACTTCCCCTCCCCCGAGGCCTTCCAGGAGGCGGTGGAGGAGTCGGGACAGAACATGTTCCAGTACCGGCAGAACCTCCGCGCCGAGGCGCGGGCGGAGATGCTGCTCCAACGCTTCCGCGGACAGCTCGAGGCCGGCGGCCGCATGCCGCCCGCCCGGGTGACCGAGGAGGAGATCGCCGCCTACTTCGAGGAGCACGCCGCCCGGGAGACGCGCCCGGCCACCGTGAGCTTCCACCGCCTCTCGGTCGTGCCGCGGCCTTCGGAGACGGCCGAGGACAGCGCGCTCGCCCGCGCCCGCCGCGCGCTGGAGGAGATCCGCGGCGGCGAGTCGTTCGAGGTCGTCGCCCGGCGCTACTCGGAGGACCCGGGCAGCCGCGAGGAGGGGGGCGAGCTGGGCTGGTTGCGGCGCGGCGACGTGGTCCCCGCGTTCGGAGACGCCGCGTGGACGGCCCGGCCGGGCGCGGCGGTGGGGCCCGTGCAGACGCGCTTCGGCTGGCACATCATCCGGGTGGAGAACGTGCGCGGGGGCGAGCGGAACCTCCGACACATCCTGATCCGCCCGGAGGTCGGCGAGGAGCGGGTGGAGGCGGCGCGGCGCCTGGCCGAGGCGCTCGCCGACAGCCTGCGCGCCGGATCGGACGCCCTGACGTTGGCCCAGCGCCATCCGCAGGCGATCGAGGAGGACATCCGCTTCGACGACGTCCCGGTGACCGAGATCGGGAACCGCTTCCCGCCGGAGATCGGGGAGCGGCTCACGGCGGCCCTGCCGGGCGAGGTGGTCGGCCCCTTCGAGTCCCGCGGCGAGACGGGCCGGCCCGCCTTCGTGGTGCTGGAGCTGGTCCGCTACCGGGCGGCCGGGCGCTACGAGCTGGAGGACGTGCGCGACACGATCCGCGACCGGCTGCGGCTCGACAAACAGTTGGAGCGGTACCTGGACGAGCTGCGGCGCCAGACCTACGTGGAGGTCCGGACCTGACCTCGCCGCCCGGCGCGGCGCGGCCCCGCATCGCGGTGACCCTGGGCGATCCCCGCGGGATCGGGCCCGAGGTCACGACGAAGGCGCTCGAGGACCCGGCGCTGCGGGCCGCCGCGCGGTGGCGCGTCCTCGCGTACGAGGGCGTGCCGGCGCCGGACGAGGTGGAGAGGGAGACGGTCGGCGCGTGGCCCGCCGCCGACCAGGACGACCGGGCGGCGGGGGCCCTGTGCGCGGAGGCGATCGAGCGCGCGGTCGCGTGGGCCGTCTCCGGGGAGGCGGACGGGCTGGTGACCGGCCCGGTGTCCAAGCGCGCGCTGGCCGCGGCCGGCATCGGGTTTCCGGGGCACACCGAGTGGCTGCGGGAGCGGACGGGGGTGCGGGAGGTGACGATGGTGATGACGGCGGAGACAACGCCCCTCGGCGGGCCCCTTCGGGTCGCGCTGCTCACGGGCCACATTCCGCTCCGCGCGGTGCCCGACGCGGTCACCGAGGCGCGGACCGTCCGGAAGGTGCGGATCGCCGCCGCGGCCCTCCGCGCCTGGTGGGGCCTCGAGCGGCCGCGCGTCTGCCTGGCCGGGCTGAACCCGCACGCCTCGGAGGACGGCCTGTTCGGGGACGAGGAGGCGCGGGTCCTGGCGCCCGCCTGCACGCGGCTCTCGGAGGAGGACGGCGGCCTGGAGATGCGCGGCGTGGTGCCGGCGGACGCGGCCTTCCGCCTCTGCGTGGAGGGCGAGGTCGACCTGGTCGCCGCCCCCTACCACGACGTCGGGCTGGCCGTGCTCAAGACGCTGGCGCGGGAGACCGGCGTGAACGTGACCACGGGGCTCCCCTTCCCCCGCACGGCGCCGGACCACGGGACGGCGTTCGGGATCGCCGGCCACGGGCGGGCGGACGCGGGCGCCACGGCGGCGGCCATGGCGCTGTGCGCGCGCTTCTGCCGCGCCGCCGCCGGGACGGGCGCGGCATGATCGAGCTGCGCGAGGTCACCCGCACCTATCCCCGCAGCGGCGCCGCCGTGGAGCGGGTCAGCTTTCACATCCGGAAGGGCGAGTTCGCGTTCCTGACCGGTCCCTCGGGCTCGGGGAAGACCACCATCCTGCGCCTGATCCACATGCAGGTGCGGCCGACCGAGGGCGAGGTGCGGGTCACCCGCTACTCCTCGCGGACGATCAAGCGGCGCCAGATCCCCGACCTGCGGCGGCGGGTCGGGTTCGTCTTCCAGGAGTTCCGCCTCCTGGAGCGCCTCACCGCCGCCGAGAACATCGGCTTCGCGCTCCAGGTCACCGGCACCCCGAAGAAGAAGATCGGCCCCAAGGTGCAGCGGCTGCTCAGCCAGGTCGGGCTGGCGGCCAAGGCGCGCTCGCGGCCCACCGAGCTGTCGGGCGGCGAGAAGCAGCGGGTGGGGGTCGCGCGGGCCCTGGCGACCGATCCGCTGGTGCTCCTGGCCGACGAGCCGACCGGCAACCTGGACGAGCGCGCCGCGGCCGGCATCTTCGAGCTCTTCCGCACCATCAACGGCATGGGCATGGCGGTGCTGATGGCGACCCACGACGCGGACCTCCTCCGCCGACACCCGGACGTGCGGGTCCTGGAGCTCGAGCACGGCCGTCTGGTCTACGACTCCGGCGCCGCCGACCGCCCCCGGTCGGCGGCCGCGGCGGCGGCGGACGCGCGGGGGGCCGCGGCGGGCGGCGACCGCGCACCGGAGGGCGGGGCGTGAGGGCGCTCCGCGAGGCGCTCGCCGGTCTCCGCCGCGCGCCGCTGCTCGGCGGGCTCTCCATCACGGCGATCGGCCTCAGCCTCCTCATCCTCGGCCTGTTCGCGCTCAGCGCCCACAACATCGATCTCGCCATCTCGGACGTGGAGCGCCGCGTGGAGGTGGTCGGCTACCTGGTGGAGGACGCCGGCGAGGACCGCATCCAGGTGGCGCGGCGGGAGATCGAGAGCTTCCCCGAGGTGGAGGAGGTCCGCTACGTCTCCAAGACGGAGGCGCTGGTGAACGCCTCGCGCGACCTGCCCGAGTTCTCGGAGGCGTTCTCCGACCTGGACGTGAACCCGCTCCCCGCCTCCCTCGAGCTCCGGCTGCGGAGCGGGAGCCGGCAGCCCGACCGGGTGCGGGCGGTCGCCGAGCGCCTGGCGGGCTACGACTTCATCGAGGAGGTCCGCTTCGGGCAGGACTGGGTGGACCGCGTGTTCACGCTGCGGCGGATCGCCGGCGGCACGGCACTGGTGCTCGGCGGGGCGTTCGCGATCGTGGCCGTCCTCCTCATCGGGACGGCGGTGCGCATGGCCGTCCTCGCCCGCTCCGAGGAGATCGCGATCATGCGGACGGTCGGGGCCACCGAGGGCTACATTCAGCGGCCCTTCCTGCTGGAGGGCCTGCTGACCGGCCTGGCCGGCGGGCTGCTCGCCCTGGCGCTGACCCGGGTCGCCTTCCTGCTGGTGGACGACGCCTTCGTGCGGATCGCCTGGCTGCCGGACCTGTGGCTGGTGGGCGGGGTCCTCGGAGCCGGCCTCCTCGGCACCGCCGCGGCCGGCTACGCGGTCGGGCGGGAGCTGCGGAGGACGCGTGTGCTCTGACGGTCGCGCGCGGTGGGGCGGGCGGCCGCGCCGCCCCGGCCGCGTCGCGCTCGGCGGTCCCCTCGCCGCCGCGCCGGTCGTCGCCGCACTGGTCGTCGCCGCGCTGGTCATCGCGCCTGCGGCGGCGGCG
>CAZTGV010000010.1:0-18532 GCA_964613475.1 uncultured Gemmatimonadota bacterium
GGCGGCGACCGGCCGGCGGGCGGCGCGGGCTCGGCGCTCCTGCTCCCGCCGCTCGTCCAACGCGACCTGCTCCGGGGCCTGGAGGCGGCCTATCCACGCGAGGGCTGCGGCGTCCTGCTCGGCCGCCTCGAGGACGGGGTCCGCCGGGCGACCCGACAGGTGGCGGCGGAGAACCGGTGGGACGGTCGGCGGGACCGCTACCTGATCGACCCGGGGACGCTCCGGCGCCTGATGGAGGAGGAGGAGCGCGGCGGCCCGCGCATCCTCGGCTTCTATCACTCCCATCCGGACGCCCCGGCGGAGCCCTCGGCGACCGACCGGGAGCACGCCTGGCCCTGGTACCACTACCTGATCGTGCCCGTGGCCGCCGGGCGCGCGGGCGCGGGGCGGGTGTGGGAGCTCGATCCAGACACGGGCGAGTTCGTGGAGCGGGGGTTCCGACCCGGCTGAGGGAACGCGGGTACGTCGAATCGAGGAGGATGCGCACATGCCGAACGTGACCGTACGGATCCCGACCCCTCTGCGCTCGTTCGTGGGAGGGCGCTCGGAGCTCGAGGTGGAGGCGGCCACGGCCGAGGAGGCCCTGGCGCGGGTGACCGAAGACAACGCCCCCCTGCGGGCCCAGCTCTACGCCGAGGACGGAAGCCTCCGGCGCTTCGTGAACGTCTACGTGGATGACCGCGACCTGCGCGGTCTCGGCGAGGACGGAGAGGCGTCCCTGCGCGAGGGGAGCGAGATCCGGATCGTGCCCTCGATCGCGGGGGGCGCGGCCGACGGCGCGACGGCGGGGACCGACGCGGCCGCGCCGGCCTCGGCGCCGCGCTCGGCGCCGTCCGAGCCGGGCGCGCATGGAGCGGCCGAGCGGTCCTCGGCCGCGTCGCCTGCCGCGGCGCCCCCGAGGACGGACGCCGCGGCGCTGCCCGAGCTCACGCCCTCAGAGCTGCGCCGCTACAGCCGGCACCTGGTGATCCCCGAGGTGGGGCTCGAGGGTCAGCGCCGGCTGAAGGCGGCGAAGGTCCTGCTGATCGGGGCGGGCGGGCTCGGCTCCCCGCTCGGCCTCTACCTGGCGGCCGGCGGCGTGGGACGGATCGGCATCGTCGACCACGACGTGGTGGACGAGACGAACCTCCAGCGCCAGGTGCTGCACGACACGGGCTCTGTCGGCCGGTCCAAGCTGGCGTCCGCCCGCGAGCGGATCGAGGCGCTCAACCCGGAGGTGGAGGTCATCGCCTACGAGACCCGGCTCGAGTCCTCGAACGCGCTCGAGATCTTCCGCGGCTGGGACCTCGTCGTCGACGGAAGCGACAACTTCCCCACCCGCTATCTGGTGAACGATGCGAGCGTGCTGCTCGGGATCCCGAGCGTCTACGGCGCGATCTTCCGCTTCGAGGGGCAGGCATCGCTGTTCGGCGCCCCGGGCGGGCCCTGCTACCGCTGCCTGTTCCGTGAGCCGCCCCCTCCCGGCCTGGTCCCCAACTGCGCGGATGCCGGGGTGCTGGGGATCCTGCCGGGGATCGTGGGGACGATCCAGGCGACCGAGGCGGTGAAGTGGATTCTCGGGCGCGGCGAGACGCTCGCCGGGCGCCTCCTCCTGATCGACGCCTTGCGCATGGATTTCCGCGAATTGAAGATCCACCGGGATCCCGAGTGCCCGGTGTGCGGGGACGAGCCCACCATCACCGAGCTCATCGACTACGAGCGGTTCTGCGGTCTGGACCAGCCCCGGGAGGCGGACACGGTTCCCGAGATCGACGTCGCCGAGCTCCAGCGCCGCCTCGAGGCCGGCGAGGCCCTCCACGTGGTGGACGTGCGGGACCCGTACGAGTGGGAGATCTCCAACCTGGAGGGCGCCGGCGCGCGGCTCATCCCGCTCGACCAGCTTCCGGACCGCATGGACGAGATCCCGCGCGAGGGGCCGGTCGTGCTCCACTGCCGCACCGGCGTCCGGAGCGCGCGCGCGGTGCGCTACCTCCAGCAGCACGGGTACGAGAACGCGACGAACCTGAAGGGCGGGATCAACGCCTGGGCGCGCGAGATCGACCCGGAGATGCCCACCTACTGACCGCCGGAAGCCGCCGTCCCGCGATGCGGATCGTCTCCCTGCTGGCGAGCGGCACCGAGATCGCCTGCGCGCTCGGGCTCGAGGAGCGGATCGTGGGCATCTCGCACGAGTGCGACTTCCCCGAGCGCGTCCTCGACCGCCCGCGCGTGAGTCGCCCGCGCTTCGATCCGGAGGGCATGACGAGCGGCGAGGTGGACCGGGCGGTCCGCCGGGCGATGGCCGAGCACGGGAGCGTCTACGCGATCGACGCGGACCGCCTCGAGGCGCTCGCCCCCGACCTCATCCTCACCCAGGCGGTGTGCGAGGTGTGCGCGGTGCCCACGCCGGGCGTGGTGAACGCCGTCCGCGAGCGGAAGCTGGACGCGAAGGTCCTCTCCCTGGACTCGCACGACCTGGAGGGCATCCTCCGCACGGTCCTCCAGGTCGGCGAGGCGGCGGGCGTCGCCGCGCGCGCCGGGCGCCTGGTGGACGGGCTGCACAACCGGCTCGATGCGGTCCGCGCGGCGGTGGCGGACGCGCCCCGCCCCCGGGTCCTGGCGATCGAATGGCTGGATCCGCCCTTCACGCCGGGGCACTGGGTCCCCGAGATGGTCGAGCTGGCCGGCGGCCGGAACCTCGCGGGCGAGCCGGGGACGCGGTCGGAGGAGGTATCCTGGGACGGGCTGGAAGGGCTCGACCCTGATGCGCTGGTCGTCATGCCGTGCGGCTTCGGGCTGGAGGCGGCGCGCGCGGACGCGGACCGCCACGCCGAGCGGCTCGTCGCGGTGGCGGAGCGCGCGGTGCGGGAGGAGCGCGCGTGGGCCGTCGACGCCTCCGCCTACTTCAACCGCTCGGGACCGCGGGTGGTGGACGGGGTCGAGATCCTGGCGGGGCTGCTGCACCCGGACCGGGTGGGCCCGCCGTCCCCGGAGGTGGCGCGCGTCTGGCGGCCGGCAGAAATCGGCGACCCGGCCTGCTGACGCCGGGCGCCCCGGCGGCGCCTACCCCCAGCGCGGCTGTGCGTCCAGGTCTACCCCCAGGTGCGCCTTGGCCACGATCTCCCGCGTCAAGTAGGCGTTGGCCGGATGGATGCGGCCGAGGCGCGCGTCCCGCAGGAGGCGCTCCAGCCCGGAGGCGGGGAAGATCCCGAAGCCCCCCGCCACGTCCAGCGCCCGGTCCACCACCCGCCAGGCGCCTTCGGTCGCCCGGTACTTGGCGGCCACGATCTTCGGCCCCCACATGCCGCCGTGGTCCACCCCCTCCGACCAGTCGCGCGCCACCCGCTCCAGGTGTGGCCCGATCGCCTCCAGCTCGATCGCCATCTCCGCCACGTCGTGCTGGACCCCGGCGTGGTGCACCATGGAATCCCGGGAGAGCGCGAGCGACGTCTTGCCCTTCAGGCGCCGGACGGTGAGGTCGAAGGCCCGCTGGGCGAGCCCGTAGTAGATGGCGCCGAAGCCGAGCAGCGCCCAGCCGAAGATGCCGAGCACGAAGGCGTCGATGCCCGCGAAGCCCGGCGCCACCACGCGGACGATCCGTTCCTCGGGAACCACCACGCCGTCCAGCACGGTGTCGTCGCTCCGGGTGGCGCGCATGCCGAGGACATCGTCCCAGGTCGACTCGACCTGGAGCCCCTCGGCGTCGCGCGACACGAACGCGTGCACGACGCGCGGGCGCTCGGGGTCGGAGCGGTCCATGCCGTGGATGCCCATCCAGCTCCACACGGGCGTGAGGCTGCCGAAGGACTTCCGGCCGGTGAAGCGGTAGCCGCCCTCGACCGGCTCGGCGTGGGTGGTGGAGTAGAGCACCGGGATGTCGTTCCCCGATTCGGCGTGCCCGGCCGCGAAGACCGCGCCCCGCCCGGCTTCCTCGAGCAGCCAGACGAGCGATTCATCGCCCGAGCGCCACAGGTCCGCGGCCACCCCCGTCCAGTAGAGGTGCATGTTCACCGCCAGCGCGGTGGGGGCCGCGTGGTAGGCGAGGCGCCGCTGCGCCTCGCACACGTCGAACAGACGCAGTCCGCGGCCGCCGAACCGCTCCGGCACGGCGATCGTCAGGTAGCCGGCGTCGCGCAGCTCCTCGAAGTCCTCCTCGAAGAAGCGGTTCTCCCGGTCGTAGCCCGCCGCCCGCCCCGCGCAGCGCTCCAGGAGCGCCTCATCCAGGACCTCCCCGCCCGCGGGTCCGGGCCGCTCGGTGGTGGTGGCCATCGTCTCTGCCTCCATGTTGAGTCTCGTCGAGGGTGGAAAGGGTAGGACGACGGGTCGCGCGGTGGAAGGCGCGCGATCCGGCGAAGCCCTGGACGGCCCCGTGACGCGTGACGCCGTGGAAGGCGCGCCCTATCTTCGGCGGCCGGAGGAGGGACGCTCGCAGTCCCCGAAGGGGCGGGCCGGGGGTCCGCCGACGTTCGAGACCACCGACGAGGGATGCACATGGCTTCGTTCGACTCGCGTTCGCTCCGTGGGGCGCTCGGCCCCTTGACCGTGGCCCTGGTCCTCGGAACCGCGGCCGGCGCCCACGCACCGCATACGCGCGCGGGGACGGCCCCGGCCGCCGCGCCGGCGGCGCCTCTCGCCGCGGCGGCGCTACCCGCCGAGACGCCGCCCCCCGACGCCCGCCCGGACACGACGCTGGAGAGGCTGCCACCCCTCATCGACCGGGAGATCTTCTTCGGCGACCCGGAGATCGCCAGCGGGCAGGTGTCGCCGGACGGGCGCTTCATCTCGTTCCGCAAGCCGCTGGACGGCGTGATGAACGTGTGGGTGAAGGGGATCGACGAGCCGTTCGACGCCGCGCGCCCGCTCACCGACGACCGCGACCGCCCCATCCCGGGCTACGCGTGGAGCCGCGACGGCCGGTGGGTGCTGTGGGTCCAGGACCAGGGCGGGGACGAGAACTTCCGGATCTACGCCGTCGACCCGGCGGCCGAGCCCGCGCCCGATGCCCGGGTGCCCGCGCCGCGGGACCTCACCCCGTACGAGGGGATCCAGGCGCGGATCATCGCCCGTCCGAAGGACGACCCGCGCCACATGCTGGTCGGGATCAACGACCGCGACCCCGCGCTCCACGACGTCTACCGGCTCGACCTCGAGACCGGGGAGCGCGAGCTGGTGTTCCGGAACGACGAAAACGTGGCCGGCTGGGAGGCGGACCTGGAGGGGAACCTGCGGCTCGGCATCCGGCAGGACGAGGAGGGCGGTTGGGAGATCCTGCGCGTGGACGGCGACGCGCTCACGGTCGTCTACACCTGCACGTTCGAGGAGAGCTGCGGGCCGGTCCGCTTCCACCCGGACGGTCGCCGCGTCTACATGACCACGAACAAGGACGCGGACCTCACCCGCCTCATCCTGTTCGACCCCGAGACGGGCGAGGAGGAGCTCGTCGAGGAGGATCCGGAGGGCGAGGTGGACTTCGGGGGCGCGGAGTTCTCGTTGGCCACCGACGAGCTGCTGGCCACCTACTACGTGGGCGACCGGCTGCGGGTCTACCCGAAGGACGAGGCCTTCGCCCGCGATTACGAGCGGCTGAGGGAAGCGCTGCCGGACGGGGACGTCTACCTGGGCTCGCGCACGGCGGACGAGCGGCTGTGGCTGGTCTCGGTCACCTCGGACGTCGATCCGGGCGCCACCTACGTGTACGACCGCGCGTCGGGGGAGGTGGAGCTCCTCTACCGGCCGCGGCCGGCGCTTCCCACCGAGCACCTCGCCGAGATGCGCCCCATCCGCTACACGGCGCGCGACGGGCTGGAGATCCCGGCGTATCTCACGCTGCCGAAGGGCCTCGAGGCGTCCGGCCTGCGGCTCATGGTGGTGCCGCACGGCGGGCCGTGGGGGCGCGACGCCTGGGGCTACGACGCGATCGCCCAGTTCCTGGCCAACCGCGGCTACGCCGTGTTCCAGCCCAACTTCCGCGGGTCCGCCGGCTTCGGGAAGGCGTTCCTGAACGCGGGCAACGAGGAGTGGGGCACCGGCTTCATGCAGCACGACATCACGGACGGCGTGCGGTACCTGGCCGAGGAAGGGATCGCCGATCCGGAACGGGTGGGGATCATGGGCGGCTCCTACGGCGGCTACGCCACCCTGGCCGGCCTGGCCTTCACCCCCGAGCTGTACGCGGCCGGCGTCTCGATCGTCGGCCCCTCCAACATCATCACCCTGCTGAACTCGATCCCGCCCTACTGGGGCCCGATCCGGAAGATGTTCACCCTCCGGGTCGGGGATCCGGACGATCCCGAGGACCGGGAGCGGCTCCGCGAGCAGTCGCCGCTGTTCTCCGCCGACCGGATCCGCGCGCCCCTCCTGGTGGTCCAGGGGGCGAACGACCCGCGGGTGGTGAAGCACGAGTCCGACCAGATCGTGGTGGCGCTCCGCGACCTGGGCCTGCCGGTGGCGTACCTGGTGGCGCCGGACGAGGGACACGGCTTCGCCCGGCGGGAGAACCGGCTGGCCATGTTCACCGAGATCGAGCGGTTCGTGGCCGAGCACCTGGGCGGCCGGCATCAGGAGGGCGCGCCGGAGGAGATCCTGGCGCGGCTCGAGACGCTGCGGGTGGACGCGGACACCCTCAGTCTGCCGGAGACGGACGAGGAGGAGGCCGGCGCCCCGGCCGAAGAGCTCTCCCTGGAGGGGGAGTCGCTGCGTCCGATGGCGCTCGCCTACCAGACCCGCATCGAGGCGGGCGGGCGGGAGCTGGACGTCTCCGTGGATCGGGAGCTCGCCACGGCCGAGCTCGAGGGCCGGCCCGTGTGGACGATGGTGGAGCGGATGGATGGCCCGATGGGCGCGGCGGTGGACTCCGTCTACCTGGACGTCGAGACGCTGCGACCCGTGCGGCGCTTCGTCCAGCAGGGACCCGCCACCATCGAGGTGTCCTTCGGCCCCGACCGGGTGACCGGGACGATGCGCGCGGGGGCCCAGGAGCTGCCGATCGACGGGGCGGTGGACGGGCCGGTCTACGTGGAGGGGGCCGCCCTGGAGCTGGCGCTCGGGACGGCGGGGCTGGAGGAGGGGTTCGGGGCCCGCTACCGGACCTTCGACCTGATGCAGGGGCGGGAGAAGGAACACCGGCTGCGGGTGACCGGCACCGAGGAGGTCACCGTGCCCGCCGGGAGCTTCACGGCCGTGCGCGTGGAGACCTCGCCGGCGGACGGCTCCCCGGGCGGCGCGGTGATCTGGATCGAGGAGGCGGCGCCGCACCGCGTGGTCCGCTCCGAGACGCGCCTCCCGCCCCAGATGGGCGGCGGCACGGCCACCTCGGAGCTGGCCGAGAGCGAAGCGGAGGGCGCCGAGCCGTAGGTCGGCCGAGCCGTACGTCGGCGCGGGCGCCCGACGCCGGCGGTCGGCGGCGCCGGCGGGGGCGCGCGGTCGTGCGCCGAGCCATTCCGCGGCTCAGGCGCCGAAGGCGACCTGCCGCACTTCCTGCACGTTCGGCAAGCCCCGCAGGCGGTCGACCACCTCGGCGGGAACCCGCTCGTCCACCGCGATCAGGCCCAGCGCGTCGCCCCCGGCGGCCCGGCGGGACTGGTGGTACTCGGCGATGTTGATGCCTTCGGCGCCGAGGCGGGTCCCCACCTCGCCGATCACGCCCGGCACGTCCCGGTTCCGCACCAGGAGCAGGACGCCTTCCGGAACCGCGTCCACGCGGAAGTCGCCGATCCGGACGATCCGCGGGTGGAGCCCCTCGCCCAGGAGCGCGCCCCCGATCGCGGTCTCCCCGGCGTCGCCGGCCGCCGTCAGCTCCACGTAGTTCGAGTAGTCGCGCGTCTCGCCGGCCCGCAGCCGCGCCACCTCGATCCCCCGCTCGGCGGCGATCGCCAGCGCGTTCACCACGTTCAGCGGGCGATCCACGGTCGGGCGCAAGTAGCCCTCGAGGGCCGCGGCGGCGAGCGGGCGCATCACGTTCACCTCGTCGCCCGCGTAGCGGACCTGGATGCGGCGGCAGCGGCCGTCCGTGAGCTCCGAGAGCAGGGCGCCCAGGCGGCGACCCAGCTCCATCACCGGCTCGAGCCGCTGCCGGTCCGCCGGCTCCACGTAGGGGGCGTTCAGCGCCGAGCGGTAGTCGCCGCGCAGGAGGGCGTCGCGCACCGCGCCGGCGATCTCGCGCGAGACCTCGCGCTGCGCCTCGCGGGTGGCCGCCCCGAGGTGGGGGGTGAAGACCAGCCCCGGCGCGTCCCGCAGCGGGCTGTCGGGCGGCAGGGGCTCCGTCTCGAACACGTCCAGTCCGGCGCCGGCCAGCCGACCCGCGCGCAGCGCTTCGGCCAGCGCCGTCTCGTCGATCAGGCCGCCGCGCGCGGCGTTCACCAGGATCGCCCCGGGGCGCATGCGGGCGATCTCGGCCGGCCCGATCATCCTTCGGGTGCCCGGCGTGAGCGGCACGTGGAGCGTCACCGCGTCGGCCGCCTCCAGGAGCTCCGGGAGCTCCACCCGGTCCATGCCGAGCTCGGCGGCGCGCTCCGGGGTGAGGTACGGGTCGCACACGAGCACCCGCATCCCGAACGCTCTGGCCCGGCGGGCCACCTCCGCGCCGATCCGGCCGGCGCCGACCACGCCCAGGGTCTTGCCCTGGAGCTGCGCCCCGCGCAGCGCCTTCCGCGGCCACCGCCGCTCGCGGACCGAGCGGTCCGCCTCCGGCAGCCGGCGGGCCACCGCCAGCAGGAGCCCGAAGGCGAGCTCGGCGGTGGAGACGGTGTTACCGCCCGGCGCGTTGAGCACCGCGATCCCGCGGCGGGTGGCGGTCGCCAGGTCGATGTTGTCGACCCCCACGCCCGCCCGGCCGATCACCTCGAGCGCGTCGGCCGTCTCCAGCAGGTCGGCGTCCACGGTGGTGCGGCTCCGGACCACCAGTCCGTGCGCTCCCTGGAGCGCGCGCTTCACCGCCGCGCGATCCTCGGCGCTCCGGTCGTCGAGCTCCAGCCCCTCGGCGGCGTGCAGGAGCGCCAGGCCCTCCGCAGTGAGCGGATCGGCCAGCACTAGGCGCTTCACGCCCGGGCCGACCGGAGCGCCTCCGATCGCGTCGCCGGCCCCCGCCGCCTCGGCCAGCGGGCCGTCCGGCCCTGCGGCTTCCGTCGCCTCGGTCGCCTCCCCCGCCTCCCCCGCCTCCCGCGCCGACCGTCCCGCGCCGTTCTCGCTCACGCCGCCCCCTCCGTCGTCGCTCACCCCGCTCCCTCCGTTCGCGCGCCGGGGAGCGCACGCTCCGCGCCCGCGTCCTCTACCAGCGCCCAGTCCAGCATCTCCAACAGCGCCTCCAGCTCCTCCAGCGTGTGGTCTCCCATGTGGCCGATCCGGAAGGTCGACTCCCGCAGCCTCCCGTATCCCGGCGCGATCGTGAAGCCGCGCTCGCGCGCCGCCCGCGCCACCTCCGACCCGGTCCGATCCTCCGGCAGCCGCACCCCGGTGATCGTGGGGGACCGACGCCCCTCCGGCGCCAACACCGCGAAGGCCCGTCCGGTCCGCGCCGCCAGCTCGCGCACCCAGGCCCGCGTCCGCTGGGCCATCGCGTCGTGGCGACGCCACCGGGCCTCCAGCCCCTCCGCCTCGATCCGCCCGAGCTGGCGCGCCAGCGCGTAGAGGAGCGACACGGCAGGGGTGTTCGGCGTCTGGTGGCGGGCGGCCCGCCGCTCGAAATCCAGCAGGTCGAAGTAGTAGCCGCGCGCCTCCACCTCCGTCGCCCGCGCGAGGGCCCGCTCCGACGCCACGCCCAGGGCGAGCCCCGGCGGGAGGGCGAGCGCCTTCTGGGAGCCGGTGAGCACGAAGTCCAGCCCCCACGCATCCGTGCGGACCGGCGCGCCGGCCAGGGAGGAGACGGCGTCCACCGCGATCAGGACATCGTCGAACTCGCGCGCGACCGCCGCGAGCTCGGCCACCGGATTCAGGACCCCGGTCGAGGTCTCGGAATGGACCACCGTGACCAGATCGTAGCGCCCGGGCCGCTCGGCGAGCGCCGCCCGCAGCGCCTCTGGTTCGTTCGCTTCGCCCCACGCCATCTCCAGCCGATCGGCCGGCCGTCCGGTCGCGACCGCGATGTCGTGGAAGCGCGCGCTGAACGCCCCGCACACCAGGCAGAGCGCCCGGCGGCGACAGAGGTTCGTCACCGCCGCCTCCATCAGCCCGGTGGCGGACGACGTGGAGAGGTAGACGGGCCGCTCCGTCTGGAAGAGGCGGGACAGGGGCGGCGCCAGCGCCTCCATGAGCGCGACCATCTCCGCCCCACGGTGGCCGATCACCGGTCGCGTCATCGCCTCCAGCACCTCGGGCCGCACCTCGGTGGGCCCGGGGAGGAACGAGCGGCCAAAGCCATCCGGCGCCGGCGGGGAAGCTCCCGGCATCTCTTCCCCCGGCCTCCCTTCCCCCATCCGTTTTCTCATCCCTTGAACCGCGCCACGGCCAGGCCGTCCCTGATCGGCAGCACGACCGCCTCGAACCGCGGATCCTCGGCCAGCCGGCGGTCGAACTCGAGGATCCCGCGCAGGTCGGGGTCCTCGTCCGCCTCGCCGGCCGCCTCGCCGGCCTCCAGGATCCGCCCGTCCCAGAAGGCGTTGTCCCCCAGCACCCAGCCACCCGGACGCAGTAGGCGGGTCGCGCGCTCCAGGTACTCCGGGTAGGCGGCCTTGTCCGCGTCGATGAAGAGGAGGTCGAACGGCTCCGGTTCCTCGGCCCGCGCCAGCTCGGCCAGCACCGCCCGGGCGTCGCCGACGCGCACCCGGATCCGGGTCTCCTCGCCCGCCAGGCGCACGGCCTCCCGGGCCAGCTCCGCGCGCTCGGGGTCCCGCTCGATCGTGTCCAGGCGCGCCTCCGGGCCGAGCAGGGAGACGAGCCACAGGGCCGAGTAGCCCCCGAGGGTGCCGACCTCGAGCAGCCGTCTGGCGCCGGTCGCCGCCGCCAGGAGCGCCAGGGTACGCCCCTCCAGCGCGGAGACCTGGATGAGCGGCATCTCGCGGGCCTCGAGCTCGGCCCGGATCCAGCGCTGCGCCTCGGTCTCCGGCGCGAAGCGCGCCTCGGCCCAGGCGGCGCACGCCTCCAGCGTCTGCGGGTCCATCACGATCGGCGGTCCTCCGTCGATGCCGCGGCCGCCGCCGTGCCCCCGGCGGCCGCGCCGTCTCTCCCTGCGTCCCCCCGGCCGCCGCCGGGCGGCGCGGGGCAGGCCTCCGCCGCCGCCCGGATCCAGACGCGGACGCGTGCGGGCCGTCCGGCGTGGGGGTCCTCGCGCGCCGCGCGCACCGCCGCGGCTATCTCCCGCTCGTCGGCCCGCGCCAGCTCGCAGACCGAGCCGATCCCGGCCCGCCGGAGGGCCGCCGCGTTGCGGGTGCCGATCCCCCGGAGCCCCGCCAGTCGGGCGGTCTCCACGAGCCGGACGCCGACCGACGGCTCGGCCCCCAGCGCCGCGGCCACGCGTTCCGGCGGCGCCTCGGCGACCGCCCGCACGTCCGCCAGCCCGGCCGCCCCGAGGACCCGGGCGTCCTCGACGCCCACCCCCGGCAGGTCGCGCACGGCGGACGCCCACGAGTCGACCGTCCAGTGGTCCATCCCGGCCATGACGGCCAACGAGAAGGCGACCGCCAGCCCCGCGGCGGCCACGGTCCGCCCCGCAGCGGGCCCCGGGACGCGCGCCGCCGTGCCGTCGCCCCGGTGCCACCCCGGCACGGCGACCCGAAGAGTAACCAGCGCCCGATAGATCACGAAACAGTCGACCGCGAACACCGGGAAGCCGAGATAGCCGGGCAGCGGCATCTCGAACAGCTTGCCGGCCTCGAAGCCCGGCACCGTGTAGATCCACCGCGTGGCCGCCGGGGCGTTCAGCGCCTCCCACAGGAGCCCGATGGCGGCCCCGCCGGCCAGCAGCCGCGCGATCCGGCCGTACTCGCCCCGCGACAGGTCCCCGAACAGGGAGCCCTCCGGCGCGTGGCGCCAGTTCCAGGGCTCGAGGAGCAGGGTGGCGGCCCCCCAGATGAGCGGATAGAAGGTGGAGGGCCGCCACAGCGCCGCGGCCAGGAAGGCCACGCCGCCGGCGAACAGCGCCGCCAGGTGCCAGGGACGGACGCGGAAGGACGGCCCCCTCCAGCCGCGCGCCAGCCCGAGCGAATCCATCCAACGATGGCCCAGGAAGATCGCCGGCAGGACGGTCGCGAAGGCCGCGGCGGTGCCGAGGCGCCGGAGCAGCGGCTCCGGCGTGGCGTTCACGTAGTACCAGTTGGCGATCCGGAGGTTGGCGGCCTCGAACAGGAGCCAGACGGGAATCGACCACAGGAAGAGCGAGAGGGCGAAGCGCGACCGACCGAACAGCGGCCACCGTCCCTCCCGCCAGGCGAGGCCGGCGTCCAGCCCGACGAGCGTGGTGTACCAGGCGAAGTGGTAGTACCAGCCGCGAAACGGCTCGACGCCCAGGAAGGCGAGCGCGGTCCACGCGCCGAGCGCGAGCGCGGTTGACGCCACCGCGCGGGCGGCTGAAGTTGTGCGCCCCGACGGCCCGTTCCCCGGCGGTCCGGCGCGCCCCGGAGGGCCGGCGGCGCTTCGCTCCGTCCGCGACACCGACACGAGATGCGCTACCTGACGATGACGGAGGTCTCGCCCGAGGCGGTCCTCGAGCGGGCCAGGGCGTTCTTCGCCGAGCACTCTCGGCTCCGGGTGGCCGAGGAGGCGGCCGACTCCCTCGTCCTCGAGGGGGAGATCGGCCGGGTGGAGCTACGGGTGGACCGCGAGGGCGGCCACACGAACGTGCGGGCGGAGACGGACCGGGTGGTGGGACTGGATGTGACGGACCTCACCAAGCGCTTCCTCTACACGCTGCGGCACATCTGAGCGGGCATCCATGGACGAGCAGGCACGCGAGCCGGGCGCGCAGGGACCGCGCCACACCCCGCCAGCCGAGGCGACCCCCGAAGGCACGCTGCCGGTCCGCCTCGTGATGCCGGACCGCTGGCTCGAGCACGTGGAGGAGCTGCCCCTCGACACCACGGTGGAGGAGGCGAAGCGGATCGGTCTCCGCAAGCTGCTCCTCCGGACCACGGACGACCCCGACGACTTCTACACCGAGTACGCCGAGCGGCGGGTGCGCGACGAATCGCTGACCCTCGAGGAGCTCGGCGTGCAGCCCCGCGAGATCCTCTCCATCCGGGCCTACGACCTCGGGCACTACCCCCGCTTCCGGGGCTGAGCGCGCTCAGCCGGAGGTCGGCGGACCGGGGGACGGCGGGCCGGCCGGGGGCGGAAGGTCCCGGACGCGGCCGTAGCGCTGGAAGTAGGAGCGCGTCTCGCGCCACACGATCCCGGACAGCAGCAAGAGGCCGATCAGGTTCGGGAAGGCCATCAGGCCGTTCAGGATGTCCGACAGCAGCCACACGACGTCCAGCTCGGTGACCGCACCGATCCAGATCGCGGCCACGAACACGAGCCGGTAGGGGACGACCGCACGGGCGCCGATCAGGTACTGCAGGTTCCGCTCTCCGTAGTACGCCCAGCCCAGCATGGTGCTGAAGGCGAACAGGGAGAGCCCCATGGCCACGATCCAGCCGCCGTACTCCCCTGGGAGCCCGGTGCGGAAGGCGAGCTGGGTCATGTTCGCCCCGTCCGCCTCGGCCAGCCAGGCTCCGGTGCTCAGGATGGCGATCCCGGTGAAGGTGCACACCACGATCGTGTCGATGAACGTCTGGGTCATCGAGACGAGCGCCTGGCGCACCGGCTCCTCCGTCTGGGCGGCCGCCGCGGCGATCCCGCCCGTGCCGAGCCCGGACTCGTTCGAGAAGATCCCGCGCGCCACCCCGAAGCGGATCGCCTGCATGACCGTGTAGCCGAGGACCCCGCCCCCAACCGACACCGGACGGACGGCGCCCTCGAACACCATGCGGAACGCCTCGGGGACGTTCTCGATGTTCAGCGCGATGATCAGCCCGGCGCCGAGCATGTAGAGGACGACCATGATCGGGACGAACACGCCGGTGAAGCGGCCGATCGACTTGATCCCACCGAGGATGACGATGGCGACCAGGACCGCCACCACGAGCCCGGTCAGCCAGTGGGGGACGCCGAAGGACTGGTTCACCGCGTCCGCCACCGCCTGGGACTGGACGCCGTTGCCGATCCCGAAGGCGGCGACCGCGGCGAACAGCGCGAAGGCCACCGCCAGCGTCTTGCCGACCGCGCGCCACGGGATGCCGTACTCGAGGTAGTACATCGGGCCGCCCGACTTCTCGCCCCGGGCATCGGTCTCCCGGAAGCGGACGCCGAGCACCGCCTCCGAGTACTTGGTCGCCATGCCGACCAGGCCGGTGATCCACATCCAGAACAGCGCGCCCGGCCCTCCCGAGCCGATCGCGGTGGCGACGCCCACGATGTTCCCGGTGCCGACGGTCGCCGCCAGGGCGGTCATCAGCGCCTGGAAGTGCGAGATGTCGCCCTCGGCGCCCTCCTCCTTCCGCTTGATCAGCGCCAGCCATAGCGAATGGCCGAGCTCCCGGAACTGCAGGCCGCGGAGCAGGATGGTGAGGTAGAGGCCGGTCCCCACCAGGAGGATGATGAGGGGGAGACCCCAGACCCAGCCTGACAGCCTCGCCAGGGTCTCCATCAACGGCCGGACGGCCGCCGCCGAGGAGCGGCGGTCGACGGCGCGGATGGGAAGGGGGACGGCCGCCGGGGGTCGGCGGCGTTCCGGGGCGCCACGGGGCGATCGGGCATCGGCTCGGCTCCGCGTTCGAGTCGGCCCAAGTTGGCGGGGCCCCGACGAGGCCGTCAACCGGCTCCGGCGCTCGGCCCCGCCCGTTGACGCTCGGGGCCGGGCCGCCGTAGGCTCCACATCGGTTCGAGGCCCCCGAGACCGCGCGGTTTCGGAACTTCGCTTCAATGTCCGAACGGAGGCGACCCATGAAGACCCGAAGCCCGCTCGTCCTTTCCGCCTGCTGGCTCTTCCTCGCGGCTTGCGAGCCGACGGGCACGGCGGAGATGGACGGGGCGACCGACCAGGCGTCGCAAGCCCAGACGGAGGAGACGGTCCGGGCCGTGATGGAACTCGACCGGCAGTGGTCGGAGCGGGCCGGCGCCGGGGATGTGGAGTGGATCGCCCAGCTGCACGCCGAAGACGCGCGGACCCTTCCCCAGAACACGGAGCCGATCGAGGGGCGCGAGGCGATCGCCGGGTTCTGGCGCGGCTTGAGCGAGACGGAGGGGCTCTCCCTCTCCTGGTCCCCCGAGGGCGGCAACGCGGCCTCCTCCGGGGATATGGCGTACACCTGGGGCAGCTACCGGATGGAGCTCCCGGACGGCGGCGAGGATCGCGGGAAGTACCTGGTGGTCTGGGAGATGCGGGACGGCCAGTGGCGCGTCGTGGCGGACATGTTCAGCAGCGACCTGCCGGCGCCGGGCGCCGAGGGCTGACGCCCCTCGGTCTCGAGAGGTTCGCCGACGCGACCGTGACCGATCCACCCGCCGAGCCGGCCGAGCCGCGGCGCGACGCGATCCGCCTCCTCGGGCTGACCGAGCCCCCGGAGCTCGAGGAGGCGCTCTCCCTCCCCGTCGAGCGGGGGCACCATCTGGCGATCGTCGCCGCCGAAGGCTCCGGCAAGGAGCTCCTGTACGCGACCGCCGCCCGCCACCGCTGCGATCCGGACGCGCCCGACCTCCAGGCGCTCCTGCTCGTTCCCACCCGCGAGGGGGCCCTGCGCGCCGCGGCGGTCGCCCACGCCCTCGGGGCGCCGGACGGGCTCGCCTGTCTCGCCTGGCCGCCGGTCGGCGCCGCCGCTCCGGGTGCGGGCGAGGCGCCGTTCGCGCACCTCCTGGCGGGCCGTCCGGAAGCGCTCCTCGCCGAGGTGCGCGCGGGTCGGCTCGGCGTCGGCGCGCTCCGCCTCCTGGTGGTGGACGGCGTGCGGGCGCTCGAGGAGACCGGGAGCTGGGCCTCGGTGGAGGCGCTGCTCGACACCCTGGACCCCGATGCGCAGCGGATCGCCTGCGCGGAGGCGCCCGGCGGCCGGCTGGAGGAGCTTCTCGTGCACCGCCTGCCCCGGGCGCGGCGGTGGCCCCCCGAGCTCTTCGCGGAGCCCGGCGGGGCGGAAGCCGCCCCGGCGCCCTCCGCCACGGACGCGCCGCCCCTCCTCCACGCGGCGGCGGCCGGCGAGCTGGCCCGGCTGGAGCGGCTGGCGGAGGGGCTCCAGCGGCTGGCCGAGCAGGCCGAGGCCGAGCGCGCCTTCGTCCACTGCCCGGACGAGGCGACGGCGCGCCGGACGGCCGCCTACCTCACGGTCTCCGGCTTCCGGCTGGCGGACGAGGAGGATGGGCCCGGCCTCGTGGTGGCGTGGGGAGAGGACGAGGCGCCCGCCGGCGCGGTGGCGGCGCTCTTCGGCCTTCCGGCCGGCCTCCCGCGCCTGCGGCGCGTCCTCGAGCCCGCTCCCCATCGGCTCGCGGTGGTCGAATCCGGCCATCTGCCGCAACTCCGGATCCTGGCGCGCCGGGCCGGCTGGCCCGTGCGGGCGCTTCCCGACCGCCCGCCGCGCGCCGCCGAGGAGGCGGTGACCGCCTTCCGCGAGCGGGTTCGCGCCCGGGCGCGCGAGGGCGATCCCGCCGTGGACCTCCTCCTCCTGGAGCCGCTCCTTGAGGAGCTCGGGAGCGCCGAGGTGAGCGCCGCGCTCGCCTCCCTCCTGCGCGAGCGTCCCCCCGCCGCACCCGCGGCCGGCGAGGGAGGAGCCCCGTCGGCGCCCGGCGCCCGTCCGTCCGCGCCCGGTCGGGAGCGCGAGGCGCCGCCGCGCCGCGCGCCACGAGAGGCCGGTCGCGCCGAACGGGCCGTCCGCCCGGCCTGGACCCGCATCTGGATCAGCGTCGGCAAGCGGGACGGCGCCGGACCCGGGGACATCGTCGGGGCGATCACCGGGGAGACCTCCGCGGTGGGCGGGCAGATCGGGAAGATCGAGATCCGCTCGAGCTACTCGCTCGTCGACCTCGACTCCCAGGTGGCGGACGACGTCGTGCGGCGGCTGGAAGGGGCGCGGATCAAAGGGAGCGAGGTCCACGCCCGCCTGGCGCGGGAGGGATAGACGCCTGGCGCGGGAGGGATAGAAAAGAAGCGGCGACGAGCCCGGGAGGATCCCGTCTCCCGGCCCGCCGCCGCGTGCGGCGCGGTTCCCGCGGACCGCGCCCTCTTCGTCCGAGTCGGGGGCGAACGCCCCCTGTACTACGCCGTCCTACGCCTCAGTTGACCGCGTCCTTCAGGCCCTTCCCGGCCCGGAAGTTCACCGTCCGGCTGGCAGGAATGCGGATCTTCTCGCCCGTGCGGGGATTCCGGCCCGTCCGCGCCTTCCGCTTCCGCGGCTCGAACGTCCCGAATCCGGTGATCTGAACCTTGGCGTTCTTCTTGAGCGCCTTGGCGATCACACCGGCGTTCGTGTCGAACAGGGCGTCGATGACACGCTGCGAATCCGCCTTCGTCATCTCGGTCGAAGAGGAGAGCGCGTCGATCAGCTCGGTCTTGTTCACGGTCGCTCCTTTGGATGAAGTTGCCTAGAGCACGCGGGAAGAAGCCGCTGTGACGGTCGCCCAAGTGTACGCGAGCCTTCCGAGGCCGTCAAGGGACGGATCGGCCGAAAGCCCGCATCGGACAAGGGTTCTCGGGCGATCGGGGTCCGGCGGGCGGGCGCGCGCGCGATCCCGCCGACCGGGTCGCGGGACGTCCTCACGGTCGGCCCCCCCCGGGGGCGGGTGGCGCCAACTCGTTAAACAGACGTGAGATGACAGCCAGGTGACCCCGCGCAATTGGGCCTCCCGCCATCCGCGCCTCGCCGTCCTCCTGTGCGCGCTCGCGGTAGCGGGCGGCGGCCTGGCCGTCCTCCTCCTCACCCTCCCGGACGTCGACGGCCTGGAGCGCGGCTGGCCGGAGCGGACGGCGTATATGGAGCTGCGCCTCGACGAGGCGCGGCGGGCGGGCGAGGCGCTGCGCCTGGACTACCGTCCGGTGCCGCTCTCGCGCATCCCGCGCGAGGTGCGGCGTGCCGTCCTGGTCGCCGAGGACGCCGCCTTCTACGGCCACGGCGGCTTCGACTGGCACGAGGTGCGCGCCTCGCTCGAGAGCGCCTGGGAGGAGCGCCGCCTCCCGCGCGGAGCCAGCACGATCACCCAGCAGCTCGCCCGCAACCTCTACCTGTCCCCTCGGCGCAGCCCCTTCCGGAAGCTCCGCGAGGCGCTCATCGCCCGGCGTCTGGAGCGCCGGCTCTCGAAGGGGCGGATCCTCGAGCTCTACCTCAACGTGATCGAGCTGGGACCCGGCGTGTTCGGCGTGGAGGCCGCGTCCCGCCGTTACTTCGGCCGCGGCGCGGCGGAACTCGGAGCGACGGAGGCCGCGCGCCTGGCGGCCACCATTCCCTCGCCCCGGCGCCACAACCCGGCCACCGACACCCGGAGCTTCCGCTGGCGCGCGGGGCTCGTCTACCGCCGCGCCTTCGGCGCCGAGGAGGAGCGGATCGAGGTCGCCGCCCCGCCCCCGCCGGTGGAGGTCGCCGACCCCTTCGAGTCGGCGGAGAGCCTG
>CAZTGV010000010.1:18632-33087 GCA_964613475.1 uncultured Gemmatimonadota bacterium
CGCCCCGCCCCCGCCGGTGGAGGTCGCCGACCCCTTCGAGTCGGCGGAGAGCCTGAACCTGGAGGAGGGCCTGGAACCGGAGGAGGGCCTGGAGCCTGGCGAGTCGCTCGGTCGGGAGGAGCCGCTCCACCCCGCCGATAGTGCCCGCCCGGACACGCTCGACGACCCTGAAGAACTCGACGACCCCGAACCCGGGAAGCCCCGGCGACACGACGACCCCTAGCGACACGTCTGCCCAAAGGAGGCGATCGTCTCCCGGCTTGCGCCAAGGGGTGATTTAGACTACACTAAATTAGTCTATGCTAAAGGCTGGCTGGAGCGGCCTTTCCCGCGCACATCGCCAACCCGAGAGGCTCGCATGCGGGATGTCTCGCTGCTCGCCCCCCTTCCCCTCGCGCTCGCCGCTGCAACCTGGCTTTTTCCGGGCCTTCAGCCCGGCTCCGAGCGCCCGGCGGGACCGGACTCGCTGTCTCGCCCGACGCCGCCCCCGGCGCACGGCGCGCGGGTCGGGCCCTGGATGGAGCCGGGCGCACACGGCGAGGAGATTCCCTACTTCGCCCGGAAGTACGGCGTCGAGTGCGCCCAGTGCCACGTCCTGCCGGCGAAGCTGAACGCGTACGGAGAGCGCTTCCTTGCCGAAGGGTACCGGATCCCGGGGGCCGAGCCGCGCCCGACGGTCCCACTGGCGGTGTGGGCGTCCACCCGTTGGGAGTCGGGAACGGACGGGCCCGACGCGCCGATCCACGTGAACCGGATCGAGCTGATCTCCGGCGGCGAGCTCGGCCTCTCCTGGCTCTCCTACTTCCTGGAATGGCGGGCTTTGAGCCTGGAGTCGCGGGAGGATGGGTCGCTGCGGGACCGCTCGGGACGATTCGAGGATCTCTTCCTGGTGGCGCAGCCTTCCGGCTGGGAGATCCTGGCGGGGCAGTTCCGACAGGTCCAGCAAGTGGACGTGTCGCGGCGCCTCAGCTTGAGCGAGCCGCTCGTGCTCTCCGCCTCCCTTCCGGGGAGTGGCGGAGACACGCCGCGAGCTCGGAGCTTACGCGGGTTCTCCCCCTCCGGGCGGTCGCCCGCGCTCCGCGTCGCGCGGATCCAGCCGATCGGGGAAAGCTGGGAATGGACCGCGGCCGTGGCGGTGCCGGTCCCCGGAGAGCTCTCGCTCCCGCTCACCGCCGAGGCGCGGGAGGAGGCGAGCAACGAGCTGGCGCTGGATCCCAAGGGCATCTTTCTCGAGTCGTTCGCCCGCCGCGGCCTCGCCTCCGTCGGCGCCCACCTCTTCTACGACTCGCCCGAGCGGTACCTGGTGCACGCGGTGGCCACGGCCTCCGCGGGGCCCCTGCACTGGGAGGGGATGGCCGGGGCGGCGAAAACGGCGGGATCCCTCCGGGCGCGCTGGTCGGTCCAGGGCGACTGGTTTCCCCATCGCCTGGCGGGGATCGGCGGCCGCCTCGAGGACCGAGCGGGAGACGGAGCGGGGGTCGCGTTCCTCCCCTATTTGAACGTCCACTTCCCGGGCCGGAGCTACACGGTCCGGCTCACGCTCCAGCAGCGGCTTCAACCGGGGAGGAGCGCGACGGCCGTAGAGGTCGGGACCCTCTTCTGAACGCGCCGGGTCCGTGCCACCTCCTCAGGACTCCGGCAGCGCGCCCGGGGCGAGCGACTCGGCCGCCGGCTTGGAGAAGAAAGGCCGCCACTTCTCCTCGGGCGAGGGCCGGGTGAGCAGGCTGACCACCACCATCAGCCCGATCGAGGTGAGCACCCCCGGGATCACGATGTACTCGTAGCTCGCGAAGTCGAACACCGTCCCGCCGATGGTGGCGCTGAAGTCGAGGCCGATCCGGTCCAGCACCCCGATCCCGACGATGCTCCCGAGCCCGCCCGCGATGCACGCCACCCCCCCGGCGGGGGTCACCCGCTTCCACAGGAAGGCGGCGAGCAGGGCCGGGGTGAGGCTGGCCCCCACCAGCGAGTAGGCGTAGAGCGCCATCGCGAGCACCGTCTGGAACTGGGTGAGGAGCACCAGCCCGAGGCCGCCGAAGACGAACACGGAGACGCGCTGCACCAGGAGCTTCCGGTCCTCCGACGCCTCCGGATTCACGAACCGCTCGTACAGGTCGCGGCTCACGTTCGTCGAGGGGACGAGGAGGAAGGTGTTGCCGGTTGAGAGCACGATCGCCACCGCGGCCGCCAGCAGCACCGCGCCCATGACCATCGGGAGCCCGTGCCGGGCGATGAAGAGGATCACCGTCTCGGAGGCGGCCACCCCGACGACCGTGACCTGGTCGACCAGGTCCGGGTAGACCGCGCGACCGACGATCGCCAGCAGCGCGAGCGTCGTCTCGATGAGCACCACGCCCAGCACCATCCCGACCACCGCCTTCCGCGCCGCGCCCTCGTCCCTGGCCGAGAAGAACTTCTGGTACATCCCGCTCTCGCCCAGCAGCAGCAGGAAGGTGGGCATGGCCACGCCGAAAACCCAGAGCACGTTGTGTCCGCCCAGGACCTCCGTGTGGCCGTCGGGCAGCGTGGCCAGCACCTCGCCCAGCCCGCCGCCCGGCCCGAGCACCATGTAGGGGAGCGCCAGCAGGATGGCCAGCGTGATCACGATGCCGTTGAAGATGTCCACCGTGACGATGGACACCATGCCGGCCAGCGCGGTGAACAGGACGATGACGCCCGCCGTGATCAGCATGCCCTGGGTGGGCGAGATGGCGCCGTCGGTAACGATCGAGAGGATCCAGCCGCCCCCGCGGAACTGGTAGGCGGCGATCGTCACGTAGGCGAGAATGATGGCCAGCGTGCCGAGCACCCGCGCGGCCGCGTTGTAGCGCTGCTCGAGGAGGTCGGGGACCGTGTACTGGGCGATCCGGCGTACCCGGCCGGCCAGGAAGAAGGCGACGATCAGCCCCACCCAGGCTCCGAAGGAGAACCAGAGCTCCGCGATGCCCACCCGGTAGGCGAGCCCGGCCCCGCCGAACAGCGAGCCCGAGCCGATCCAGGTGCAGACGAGGGTGCCGACGAGCAGAAGCACCGGCACGTCGCGGCCGGCCACCATGAAGTCCGCGTGGCTCTTGATCACTCGGGAGCGCCACAGGCTCACCCCGATGAGCACGATCGGATACGCGATGACGGCGGCGACGAGCAGCGACATGTCGGCTCCTATCCCTTCTCCTGCCGGTCCGCCCGTGGGGCGGATCCCGGATGACGCGGACCTTCGTGGCCGCGCCCCCCGGCCCCCGCCCTACTCCTCCTCGATTCCCATCCGCCGCTTGAGCTCGGAGAGCATGGCGTCCGCCTCGGCCTCCCGCCCCGCCCGGTCCAGCTCGCGGTCGACCGCCGCGGCCTCCGCCCGGCCGCCCAGCGCCTCCTCGAGCTCGCGGCGCGCGTCGGCCATCTCCGCCGGCCGCTCGGACCGCTCGAAGATCCGCTCCAGCTCCTCGATCGCCTCGCGGGCGCCGCCCCCGGCGCGGTCCATCGCCCGCGCCCGCCTCGCCTGGACGAGCAGGACGTCGCGCCTGGAGATCGCCTCCTTGAGCGCCTCGGTCATGCGGGCCACCTCGTCCCGCTCCTGCGCCAGCTCGGCCCGGGCGGCGGCGATCTTCCGCTCCAGCACCTCGACGCGGGCCAGGTGGCGCTTGGCGAACTCCTCGGCCACCCGGACGGTCTCGGCGTCGCCGATCTTGCCCGCCTGGTCGGCGCGGCGCACGCAGTCCTCGGCCCGGCGGCGCTCGGCCGCCTTCTCCTTCTCCGCCGCGCGCACGTTCGCCTCCAGCTGCGGGATCGCCGCCTTGCGCTCGATCAACTCCTCGCGCATCGCTGCGATCACCCGGTCCAGGTCGTCCCGGGTGACCTCGTCCCCCTCCAGACGGGAGAGCGCCCGCTCGATCGCGTCCCTCAGCCGGCGGAACATGGCGCGCAGTTTACGGCCCCGCCCCGCCGGGCGTCCAGCGGGCGGCCAGGCGGCGCGATCGCCGGGGGGCCGCGTGATCACCGGATGGCGGCGTGATCGCCGGCAGGTACCGTGATCTCGGCGCCGCGGTGCTCTCCGGTGCCCCGGGGAACCCGCGTATACCCTACGGGGGTACTGTGCACATGTCGGGCACGGAACCGCAGCGGAGGAGAGGACCGGCATGGCGAGAGCGAAGGCGGAGGTGCCCCACGCGATGGGCATCGAGGCGACGGTGAAGCGCGACGTGAGGCGACGGCTCGCGCGCGTGCGAGGGCAGGTGGAGGGGATCGGCCGCATGGTGGAGGAGGAGCGCTACTGCCCGGACATCCTGCAGCAGTTCGCGGCGGTGCGCTCCGCGCTGCGGGCGGCGGAGCGCGAGCTGCTGTCCAGCCATCTGGAGCGCTGCGCGACGCACGCGATCGCCGGGGGCGGGCGGGCCGCCGGCGATGTCCGCCGCGAGCTGGTCGAGATCTTCCACCGGTACCTGTCGTGAGTGCCTCGAGGCGAGGGCGGGCGGGCGGCCCGCGGGACAGCGCGACGGCACCGGCGGACGCAACGGCACCGGCGGAGGCGGCAGCACCGGTGGGGGCGAACGAAACGGCCACACCGGCCACGGAGCGCGGCGGCGCCGCGGGCCACCCGGCGCGCGCCGGCACGCGCCGTGTCTTCCGCATCGAGGGGATGCACTGCGCCGGCTGCAGCGCCGCGGTCGAGCGCGCGCTGAACGAGCTGGACGGGGTCCGCGCCACCGTCAGCCTCCCCTCCGAGTCCGCCTCGGTCGAATACGAGGAGGGGCGGGTCCGGCTGGACGACCTCCGGGCCGCGGTGGAGGCGGCCGGCTACCGGATGGATGTCCCCGCGCCGGAGGAGGACCGGGCCGAGCGCGAGCGCGTCCGCCGGGCGCGCGCCGCGGAGCGGCTGGCGGCCGCGCGGCGCCGCATGGGGTGGGCCTGGGCGCTGGCGGCGCCGGTCGTCGTCTGGATGGTGCCCGAGATGGCCTTCGGGATCCAGTGGCCCGGCCCGCTCGCCTTCCACCTCGGGATGACCCTCCTCTCGGCGGTCGTCGTCTTCGGCCCCGGCTGGGCCACCATCCGGGGCGCCCTCCGTTCGGCGCGCGCCCTCCGGCCGAACATGGACGTGCTGATCGCGATGGGCAGCGGCGTCTCCGTGGTCACGGGCGCGGTGGCCACGCTGCACGTCCTCGGCGCGGCCCCGATGCTGATGAACTACGCGGGGATCGGGGCCATGATCATGGCCATCCACCTGACCGGCCGCTGGGTGGAGTCGAGGGCGCGCGGCCGTGCCTCGGCGGCGATCCAGCGCCTCCTCTCCCTGGAGCCGCGTCGGTCGCGCATCCTGCGCGACGGGCGCGAGGTGGAGGTCCCGACCTCGGCCGTCCGGGTAGGCGACCTGATGGTCGTCCGTCCGGGCGAGAAGGTACCGACCGACGGCGTGGTGGTGGAGGGCCGGAGCGCCGTGGACGAGTCGCTGGTCACCGGCGAGTCCCTGCCGGTGGAGAAGGGGCCCGGCGAGGCGGTGATCGGGGCCACCGTGAACCGGGAGGGCGTCCTCCGCGTCCGAGCGACCGGGGTGGGCGAGGACACCTTCCTGGCGGGCGTGGTGCGCCTGGTGGAGCGGGCGCAGGCCAGCAAGGTGCCGATCCAGGAGTTCGCCGACCGGGTGACCGCCCTCTTCGTCCCGGCCGTGCTGGCGATCGCGGCCGCCGCCCTCGTCGGCTGGCTGCTCTTCCCGGACTTCTTCCAGGGCGTCGTCGAATGGGCCGCGGCCTTCGTGCCCTGGGTGGAGCCGGGACTCGGCCGGGTCTCCCTCGCGGTGTTCGCGGCGGTGGCGGTCCTGGTCATCGCCTGCCCCTGCGCGCTCGGCCTCGCCACGCCCACTGCGCTGATGGTCGGCACCGGCCTCGGCGCCGAGCGCGGCGTACTGGTGCGGGACGGGGCGGCCATCCAGGCGCTGGAGGGCGTGCGCACGATCGCCCTCGACAAGACCGGCACCCTGACGCGGGGAGAGCCCCGGCTGACCGAGGTGGTGGCGGCCGAGGGCTGGTCGGAGGACCGCGTGGTGGAACTGGCGGCGGCGGTGGAGCGCGACTCGGAGCACCCGCTCGCCGGGGCGGTGGTCGAGGCGGCCCGGGCGCGCGGGCTCCAGCCGGCCCGCGCCGCCGACGTGGAGGCGGCGCCCGGGCGGGGGATCCGCGGGCGGGTCGAGGGCCGGGGCGTGGTGGTCGGAAGCGAGCGGCTGCTCGGGGAGGAGGGGATCGCGACCGACGCGCTCGCCCCGGCGGCGGGCGCGCTCGAGGGCCGCGGACGCAGCGTGGTCTTGGTCGCGGTGGACGGGCGGGTCGCCGGACTGCTGGCGCTGGCCGACCCGGTGAAGGAGGACGCCGCCGCGGCGCTCACCGGTCTCCGCAGCCTCGGCTTCCGAACCGTCCTGCTCACCGGGGACAACGCGCGGACCGCCGCCGCCGTGGCCGAGGAGCTCGGGATCGACGAGTGGCGCGCCGGGCTTCTCCCGGGCGAGAAGGTGGACGCCGTCCGGCGGCTCCAGGAGGCGGGGCCGGTGGCGATGGTCGGCGACGGGATCAACGACGCGCCCTCGCTGGAGCAGGCGGACGTGGGCATTGCGCTCGGCACCGGCACCGACATAGCGATCGAGGCGGCCGACATCACGTTGGTCGGCGGCGAGCTCGCCCGGGTGGTGACCGCCGTCCGGCTCTCGCGCGCCACCTTCCGGAAGATCCGTCAGAACCTCTTCTGGGCCTACATCTACAACACGGTGGCCCTGCCGGTCGCCTTCTTCGGCCTCCTGCACCCGGTGATCGCGGAGGGAGCCATGGCGCTCTCCTCGATCAGCGTGGTGGCCAACGCGAACCGTCTGCGCCGCGAAGCGGTCTAGCCGGCCCGCACTCGGGCGGCCTCGGGGCGCGCCGCCGCGAGCCGCCCGGGCGTCCGGTCGTCCCGCGGCCGCCGTTCGCCCGCCGCTCGCCCACCCCTCGCGCCGGAGGGCCCGACCGGCCTAGAATTCGCATCCGTTCGAGCCGGGCGGTCCGTCGGAAAGTCGAAAAATTCCCGCGAGCGAGAAGAACGAAATCGAATGTCCTGGGTCGAGGACTACTACGCCGGCAAGAACATCCTCGTCACCGGGGGCACGGGGCTCGTTGGGAAGGTCCTGGTGGAATCCATCCTCCGGAAGCTGCCGGAGGTCGGGACCCTCTACCTCCTGATCCGCCCCGGCACCGAGCCGGACGGGCGGCCCCGCCCGCCCGAGCGACGGCTGCGACGGGAGATCCTCGGGTCCTCCGCCTTCGACCACCTGCGCGCCGTCCACGGCGACGGCTTCGACGCGTTCGTCCGCCCCAAGATCCGGGTGGTCGGCGGCGACCTCTCCGAGCCCCGGCTGGGCCTGAGCGCCGACGCCTACGAGACGCTCCGGAGCGAGGTGGATGTCATCCTGAACAGCGGCGCGGTGGCCGTTTTCCAGGCGCCGCTGGACGTCGCCCTCGAGACGAACGCCGTCGGGCCGCGCCGGGTTCTGGAGCTGGCCCGCGACGCTTCCCGGCACCCCTTCGTGGCCCACGTCTCCACCTGCTACGTGAGCAAGCTACGCGGGCCGGTGTTCGAGACCCGCCTCGACCCAGCGGCCGTCCCCCACCGGGCCGGCGCCCGGCGCCCCTTCGACGCCGACGAGGAGGTGCGGACGATCCGGGCCCGGGTGGCCCGCATCCGCGAGCGCGGGGCGACCGGGCCGCTGCGGCCGCTCCAGCGGGAGCGCGAGGCGTGGATGCGACAACGGCTCGTACGGGAAGGCCTGCGCTGGTCCCGGCGACGCGGATGGAACGACACCTACACCTTCACCAAGGCCCTCGGCGAGCAGCTCTTCGTGCGCCACCGCGGCGAGGTGCCGGGGCTGATCCTGCGGCCGTCCATCATCGAGAGCTCTCTCCGTACGCCCGCGCCCGGCTGGATGGACGGGTTCCGCATGCTCGACCCGCTCATCGTGGCCTTCGCCCGGGGGCAGCTGTTCGAGTTCCCCGGCAACCCCGAGTCGGTCCTCGATGTGGTGCCGGCGGACGTGGTCGTGAACGCCCTCCTGGTCGCGGTGCCTTGGACGCACGAGCGGCACGAGCGGGACGGCCCCCGGATGTACCAGGTGGCCTCCGGTATGGAGAACCCCCTGAAGCTCAAGGAGCTGCACGGCTACCTGTTGGATCACTTCCGCCGCGTGCCGCTGGGCCGCAACGGGGACGGGGAGCTGCCGCGCCTGACCTTCCCGGAGACCCGGCACTTCCTTCGGCAGCTGGCGTTCAAGTACATGCTGCCGCTGCGCGCCCTGGAGTGGCTCGCCTCGCTGCTTCGCTTCACGCCCTGGGGCGAGCGACGTCACGCGCGGCTCCGCTCGCGCCGGAGCGCCCTGGAGCGCCTCCGCCACTACGCCCGGATCTACGGACCCTACGCCGAGTGTCAGGCCCGCTTCCTGACCTTCCACGTGCGGCAGATGTGGGACGCGCTCGCGGCCGAGGTCCGGGAGCGCTTCCCGTTCGACGTGCGCGAGATCGACTGGCGCCGCTACGTGCAGGAGGTGCACGTGCCGGGAATCAAGCTACACCTGCTCGGCATCCCGCCGGAGGGGGGCGCGCGTCGGGACGGCCGTCGGGGGCGGGGCGCGCGGGCTGCCGCCGACGGCGATGGGCGCCGGAACCGCGGAGCGGACGGCCGTCCCGATGGAGCGGGGGGAGGCGCGGGCGGCCAGACCGGGACGAGGGGCGCCGGAACCGCGGCGGCGCGGGCGGACGCCCCGGCGGCGACCGGCGGCGGCGCCCACATCGGCGGCGAGCGCGAGGACGGGGGCGCCGCGGTGGGCTACGCGCCCGCCTCCATCGCGACCGCCACCGCGGCGCCATCGGTCCGGCCGTCCCGGACGTCCGGGGCCGCCGAGGAGGAGGGGACGGAGGACTGGCGCAAGGCGGAGCGCGTCCTGCGCCTGACCGAGGAGCTGGACCCGCGGGAGGTCCGCCGCTGGATCGGCCGCCCGCACAAGCGGCTCCTCCGCTCCGCGGCCTGCCGCGTGATCCGAGCCATCTGTCGGCGCCGGCTGAAGCTCGAGTGCACGGGACGCGAGCACATCCCCGAGCGCGGGCCGTTCATCGTCGTCTCCAACCACACCAGCCACGTCGACACCGGTGTGCTGCTCGCGGCGCTCGGCCGTCTGGCGCCGCGGGTCCACGCGGCGGCCGCCACCGATTACTGGTTCCGGAACCCCGTCTTCGGCTGGTTCCTGCACACCACGCTGGGCGCGATCCCCTTCGACCGGCACGCGCACAGCATCTCCAAGGCGCTCGCGCTGCCCTCCGAGCTCCTGCGGAACGGCCGCTCGCTGATCTTCTATCCGGAGGGCGGTCGCAGCGAGACCGGCGAGCTGCGCCCCTTCAAGAGCGCGATCGGGCTGCTCGCCCTCGCCTCGGTCGCCCCGGTCCTGCCGGTCTACATCCACGGGGCGTACCAGGTGATGCCGAAGGGAGGCGCGTTCATCCGGCGCCACCCGGTTCGGGTCAGCTTCGGCCCGGCGCGGCCGGTGGAGCCCTATCTCGCCCGTCTGGACCGGGAGAGCGTGTCGGACCTGGCGCGGAGGCTCGCCGACGACGTCCACGCCGCGGTGGAGCGTCTCCGCGAGCGCGCGGCGGAGGCGTAAGCCGCTGTCCACGCACGCCGCGGATCCGCGCGCCGCGCCCGAGGCCGCGCGGGGGCAGGAGCCCGGCTCCGCGGAGCGGCACCCCCACCAGTGGGGCTTCCGCGACACGCGCTTCGAGTTCTGCGGGCCCCGGACGGTCCGGCTGACCGGCGACCGCTACACGCTTTCCGGTCCTCCGCTTCCCGAGTTCGTGCCGTTCGTGGAGGAGGCCCTGCAGGTGTCACTGGATCCGGCGCACCTGCGCCAACCCGAGGAGCCCGTCGACCTGCCGCCCCCGGTGCGGAACGAGGCGTTCCTGGCCGCGCTCCGGGACCGGCTTCCCGCCGAACGGACGAGCGAGGTGGACCGCGACCGCCTGATCCACAGCCACGGGCAGCTCAGCGTGGACGAGGTCTACCGCATCCTGCGGGGCCGCGCCCCGCCGCGGTTGGCGGACCTGGTCGTGTGGCCCGCCTCGCACGAGGAAGTGGTGGCGCTGGTGCGCCTGGCCGACCGCCACGACGTCGTGCTGATCCCGTACGGCGGGGGCACGAACGTGACCGGAGCCCTGCTCTGCCCGGAGGGCGAGCCTCGCCCGATCGTGTCCGTGGACATGCGCCGAATGGACCGGATCCTCGAGCTCGACCGGGCCAATCGCCGGGCGTGGGTCGAGGCGGGCATCGCCGGACGGGCGCTGGAGCGCCGCCTGGAGGCGGAGGGCTTCACCTGCGGCCACGTGCCCGACAGCGTCGAGTTCTCCACCCTCGGGGGCTGGATCGCCACCGCGGCGAGCGGCATGAAGCGGAACCGGTACGGCAACATCGAGGAGATCGTCCTCGAGGCCGACCTGGTAACGCCCGCCGGCGCGGTCTCCACCCGGCCCGTCGTTCCGCGGGCCAGCGTCGGCATCCAGCCGCGCAGCCTGCTGTTCGGGAGCGAGGGGGGGCTCGGCATCGTCACCCGGGCGATGATCCGGCTCCAGCCGCTCCCGGAGGTGCGCCGCTACGCCTCCGTGGTGCTCCCGTCCTTCCGGACCGGCATCGAGTACCTGAGGGCGGTCCAGGACGCGGGCCTCCGCCCGGCCAGCATCCGGCTCGCCAACAACATGGAGTTCCGGCTCGGGCGGGCGCTCGGCCCGGCGCCCGCCGGGGGCCCGCCCTCGCTCGTGGCGCGGCTCAGGCGCTGGTACGTGCTACGCTGGAAGGGCTTCGACCCGCAGCGAATGGTGGCCTGCACGCTGGTCCAGGAGGGGACGAGCGAGGAGGTGCGCGACCAGGCGCGGCGGCTGTCCCGGATCGCGCGGCGCTTCGGGGGCCTGGCGGGCGGCTCCGAGGGGGGGCGCCGGGGCTACGACCTGACCTTCGCGATCGCCTACATCCGGGATTTCCTGAACCGCTTCGACATCATCGGCGAGACGTTCGAGACTTCCGCCCCCTGGGACCGCATCGAGCCGATCTGCGAGGCCGTGGAGGAGACGCTCCGCGGGCTGTGCGCGGCGCACGGGGTGCCCGGACGCCCCTACCTCTCCTACCGCATCTCGCAGACGTACGACACGGGGGTGTGCATCTACTTCACCATGGGCTTCTGCGGGCGCGGGTTGGAGCGTCCGGACGAGCTGTACCAGACGCTCGAGCGGCGGCTTCGCGAGGTCATCCTGGAGCGGGGCGGCTCCCTGTCGCACCACCACGGGGTCGGCAAGATCCGCAGCCGCTACCTGCCGCGCGTCCACTCGGAGGCCGCCCTGCGGGCGATCCGCGGGGTGAAGCGCGCCCTGGACCCGAACGACGTCTTCGCCGCCGGCAACGCCGCCTTCGGCGCCGAGGCGGGGGCGTCCCGGCCCTCGCCCGCCGACTGAGCGGCCGCCGCGTGCCCCGGAGCCTGGAGGGAGCCGCCGTCGCGATCACCGGCGCCTCCTCCGGCCTCGGGGCCGCGCTGGCGGAAGCGTTCGCGAGCGCCGGCTCCGACGTCGCCCTCCTCGCCCGTTCGGAGGAGCCGCTCCGGGCGGTGGCGGAGCGCTGCCGCGCGGCCGGGCGCCGGGCGTCGGCCGTACCGGGCGACGTGACGGAACCCGGGGCGTGCGAGGCGCTGGTCGGCGAGGCGATCCGGCGCTACGGGCGATTGGACATCCTGGTGGCGTGCGCGGGTGTGAGCATGTGGGCCCGCTTCGACGAGCTCCGCGACCTCTCGCCGCTGCGCGAGGTCATGGAGGTGAACTACTTCGGGCTCGTCCACGCGACCGCCGCCGCGCTGCCGCACGTCAAGCGCGCCGAAGGCCTGCTGGTCGCGATCTCCTCGATCCAGGGGGTGATCGGGGTACCCTGGCACACCGGGTACGCCGCGTCCAAGCACGCGGTGCAGGGCTTCTGCGACTCCCTGCGCATCGAGCTGCGGGGAAGCGGGGTGTCCGTCCTCACCGTCCTTCCGCACTGGATCCGAGGGACGCGCCTCCGGGAGCGGGCCTTCGGGCCGGAGGCGGAGCGATTGGGCGACGACCGACCCTCCCATCGGGAGGGCGCGATCACCGCGGAGCGGGCGGCGGCCGAGATCCTGGATGCCGTGCGGCGCGGGCGTCGGACGCTGGTCATCCCCCGGCGACTGCGCCTCCTCCCCTGCGTGGCGACCCTGGCGCCGGCGCTGATCGACCGGCTGGTCGCGCGCCGCGTTCGGCGGGAGTCGAAGGGGCGCCGAGGGAAGGGGATGTAAGACGCCCCTCCCGACCGGACCGGGCGACCCCACATCGGGGACTCCCGGGCTCGGACCCGGCGGGAGGGGCGTTCCGTTCGGTTCTGTTCTGTTTCGCTTCGACGCTACGCTACGCGACGCTAGCCGGCGTCACCGCACGCTCGGGATGGTGTCCCGCTCGGTCGGCTCCGTCTCGGGCCAGGTCTCGTCCTGCTCCTCCTGGTCGAACGGCTGCGCCTCGTCCTGTTCCAGATCCTCCAACTCCGCCTGCTCCAGCATGGTGTCGATCACGTGGATCACGCCGTTGCTGGCGCGGAGATCGGCCCGGACCACTTCGGCCTCGCCGGCGATCCGCAGGCTCTCTTCCGGCCCGAGCTCACGGCCGGCCTCCTGGAAGCCCGTGTCCTGCTCGTCCTGACGCTCGGCTCGCTCCTGACCGCGCATGTCCTGGTCGTCGCGTACCGGCGTCTCGCCGCGGGCCTGGGCACCGGCCTGCGCGCCGTCCTCGATCGACAGCTCCTGGCCGAGGATGTTCTGGACGTTCTCGCGGTTCCGAAGCTGGTCGACCGTCCACTCGCCCATCACCAGATGGGTGCGGAGCACGGTCAGCAGCTTCTCCCGGTCCTCCTGCGTCGCCTGGTGGCCCGCCTGCCCGTGCTCCTGGGCCTGACCGGTCTCCTGGCCTTCCTGGCCCCGGTGCTGGGGATCCATCGGATCCTGCTGCGGGTCCATCGGGTCGTCCGTCGGTCGGGGCTGCGTCTCGTCATCCCGCTGCGGGTACGTGTCGCGCTGCTCCCCTTCCTTGGCCTTCTGGACCGCCTCGGGGCCGAACAGCCGGTTCAGCTCCTCATCGGAGAAGTGCTGCTGGAAGGCCTCGTCCGTCGGCGCGAACACCGTGAACGGACCCTCCTGCCGCAGCGCTTCCTGCAGGCCGGTCGACCGGACCGCCTGCACGAAGAGCGTCAGGTTCTCGGCTTCCTCCGCCACGGAGAGCAGGTCCTGACCCTCCTGTTCCTGAACTTCCTGCTCCATCGTTTCCTGCGGGTCCTCCTGCGGCGGATACTCCTGCGTCTCCTGAGCCGCCCCGGGGGCGGCACCGAGCGCGAGCACGGCGGGAAGCGCCAAGGCCAGCCCGACGGCGCGCACGCGGTTCGTCATCGTCTCTATCATCCTCATGATCCTCATCGATCCTGGTTCGGGGTGATCGGTGTGGCTCCTCGCTCATCGGTTCGCGGCGCGCCCGGCCCGTTCGCCGGACGGCCGGCCCCATGGGTTGCAAACTCGCTGCCAGAAGGGGTTACATGATACAAATGATTATATGACAAGGAGTTAGTGTTATCACAGGCCCTCTCCCGCGGGGGAGGGCCGGGGGGGGAACCGGGAAAATTTCCCGGCTTCCGGGTCGGCCGTCCGGGAAAAATTCCGGCGATCGGAGCAGATTGCCGTCGCGCGGTCGCACGGACATCTTCAGAGCCATGAAGGCCGCCTACGTGGGCATCGGAGTGGGGATCTGGTACCTGGTCGCTCCCTTCCTGTGGGGGTATCCCTTCGGGTTTCTCTGGTGGCACAGCATCCTGATCGGGGCGGCGGTCGTCGCGGTCGCGGCGTCCTTCGCGCTCGGCCCGGGGCGGCTCGCCGGCTGGCTTCTGATCGGCATCGGCGCCTACAGCCTCCTCGCGCCGTTCCTGCACGGCTACCTCTTCCCCTCCTTCGCGTTCTGGAACGACGTGGTGTTCGGGGTGATCACGATCGGGACGGGGATGGTGATGGGGGCCGCCTCCTGGGCGTTGGCCGAGGAGCGGGCGAGCCTCTGACGGCGGGGGAGACCCCGACCGGGTTCGGGCGCCGCGCTCGAACGCGGCTAGCCCCGGTCAGGCGCCGAGGTTGGCGACCGGCACCGGTCAAGCGGCGAGCTCGAAGCACGCGGCGCCGGTAGGTGTCGAACTCGGCGAGCCGTCCGGGATCAGGCGCCGAACTTGGCCAGCCGGCCCGCGCGGGCGGCGGCGAGCCGCATCAGCTCCGACCCCCGGCGCAAGCCGAGCGAGCCGCGGGCGCAGCTCCGCTCACCGAAGCCCTCCACCCCCGAGCCCCGCGCCGGCCCTCCGTGCAGGAGGAAGGGAACCGGGTGCCAACTGTGGC